>CALCTH010000457.1 GCA_937893795.1 uncultured Myxococcales bacterium | reverse complement strand
GGCTCGAGCGTACGGGCGGCAACGTGGCCCAGGCGGCGCGCGAGGCGGGCATGGATCGCTCGCACCTCTTCACGCTGCTGAAGCGCCACGACCTTCGTTGAGCGGGCTCGGGCCGGGGGTCCGTGGGCCCTCGCCGGGGCCTCGAGACACCAGCGACGGGCGCGAACGTAGGCTGGAGCCGACGGTCGTCGGCTGCGGCCGACGCCTCGAGGCAGCGAAACACCTGCATTCGGCGGCACATGTTGGAAAATCCCGCGCGTCTCCGCGCTGGCCACCCTTGGCCCCGCGCTTGCACTAGCCGCAGGAGGCTCGGGCTGAGCATGTGCGCCCCCCGCGCAGCCGTCGTGCTCGGCCCGAGTCACTTCCCACTCCCACGTGGGCTGGCCGCGGCCTCAGGCCACGACGACGGCCAGATGCCGGCCCGTCCGTCCCGCGTCGCGACGGTGAGAGAAGAAGCGCTCCGGCTCGGCGTGCGTGCACCCGCCGACGTCTTCGACATGGACGACGCCCGCGGTGCGGAGCTGGCCCTCGACGATGGCCGCGAGGTCCACGTGGGGCCGGGCGCGCGAGCGATCGATGACGCGGGCATCGCCGTCCGCGGCCGCGAGGAGCGGGGCCGCGACTTCCTCCCCCACCTCGAAGCGGGACCGGCGGATGTGCGGGCCGAGCGCGGCTCTCAGCGCCTCGGGCCGTGCCCCCCGGGCGAGGAGGCGCGCAACGACCTTGGACGCGAGCCGGCTCGCGACGCCCCGCCAGCCGCAGTGCACGGCCGCGACGAGGCCGGCGCGAGGGTCCGCGAGGAGCAAGGGCAAGCAGTCCGCCGTGCGTACGCCGATGGCCACCCCGCGTCCTTCGGCGATGAGCGCGTCGGCCTCCCGCGCTCGGACGAGCGCCGGGTCGTCGCCCGCGCCGACCTCGTGGATGACCTCCCCGTGGACCTGGCTCACCTCGAAGAGCTGCGCGTAGCCGAGGGCGCGACCGAGGCGTGCGTGGTTCTCCGCCACGGCGTCGGGGTCGTCGCCAACGTCACGGGCGAGGTTGAGGGACGCGAAGGCCCCCGCGCTGACGCCGCCACGCCGGGTGGCGAAGCCGTGGCGTACGCCGGCGGCCTCGAAGCCCCGTGCGCGGAGAAGCACGGCGGCAGCCTGACGCCTGGCGTAGGCCAGGCAAGGCGAGCGTCTCGCGCGGCGCGGCCCGCGTGCTATCGGGTGGGCGTGAGCGCGCTACCCTTCCCTTCCGACGCCTGGACACAGGCCTTCGCCGACGCCGTCAACGCGAGCGAGGACTACCGACGCTACGGCAAGCCGTGGACCTTCGGCGCGGTGGCCATGGTCATCGAGAAGGACGCCTCGCTCGGCTTCGACCCCGAGCCGGGGATGATCCTCGACGTGCACGAGGGCGTCTGCCGCGGCGCGCGTCACGTGCACGGCCTCGAGGCCGTGGAGGGCACGCCCTTCGTCATCGTGGCCCCCTACGCGATGTGGAAGGAGGTCATCGAGGGCGAGCGCGACCCCATCAAGGCCATGATGGAGGGCAAGCTCAAGATGACCACGGGGCACCTGCCGACGATGCTTCGCTTCGTGCAGTCGAGCCGCGCCCTCGTCGTGAGCGCCACGCGCGTGCCGACGGAATTCCCGCACTGAGGGGCCCCAGGAGCGTTCTATGGAGCCCTGCATCGTATTGGCCCCCGGCGCGGCCGAGCAGCCCATGGCGGGCATGCTGGCGCAGCTCATCCGGGCGAACCTCGACGAGCGCCCCGCGAAGAAGGCCACGCTCGCGCGCATGCGGGGGCGGGTGGCGCTCGTCTTCGAGGACCTCGGACAAGCCGTGACGCTGCGCTTCGAGCGCGGGCGCGTGACCGTCGACGCCGGCATCGTCGGTATCCCGGACGTGACGCTGCGGGCCGAGAGCGAGCTCGTGCTCGCGCTCTCGCGCATGGAGCTCGAGCCGCGCTCGGGGCTGCCCGACCCGCGAGGCGAGGTGACCCGGCAGGTCCTCGACGCGACGCGCGAGGGCAGCCGCGAGGTGCACGGCCTGCTGCCCTCGCTGCCCCTCGTCGCTCGCCTCACGCGGCTGCTGAGCGTCACGGCCTGAGCGGAGCTCGCCGCCGCCGTGGCGCGCGGAGCGGCGCCGCAAACCAAAAAGCCCGGGGCGCGGTGGACCTTCGTCCACGTAGCCCGGGCTGTTTCGGTGGTCGCCGGCGACCGAGTCCTGAGAAGGGCCCCAGGCCCTGGGGTGCGGACGAGAGGAGTCGAACCTCCACGGGTTTTACCCCACTGGATCCTTAATCCAGCGCGTCTGCCAATTCCGCCACGTCCGCGGGAAAGGGACCGCGTGTGTAGCTGGTCCCTGCGGCCTGTCAAGCGAGGTGGGCGGGTCCCCGCATTCTTGACGCCCCGGCGCCCTCGTGCGGAGATGCGAGGCGCGATGTTCCAGCAAGTCCTGCGCGAAGTGGTCGACAACACGGACGGCGGCGTCGCCAGCCTCCTCATGGGCTTCGACGGCATCCCCGTCGACCAGTACCTGCGGGACGGAACCGACGTCGACATCGAGTCCGTCGGCATGGAATACAGCGTGATTCTCCGCAGCGTGATGCACGCGGCGGAGATGCTCGAGAGCGGCAAGGCGAAGGAGTTCGCGGTGCGCGCCGAGCGCCTGCTCACCATCGTGCGCCTGCTGAACGACGACTACTTCGTCGCCGTGGCGCTCTCACCCGGCGGCAACGTGGGCAAGGCGCGCTTCCTCCTGCGTACCCGGAGCCCGAAGCTCCTCGCCGACCTCGAGTGATGGGCGAGGCCGGGCCCCGCATCCTGGTGCTCCACGGGCCGAACCTGAACCTGCTCGGCGTCCGGGAGCCCGAGGTCTACGGGACGACGACGCTCGCGGAGATCGACGCGCAGATCGCCACCGAGGCCCAGGCCCGCGGCGCCACCGCGCGGTCGCTCCAGTCGAATCACGAGGGCGCGCTCATCGACGCCATCCACGATGCACGGGACGCCGCGGACGGGCTCCTCTTCAACCCCGGCGCATTCACGCATACCTCCCTCGCCCTCGCGGACGCGCTCCGCTCCGTGGGCCTTCCCTGCGTCGAGGTCCACCTCTCCAACGTGCACGCGCGGGAGCCGGCCCGACGCGTGAGTCACGTCGCACCCGCCTGCGTGGGCACCGTCACCGGCTTCGGACCGACCAGTTACCTCCTTGGCCTCCGCGGGCTCCTCGACTATCTGTCGGCCCACGCCGACGCGCGCTGAACGCCGGCGGCGGGGCCCGTCGCGGGCCAAGGGAGAGACGCCATGGAGATCGACCTCGACCAGCTCCGCGAGCTGATGAAGGCGCTGCAGGAGTTCGACGTCGACGAGCTGAAGCTGGAGCGAGGCGACGAGAAGATCGTGATGAAGCGCGGTGGCGTGCAAGGCACCGTGATGGCCGCGCCCTACCCCATGGCCCCGGGACCCGCGACCATCGCGGCGCCGGCGCCGATGCCCGGCCCGAGCGTGACGCCGGAGCCGCCCGGCGACTACATCACGTCACCCTTCGTGGGGACCTTCTACCGCTCGCCGAAGCCCGAATCCCCCGCCTTCGTGGACGCGGGTCAGGACTTCGCCGCCGGTCAGACGCTGTGCATCGTCGAGGCGATGAAGCTGATGAACGAGATCGAGGCCGAGTTCTCCGGGACGGTCCTCGAGGTCCTCGTGGAGAACGGCAAGCCCGTGGAGTACGGCGACCGCCTCTTCCGCGTGGAGAAGAAGTAGGCGCCCCATGACCTTCCAAAAGGTCCTCATCGCCAACCGAGGCGAGATCGCGCTTCGGGTCATCCGCGCCTGCCGCGAGCTCGGCCTCTCCACGGTGGCGGTGCACAGCACGGCGGACGAGCAGGCGCTCCACGTCCGCCTCGCGGACGAGGCCGTGTGCATCGGCCCACCGCCGGCGACGGAGAGCTACCTCAACATCCCGCAGCTCATCGCCGCCGCCGAGGTCACGGGCGCGGAAGCCGTGCATCCGGGCTACGGGTTCCTCAGCGAGAACGCCGAGTTCGCGGAGATCTGCGCCCAGTGCGGGCTCACCTTCGTGGGCCCGAAGCCCGAGCACATGGGCATGTGGGGCGACAAGGTGCGCGCGCGCGCGCTGGCGAAGAGGCTCGGCCTGCCGCTCATGGAGGGCAGCGCCGTCCTCGAGGATGAGGGGCACGCCATCCAGGAGGCCGACCGCATCGGGTACCCGGTGATGCTCAAGGCCTCCGGTGGCGGCGGAGGCCGCGGCATGAAGATCTGCCGGAACGCCGAGCAGCTCGAGGCGGCCTTCCCGCAGGCGCGCGCCGAGGCCGTCGCCGGCTTCAAGAACCCGGACCTCTTCATCGAGCGCTTCGTCGAGGAGCCGCGGCACATCGAGTTCCAGGTGCTCTGCGACGGCGAAGGCGGCGTGTGGGTGCTGGGCGAGCGCGAGTGCTCCATCCAGCGCCGGCACCAGAAGCTCGTGGAGGAGGCGCCGAGCGTCGCCATGACGGACGAGCTCCGCCGCGCGACCGCCCGCACCATCGGCGAGGCGATGCGCGACACGGGCTACGTCTCCGCGGGCACGCTCGAGTTCCTCATGGACGAGAAGGGGAACCTGGCCTTCCTGGAGATGAACACGCGCATCCAGGTGGAGCACCCGGTGACCGAAGAGATCACCGGCGTCGACCTCGTCATGGAGCAGCTCCGCATCGCCCGCGGCGAGGGCGTGAGCCTCGGGCCGATGGAGGACGACCTGGTCCCGCTCGACGGGTGGGCCATCGAGGTCCGCGTCAACGCCGAGGACCCGGAGACCTTCGCGCCCTGGCCCGGGCTCATCGACGAGCTCCACGTACCCGGGGGCCCGGGCGTGCGCGTCGATGGCGGCATCTACGGTGGCTTCCGCGTGCCCGGCGCCTACGACTCGCTTCTCATGAAGCTCATCGCCATGGGCCCGGACCGGGCGACGGCGTTGCGGCGCCTCCAGCGGGCCGTGGACGAGACCTTGATTTCAGGCATCCGGACGAATCTCCCGCTGCATCGGCGCATCCTCGCGCATCCCGACTTCGCGAGCGGCGCCCTCTCGACGCGCTTCCTCTCGCGCTTGGATTGACCGAGTACTGAACGGTACAGCGATCGCATGCGCGACCGTTGACCCATGATCTCGGCGCCGGCTAGCATCCGCGGTAGCCCATTCCGGCGTTTTCGATGTGATTCCGGGAGCGAAGCCTGGAGGCGCAGAGATTCGTGCGCTTTCCGGAGGGGTTGAGCGACGGTGGCGGTCGACCGCAACAAAGTACTCAGCACGGCTCAGAAGCATCTGAGCAGGGGCAACTACGACCGCGCGATCGCGGAGTACGAGAAGCTCGTCGCAGCCGATCCGCGGGACGTTCGGACGTGGCTGAAGATCGGCGACCTGCACACGCGGAAGGGTGACGCGCAGAAGGCGGGCCAGACCTACCACCGGGTGGCCGAGCACTACGCCGGCCAGGGCTTCTTCCTGAAGGCCGTCGCCGTCTACAAGCAGATCCTCAAGCTCCAGCCCATGCGCATCGACGTGCAGCTCCGCCTGGCGGAGATGTACGAGAACCTGCAGCTCGTGAGCGACGCGCTCGCGACCTACGAGGAGATCGCGGCGACACACAGCCAGCAGGGCGACGTGGACTCGATGCTCGCGACGCTCGCGCGCATGGCGGACCTCGACCCGGAGAACGTGCCGGTGCGCATCCGGCACGCCGAGGCGCTCTCGAAGGCCGGCCGCATGGCGGAGGCGGCGCAGGAGTTCGAGGCCGGCGCCATGCTCCTCGACGAGCAGGGGCGCGTCGACGACTACCTGAAGGTCGCCGAGCGCCTCCTCTACCACCGGCAGGAAGACACGGGGCTCGCCCGGGAGCTCGCCGAACGCTACCTGGAGCGCAACGACGCCAAGCGCGCTCTCGCGAAGCTGCAGCTCCTCTTCCAGCACGACCCGAAGGACGTGGTCACCCTCGAGCTGCTGGCGCGCGCCTTTCACCTGCTCGGGCAGTCGCCGAAGACGATCAGCGTCTACAAGGAGATCGCCCGCATCCTCTACGAGCGCGGCGACCTCGAGGGCCGGGCCCGCGTGCTCAAGCGCATCCTCGAGCTCGACCCGCGCGACGCCGAGGCGCGGCAGGCCCTGGCGGCCTACGCGCCGAAGCCGGGCTCCGTCGCGTCACGTGCGCCGACGGCGCCGAACGAGGAGCGCGTGTCCGTGGTGCCCTCCGCCGCCGTCGTGGTGCAGCCCGAGGCCGACGGACCCGAGCTCTACATCGACGACGACAGCGACGCCCTGCCCCTCGCGGACGACGACAGCGCGATCCTCGAGGCCTCGGAGTTCGCCTCTTCGGACGCGATCCCCATCGAGGAGGACGTGAGCCTCGTGGAGCTCGAGCCCGCGGGGAGCGAGCCGCCGCGTGGAAGCGCCTCCCAGCCCAGCATTCCACCCGCGCGCCCCGACGATGCGCGGGATCGCGGCCCCGCTCCGCCCTCCCGCCGCTCGACGGCCAGCCAGCCCGCGGTGCGCCGGGATCCGGGGCG
>CALCTH010000456.1 GCA_937893795.1 uncultured Myxococcales bacterium | reverse complement strand
GGGAGCCTTCGCCGTCGCCGTGCTCGCGCCGGCCTGGGGCGGGAGCCTGGCGCCGGCGTGGGGCGCCGCGGCGCCAGAAGCCGCGACGCTCACGGCCACCGTCGGAGCCGCGCTCGGGACTCTCGTATTGGTGCTGGGCGTGGCGCCCGGCACGCGCCGGCGACGTGCCTTGCCGCGGCCGGAGCGACGGCGTGCGCGCGTCATCGCCTACCTCGTCACGGCCGCCGTCGGGCTCCTCCTCGTCGCCCGCGTGCTGGCATGAGACGCTCCGGACGGCACGACACCCCCGCAACGCAAGCTCGCTTCGACGTACCCATGAGCATGAGCCGCTTTTCGAAGGCCGCCCCACTGGCACGCATGGCCCGCCCCGCTTCCCCCTCGCGACGCCTGTCGCTGGTCCCCCTCACGCTGCTTGCCCTTGCCCTCGCCTGTGGCGACGGCGGCCCGGAGATGGTCGCGCCCGCGTGCGTTCCGGACGAGGCGACCTACGAGGCGACCTTGCGGCCGCTGCTCGAGCAGCGCTGCTTCTCCTGCCATGGCGAGGAACCGCAGTTCGGAGCGCCCTTCCCGCTCACTCGCTACCCGACGCTCGTCGAAGGCCCCGAGGGAGAGCGCATCGTCGACCGCATGGCGATCCGCATCGCGGAGGGCACCATGCCGCCGGTCGGTGCGCCCCAGCCCGAGCTCGCGGAACGCGACGCCATCGTGCGCTGGGCGAGCTGCGGCGCGCTCGGGGTCGAGGCGCCCACCGGGCCGAGCGCGTCCCGGCCTCCCTTCAGCGCGCCCGCGGACCCGCCCGCCGGGCTCACCACGGTCGACGTCACGGCCGAGGATTACGTCGTCGGACCCGGGGACGTCGACCGCTACCAGGACTTCTTCTTCACGGGCGTCGTCGCCGAGGAGCGCTTCATCCGTCGCTTCGAAGCCGTCGTCGACGACGCGCGGGTCGTTCACCACCTGACGCTCGAACGCGCGCAGCCGGGCCGCGCCATGCGCTACCTCTACACGTGGGCGCCGGGCACGGGGGCCTTCGAGTTTCCCGAGGGCGGCATCCGCCTCGGGCCCGAGGACGAGCTCCGGCTCGAGATTCACTACAACAACGGCGCTGCGCTCCCCGACGTCGCCGACAGCTCCGGCGTGCGGCGCTTCGTGGGCGACCCGGTGGGCACCGAGTACCTCATGAGCGACCCGGGCCCGGGGGCCTTCGGCTTCGTCGTACCCGCGCGAAGCGAATCGAGCGCCGAGACGACCTGCACGGTCCGGGAGGACGTCACGGTGCTGGCCTCCATGCCGCACATGCACGAGATAGGCACCTCCTTCGAGGTTCTCGTGGATGGCGCCGAGGTCCTGCGCCTCGACGGCTGGTCCTTCGAAAATCAGCTCTTCTACGACCTGCCGCTCGCGCTGGAGGCGGGGCAGCGCCTCACCGTGCGCTGCGACTACCGCAACGCGAGCGCGGACCCGGTACGCGCGGGACTGCGGACCCAGGACGAGATGTGCTTCGCCTTCACGTACATCACGCCTGCGCTCGAGAACTTCTGCGAGTAGCGCGGCGGCCGGACGCTCGGGGCAGGGTTCAGGGGGGGGACCCGGCGGTCGTTCCCCGACCCGGAGCCCCCTTTGCACCTCTCGGAACTGCCGGATCAGCTCATCGACGATGCCTTCGGCGTCGAGCCCCTTCCGGACTCGGTGCACCGGCTACGTAAGCTCTTCGCCGGCGAGGAGTGGGCCCTGGCGGATGCCATCGGCATCGTGCGCCTCGACGCGCCGCTGACCGCGCGGGTGCTCCAGGTCGCCAACGCCCCGGCCTTCGTCGGACGCGCGGAGATCCGGACGCTGCAGCAGGCCGTGGGGCGTCTCGGGGCGCGCACGGTCCTGGCCATCGCGCTCAGCGCGGCGGTGCGGGGCGCCCTCGAAGCCGCGGCGCCCGGCTACGGCTACGGCCCCGGTGACCTCTGGAAGCGCTCCGTGTCGAGCGCCCTCGCCGCCGAGGCGCTGGCCAAGAAGATGGCCACGGCCTCCCCCGACGAAGCGTTCACCGCGTCACTCCTCCAGGACATCGGTGCGGTGCTGGTCTCGCGGCACCTGGAGCCCTCGCTGCTGGGCCTCCTCGAGATCGCGCGATGCCAGGCGCGGGAGACGCCGCTCGCGGCGGAGCGAGAGCTCTTGGAGCTCGACCACGGCGAGGTCGGACGGCTCGTGGCGCAGGCCTGGGGCCTGCCGGAGGGGCTCTGCGAGGCCATCGCGCACCATCACGACCCGGAGGCCGCGCGGCCCGGAGCGCAGGACCTCGCTCGGCTCGTCTGGGCCTCGGACCGGCTGGCGGACGCGCTCGAGGCCGCCCCCGAGGACGCGGACGCCATGCTCGGCCCCGTCGCCGAGCGCCTCGGCCTCGAGCGCGAGCAGGTCGCCACGCTGGTCGCGCGCGTCGCCGAGCAGCGCGACGCGCTCCTCGCTGCGTGAGCAGGGCCGTGGTCAGAGCCGCGCCGCGGCGCTACACCTCCGGCCCCTGGGATATGTATTAGACCCCGACGTCCTCGGTGAGCTCGCGAAGCTGGGGGTGGACAAGCCCGTCGAAGACGCCTTCGACGCCATCACCCATGGACTGGCCGAGCGCTACCCCGGGCACATCTACGACGGTCCGCGCCGCTGGGTGATGAACAACGCCGGCGGCGCCATGGGTCAGCTGACGCTGCTCCACGCGTCGCTCAAGGAGTACCTCATCCTCTTCGGGACGCCGATCGGTACGGAGGGTCACAGCGGGCGCTACCCGACGGACGTCTACGACTGGGTCTTCCACGGCGAGATGTGGACGTACATCGAGGGCGAGTCCGAGCGAACCGTGAACACGCCGGGGACCACCGCCTACCTGCCGGCGGACAAGGTGAAGGGCTACAGGATCCCCGAGCAGGCCTGGATGCTGGAGTACGCGCGCGGCTTCATCCCCTCGATGCTCCCCTTCGGCCTCGCGGACACCATGCTGAGCACCCTCGACCTGAAGTGCTTCGCCCGCACGGTGACCCACTACGGCCAGCTGACGGCCACGGAGCTGCTCGGCGACCTCGAGCGGAAGCTCCCCGGGGGCGCGAAGGCGCTGCCCCTCGGCCTGAAGGGCCTCCTGGCTCCCTGAGCGCGCGCGACCGGATCCCCTACGCGAGGGCGAAGGGCAGGCTCTCGGGCCAGCGATCGGTGAGCGCGTGGAGCGCGCTCGCCACGGCCGGCGCGATGGGCGGCACGCCGAGCTCGCCGACGCCCGTCGGCGTGCGCGGCACGTCCACGATGGCGACCTGAACCGCGGGCATCTCGCCCTGCCGGAGCAGCGGGTAGTCGTGGAAGTTGCTCTGTACGGCGGCGCCGGCCTGGACGTCGATGCGCCCGTGCAGGGCGGCCGTGAGCCCGAAGGCGACGGCGCCCTCGAGCTGCGCTTCCACCGTGAGCGGGTTGACCACCGCGCCGCAGGCCACGGCGGCCCAGACCCGATGGACGCGCGGCGCGCCGTTCTCCACGCTGACCTCGGCGACCTGCGCACACACGCTGCCGTAGCAGCCGTGGACGGCGACGCCGCGGGCGCGCCCGGCCGGGAGCGGCGCGGCGTCCGCCATCGCCGCGGCCCGGTCGAGGACCTGCCGCTCCTCGCCGTCCTCGGGGAGCAGGCGCCGGCGGAAGGCCACGGGGTCCTCACCCGCGGCCTCCGCGAGGCGGTCCACCATGCCCTCGACGGCGAAGGCGTTGTAGCTGTGGCTCACCGAGCGCCAGATGCCGAGGCGGAGCGGCAGCGGCACGCCGGAGTAGCGCACCTCGAGGGCCCCGAGGTCGTAGGGCGGGCGGAGCGCGCCCTCGAGGGCTCCCATGTCGGCCTGCTCGGTGGGAGCGCCCGGGAGGGAGGGCGCGACGAGCACGTCGCGCCAGCCCACGGGTCGCCCGCCGCGGAGCCCCGCCTCGCTGCGGTGCAACGCCGCCGGGCG
>CALCTH010000455.1 GCA_937893795.1 uncultured Myxococcales bacterium | reverse complement strand
GGCGGCGCGGCTCCAGCGGGCCAAGACCCGGCGCCGGGTGGCCGGTGCCATGGCGCGGAGCACGCTGAGCCGGAGCGCACCGCGTTCCTCGGCCCGGACCTGCCAGCGCCGAGCGCGGGAGGCCAGGCTCGAACGGGCGGCCCGCGCGTCGTCTCCGAGGGCCGCGAGGTGCTCGGCCGCCCGAGGATCGAGGGCTTCGAGCGCTGGCCAGAGCGCCCGGACGCGGGTCCGAGCGAAGCGCGGATCGGCGTTGCTCGGATCGTCGAGGTAGGGAACGCCGCGGCGCTCGAGGAAGGCGCGTAGCGCGGCGCGACGGCAGTCGAGGAGGGGCCGCACGACCCCATCGGCCCGCGCGGGCGCGATGCCCGCCAGCCCTTCGATACCGGTCCCGCGGAGCGCGCGGAAGCGCACCGTCTCGGCCTGGTCGTCGAGGGTGTGGCCAACGGCGATGCGCCGCGCCCCGAGCGTGCGCGCGTGGGCGCGCAGCGCCGCGTAGCGGACGCGGCGCGCCTCCGCCTGAAGCGAGCCGGCTCCCAGCGTCACCTCGAGCGCGGCGTGGGGGAGACCGAGGCCCTCGGCGAGCCGGCGCACGAAGGACGCCTCCTCCCGGCTCTCGGGCCGGAGCCCGTGGTCCACCGTGGCGACCGCGAGGGTGAGACCGCGCTCCTCGGCGAGCTGAGCCAGGATGACGGTGAGCGCAACGCTGTCGCCACCGCCCGAGCAGCCGACGAGCACGGGGCCGCCGCCGCAGAGCAACCGGCGTTCCTCGAGGGTCCGCCGCGTCCGCGCGACGACGCTCAGAACGCGCCGCTGAAGAGGCTCAGGCGAACCTCGTGGTCCTGCTGGCCGCCGTAGAGCGAGAGCTCCTGTGGCGAATAGCGCGGCACGACGCTCACCCCGGGCATCCCGAGGTGAAGCCGGCCCTCCTGGACCCGGAGGAGCCCGGTACCGGCCCGCATCGCGACCACGCGCGGGTCCACGGGCTCCGAGGGCAGGCGACGCGCCTCACTTGGCGCTGCGTCCTCGTCGACCTCGGCCGGCGGGGCAGCGTCCGAGGCCTCCCGGATGTCCCGGTCGGGGTCGTAGGCCGTGGAGACCAGCGTGATCACCAGCGTCGGGACGAGGAGCGCGAAGCTGCCCACCAGCACGCCTACGGCGGCCTCGCTCCGGTTCGGGCTGTCGAGGGCGAACCAGCCGGCGACGGCCCCGCCGGCCGCGAAGGCCGTGGGGAAGACGATGAAGGCCCACGTGTCGTGGAAGGCGGGGACGGCGCGGCCCATCAGCGCCGGGAACATGAAGCCGAGCTCGGCTCCGATGATCCCGAGACCGATGGTGCCCTTGGGGCTCGCGTCGATTCCCTGCTGCACCGCGACCGGGTCGCCCTGCGCCTGGGCGGGCGCGGCGCTGCCGACGAGGGTGGCCAAGAGGAGGCCCAAAGCGATGGCTCCCGCTCCGCGGGAAAGGCCCTTCCGGGGCCGCGTCCGTGTCATCTCGAAGGCTCGCTGGATCGCCACGTCCCCTCCAGTTCGGGCGGAGCCTAGTCGGCGGCTACGCCCCCCGCAATTACCGACTCACACGGCAGGCATCGCAGATTCTGACCCCCCATGGGGCTGGCTTTTCCGTGTCCCGACCACCCGCCATCGTTCGAAGCGAGGCGCGGTGGCGCCGGGGACCCGCGGAGGCAGACCTTGAGGTAGCGTCCCCAGCCATGGAAACGCGGGACTACCGGACCCTCCTCGTCGACTCCGGCGACGGCATCGCGACGCTCACGCTGAACGCGCCGGAGCGGAAGAATCCGCTCGGGCCGCAGATGGTCAACGAGCTGCTCTACGCCCTCGACGACGCGCGGGAGTCCGATGCCGTGCGCGTGATCGTCCTCACGGGCGCCGGACAGGCCTTCAGCGCGGGGGGCGACCTGAAGCAGATGGGCGCCGGCGACCTGGCGCCGAAGGGGGACTTCGCGGACCTGCTCCTCCGCTTCCGCGACCTCGGAAAGCCCACCATCGCGCGCGTCCCCGGGCATTGCTACGGCGGCGGCCTCGGGCTCGTGGCGGCCTGCGACTTCGCCGTGGCGTGCGAGAGCGCCAGGCTGGGCACGCCGGAGGTCAAGCGCGGCCTCTTTCCCATGATGATCATGGCGCTCCTCCAGCAGATCGTGCCCCGGCGCGAGCTGATGCGGATGATGCTGCTCGGCGAACGCCTGAGCGCGGCGGAGGCGAAGTCCCTCGGCCTCCTCACGGACGTGGTGCCCGACGACGCGCTCGATGCCGCCACGGCGGAGCTCGCCGGGAAGCTCGCCGCTCAATCCCCCACGGCGCTCCGGCTTGGCCTGCGCGCCTTTCACCGGCAGCGGGAGATGCCCCTCGAGGAGGCCCTCCCTTTCCTGCGGAAGGAGCTCTTCGGAATCCTCGGCACGGACGACGCGCGCGAGGGGCTCCGGGCCTTCGTCGAGAAGCGCGACCCGGTGTGGACGGGGCGCTGAGCGCGCTCAGCCTCAGAGCACGTGGCTCAGGTCCATCTCGATGGCGTCGCCGCCGCGCCAGCCGTCGGGGCGTAGCGGGCCGAGGAGCGTGACGCAGCGGCCCGTCTCGTCGATGCCCTCGTCGAGGAGATGCGCCATGGCGCGGCCGAAGGCGCTGAGCACCCGGTCTTCGAAGCGGACGCGGAGCTTCAAGTGCTGCCCGTCCATCACGGAGCGGGCGTCGAGCACCTCGGCGTCCGGCAGCGCGAAGCGCGGGGCTGGATTTCCCTCGCCGAGGGGCTCGAGGCGACGGAGACCCTCGGCCGTGGGCAGCGGGAGCGCGCCGCCGAGGGTCACGTCGACCTCCGGCGCGGGCGCCGCGGCGTCGTCGCGCGGCGCCGCCTCGGCGAACGCC
>CALCTH010000454.1 GCA_937893795.1 uncultured Myxococcales bacterium | reverse complement strand
GTCGCGGGGCTGGCCCTCGTGGCCCCCGCCCCCCTACGCGCCGTCGCCGGGCTCCGCTCCGCGCGCGGCGGCGCCCGCGTCTCCATCGAGGCGGGCCCGACGGCGAGCCGCGCGCTCTACGACGCGCCGAGCCTCGTGGACGAGCTGAGCCTCTCCGTCTTCGAGGAGTCCCGGCTGCCGGGCCCGGCCTTCGGGCCCGAGTTTCTCTCTCCGCACGCCCTCGAGGAGCGCCTCGGGACGAGCACGCCGCCCGTGGAGCTTCCCGGGGAGAGCGGTCGCTGGACCTTCCGTCTCTATACGCGCCGCGGCACCTGAGCTGCGGGCGCCGGCTGGGAGGTCACCCGCTCAGGTGAAGTTCCATTCGAAGGTGACGGTGAACGCCGGGCGCTCGAGGCGGAGCTCCACGCGGCTGGTCTGCGGCGTGACGAAGCCCTGGTTACCGAAGCAGATGCTCCCGCCGCCGGTCACGCCGGCTACGAGGCCGGGCACGTACACGGTCTCGTAGATGGGCTCCTCCCGCCACTCGCGGCACTCGCCCTGGTCGTTCTCGTCGACGCAGCGGCGGCGGACGCCGCTCTGCCGGCGTTGCGGGTTCAGCCCGTTGAAGGACTGGGACACCGGCTGGACGTTCTGGAGCGTCGGGTTCTCCACGCGGAGCTCGGCCTGCGCCGTGTCCGTGTCCAGCGTGATCTCGTAGTTCTCGAGCGCGGTCCACGTGGTCCCGCGCCCTTCGTCGATGTCGGCGAGGCGCACGGCGAAGCACATGGTGGTCGCGTCGAGCTGCGTGATCTGCCCGGTGTCGCTCAGGGTGCCTGGGGGCAGCCCGCGCTGGCGTTCCGTGCCCGCGTAGGTGATCGGGATCTCGTTGACCGTGAGCCCCGAGGTCATCGGGTGCGGGATCGTCGTCGAGACGGTGCGCGTGCAGGCGGTGCTGGTGGCCGCCGCGGCGGCGAGGCTCAGGACGCCGACGAGCGGTCCCAAAAGACGAAGTCGATGGTGATTCATGGTCCCTCTCCGGCGACGCATACCACGGACCGACGGGACCGCGGCGGGATGCGCGTCTGACGGTACGGAGGCGTGAGGATTCACGGCGCGAAGCTGCGCGCCCAATGGGCCACGTCGTCGGCCAGCTGCTCCCAGCCGCGCTCCGCGGGCAGCCAATGGCCCCGGCCCGCGAGCTGGGTGAAGGTGGCCTTCGGGCCGGCACGCCGCGCCGCCGCCTTCGCCGCGCCGATGGGCGCGAAGCGGTCCTCCGTGCCGTGCACGAGAAGCGAGGGCCGCGGCAGGCCCTGGGGGGCGAGCCAGGCCGGCGTCCGGCGAGGCGCGCCCAGCGTCACCTCGCGAAGCGCGCGGCCGGACTCGTAGGTCAGCCCGTCGAGGACGCGTGCTTGCACGTTCGCCGGGAGGTTCCCGGCGAAGGCGCGAAGCGCCGCGCGGCGTTCGAGCCGGACGGGTCGGCGCCACCAGCCCGGACGCATCACGACGTCCCGCAGCGCGCCCAGGGGCCGCAGATCGATCCCCTCGGTCATCGTCCCGAGGTGGACGCTCGCGTACCCCACCCCCTCCGCCGCGAGGCGCATGGCGAGCAGGCCACCGAGGCCGTGGCCGACCAGGAGCGGCGGGGCGGGCAGCGCGTCGGCCTCGCGGCGCAGAAACGTGAGGTAGTCGGCGAGGCCCAGCCGACCGAGCTCCACGGGGGGCCGCGCTGCCGCGTCGTGGTGCGGGAGCGAGGGCGCGCGCACGGTGTATCCCTGCGCCTCCAGGCGCGCGGCGAAGCCCGCCCAGACGCTGCCGGAGGACCACATGCCGTGGATCAACAGCACGGGAGAAGCCATGGGCGCCGCACGGTAGTCGTTCCGGCGTGAAGTTCGAGCCGGAGGGGGCGTTCCGCCCCCTCGCTTGCATGTTCCCCGGGCCTTTGGATCGATGGCGGCGATGGTTGCCGCGCCCGCGCCCTTCGCCCGCCCGAGTGGTCGCTACAACGCCGCGGCGGACCTCCTCGGCCGGCACGGCGCCCGCCGCGACGCCGTCGCCTACCTGGCCGGAGACGCCGCGCTCACCTTCGGCGAGCTCGAGCGCCGCGCGAAGCGCTTCGCGTCGGCGCTCCTCGCGAGCGGGGTGGTCCCCGAGCAGCGCATCGCGCTCGTCCTGGACGACGACGTCGCCTTCCCCATCGCCTTCCTCGGCGCGGTGCTCGCCGGCGTCGTCCCCGTACCCCTCAACACCATGCTCACCACGGGGGACCTCGCGGGCCTCGTCGGCGACATGCGCGCGGTCGCGGCGGTGGTGGACGCGACGTTGATGGACAAGGCGGGACCGGCGCTGGCGAGCGCGGGCGTACGCCGGCTGGTGTCCCACGGGGGTGGTTCGGCCGGCGTGGCGCTGGAGGCGTTCCTGGAGGGCGGCTCGGAGCGTTTCGAGACCGCCCCGACGCATGCCGACGAGCCCTGCTTCTGGCTCTACTCGAGCGGCTCCACGGGTGAGCCCAAGGGCGTGATCCACAGCCACGGCGATCTCCTGCCCACGGCGGAGCTCTATGCGGGGCCGGTGCTCGGTTTGAGCGCCGAGGACGTCGGCTTCAGCGCCGCGAAGCTCTTCTTCGCTTACGGCCTCGGGAACGCGCTCACCTTCCCGCTCGCCGTGGGGGCGACCACGGTGCTCCTGCGAGGCAAGCCGACGCCGGCGAAGGTCGCCGAGGTGCTCACGCGTCATGAGGTCAGCGTCTTCTACGGCGTGCCCACGCTCTACGCGCAGCTCCTCGCCGATCCGGCGCTGCCCACGAAGGATGCGCTTCGGCTTCGCCGTTGCGTCTCCGCGGGCGAGGCCCTGCCGCCGGACCTCGGCCGGCGTTGGGAGGCGCACACGGGCTGCGCCGTGCTCGACGGGCTCGGCAGCACCGAGCTCACGCACATCTTCCTCTCGAACCGTCCCGGCGAGCTTCGGCCGGGCACGACGGGACGGGCCGTGCCCGGCTACGAGCTCCGCATCGTGGACGACCACGGCCGGGACGTGGCCGAGGGCGAGCTCGGCGAGCTGCTGGTGAAGGGGCCCACGAGCGCCCTCGGCTACTGGAACCGGCGCGCGCGCAGCCAGGCCACCTTCGACGGGGAGTGGGTGCGCACCGGTGACAAGTACGCGCGCGACGACGCCGGCGCCTACGTCTTCGGGGGCCGGGCGGACGACATGCTCAAGGTGGGCGGCATCTACGTCTCCCCCTTCGAGATCGAGAGCTGCCTGATGACCCACGACGCCGTGCTCGAGTGCGCGGTCATCGGTCGCGAAGACGCCGAGGGCCTCACCAAGCCGAAGGCCTTCGTCGTCTGCTCCGGGGTACCGCCGGAGGACCTCGAGTCCCGGCTCCTCGCCCATGCGAAGCGGCACCTGGCGGCGTGGAAGTACCCGCGCTGGATCGAGATCGTGGAGACCCTCCCCAAGACGGCGACGGGCAAAATTCGCCGTTTCGCCTTGCGGGCGCGCGAAGACGCCCCATCTCAAGGCGCGTAAGGGACCACCGACGGCGGCACGTTGCGTCTGCGAGACCCAAAGGTCCGCGGCGCCCCGCCGTAAGGCCTGGCACCATGGGACTACCGACGCGCATGGCGCTCTTTTTCGCCGCGGGAGCCTTCTTCGCGGCGCTTCCCCGGCCCGAGACGGCTCAGGCCGGGCGCTTCGTGCCGCTCCAGCTCTTGCAGGCGCGGAGCTGCTACGCCGAGGTGACCACGCACCTCGACGCCTGCGCGGCGATCGTGCACGTGCACAAGAAGCGGGCCGCGCTGCGGCAGATGACCGAGCGAACGATGGTCCGTCTCTACTCGCAGCCGATGCGCCGGGAGACTGGCCCGCGTCGCTGGGTGCACCTGCTTCGCCCCGAGGGGCGGGCCCCGCGCGGTTGGCCGCGGCGCTACAGCTGGCCCCGGACCCAGGCTCGCTTCCGGACCGTCTACGAGCACGTGGGGCGGGTGATGCGCGGCGAGGTGCCCGATCCCTGCCCCGACGCCCTCCACTACGGCGGGCCCCAGTGGCTCGACGGCGACGCGCCCACGGGCTTCGAGCGCGATCCGGCCTGCGAGCTCGAAGGCACCGAACAGCGCTTCTTTCGCCGCGCCGAGCGGCGCGTGCCCCGCCGCAGCCGGCCTCGGCCCGCGCC
>CALCTH010000453.1 GCA_937893795.1 uncultured Myxococcales bacterium | reverse complement strand
CGCCTCGCTGCTTTGGCGTCTCGAGAGCGACGGCGTCGACGTGGGCGACCGCTGGGTGGACCTCGCGGCGCGGGCCCGCGAGCGCGCGCAGGACCACGGCTCGGCCTTCGCCGACGCGCACTACGTGCTGGCGCTGGGGCGCGTCGGCGCCTGCGCGGAGCTGCTCACCTCGCTGCGCGGCTTCACGGTCGCCGGCCGCGCGGGCGACCAGGCGCAGGTCACGCGGGAGGTCGCCCAGCCCCTCTGCGAGGCCATGAGCCTCGCGCTCCGGGGGCGCGCCGCCGACGGTGTCGAAGCCTTGGCCTCGCTTCAGCGCGAGGTGCTCCGGCTTGGCGGCAGCCACGCCCAGCGGGACCTCTTCGAGCAGTTCTTCATCGAGGCGGCGCTCCGCGCCGAGCGGCGAGACCTGGCCCGCGCGGCGCTGGCGCGACGCCTCCACCAGCGCCCGGACAACCGCTGGGCGCAGAAGCGCATGGCGCGGCTGAGCTGAGCGACGCGGCTCGGTCCTCAGGTCGCGCGGACGACGCGGCGGGCGCCCTCGCCCTCGAGCCAGTCCGCGGCCCGATCGACGAGGGACCCCAGGAGCACCACGTCCTCACCCTCCCGCGTCGCGCCGCAGCCGAGAGACTTCTTCATGCGCGCGGCGAGCTCTGCGCGGTGCGCCGCGGCGATGCCGGAGATCCGGGTGACGGTCTTTCCCCCGCGCCCCTTTTTCTCGCGGCGGACGACGACCTTCGCGGCGAAGCGCGCCCCGCTCGGCGCGGCGACCTCCCCGGGGTCCATGGGGGTCGCGGCCGGCGCGGGCGCGTCGCCACCGAGCAGCGAGGCAAAGGGGCTCTGGGTGAGCGCCGGCGCATCGCCCGCGGCCACGCGCGCCTTCGAGTCTTTGGCCTTCTTCGCCATGGGCCGAGCCTGCGGCGTGCGCCGCTCCGGCGCCACCGAGCCGGTGACGCGGCGCGTCCGGTGCACTAAGCCCCCGGCCATGCCGCCCGTGCTCACGGCGAAGGGCCTCGCCAAGGCCTACGGTCCGCGGGAGCTTCTCCGCGACGTCGATCTCGCCCTCGAGGCCCGCGAGCGCGTGGGCCTCGTCGGCGCCAACGGCGCGGGCAAGTCCACGCTCGCGCAGATCCTCGCCGGCGTTCAGGAGGCCGACGCCGGGCAGGTGGTCACGCCCCGGGGCGTCCGCGTCGGCTACCTGCCGCAGGTGCCGCGCCTCGACGACGCCGCGACCCCGCGCGAGATCGTCCGGGGGGCGCTCGGCTCCTGGCGCGAAGCCAAAGAAGCGCACGACGCCGCGAGCGAGGCATTGGCCGCGCCGGGCGCCGATTTCGAGGCGCTCCTTGCCACGCAGGCCGAGGCCGCCGCCCGCATCGAGCAACTCGGGGGCTGGGACCGCGACCACGTGGTCGACGCCACGCTCACGCACGTGGGCGTACGCGACCTCAGCCGGCCCGTCGGGTCCATGAGCGGGGGCGAGCGGCGCCGCGTCGCGCTGGCGCGGCTGCTCGTCGAGGCGCCGGACCTTGCCATCCTCGACGAGCCGACGAACCACCTCGACACGGAGACCATCGAGTGGCTCGAGGCGCATCTCGCCAGCGCCTATCCCGGCGCCGTGCTGCTCGTCACCCACGACCGCTACGTGCTCGACCGCGTCGTCACGCGCACGCTCGAGATCGCGGACGGCGCCCTCCACAGCTACGCCGGCGGCTGGAGCGCCTACCTCGAAGCCAAGGCCGAGCGCGAGGCCCAGGAGGCCCGCGTGGAGTCGAACCGGCAGAACTTCCTCCGCCGCGAGCTCGAGTGGCTCAGGCGCTCACCGAGCGCGCGGCGCACGAAGGCGAAGGCCCGTGTGGGCAAGGCCGAGGCCGCGCTCGCTGCCCAGGGGCCGACGCGCGCGGGGGCCACGGCCTTTCGCCTCCAGACCGAGCGCCTGGGCAAGACCATCCTCGACGTGCGCGACCTGCGCCTGGAGATCGCCGGGCAGCGTCTCGTGGACGGCCTCGAGCTGCGGATCCAGCCGGGTGATCGCATCGGCATCGTGGGCCCGAACGGCGCCGGCAAGACGACGCTCCTGCGGGCCCTCGTCGGTGAGCTCGCGCCGACGGCCGGCGAGGTCGTCATCGGCAAACGCACCCGCTTCGCGTACTTCGACCAGCGCCGAAGTGGCCTCGACGACGACGCCTCCATCCAGGAGAACGTCGCCCGCGACGGCAAGGACAAGGTGACCGTGGGCGACCAGCAGGTCGACGTTCGCTCCTACCTCATGCGCTTCCTCTTCCGGCCCGAGCGGCTCAAGGAGAAGGTGCGCGGGCTGAGTGGCGGCGAGCGCGCGCGCGTGGCGCGGGCCCGGCTGCTGCTCGAGCCGGCCAACGTGCTGGTCCTCGACGAGCCCACGAACGACCTCGACGTGCAGACGCTCGGGGCGCTCGAGGCGATGATCGTGGACATGAACGCCACGGCCTTCGTCGTCAGCCACGACCGCTACTTCCTCGACCGCGTGGCCACGTCGATCCTGGACTTCGAGGGCGCGGGCAAGGTCACCCGCTACGTGGGCGACTACGACACCTTTCGCCGGCTGAAGGCGCAGCGCGAGGGAGAGCGCCGCGCCGCCGCGCCCGCCAAGAAGCCGAAGCGCGAGCGCGCTCCGGTGCCGCCGCGCGAGGGGCTGAGCTCGAAGGAGAAGCGCGAGCTCCGCGATCTCGAGGGCCGCATCGAGGCGGCCGAAGGCGAGCTCGCGGGTCTCGACGCCGAGCTCTCGGACCCGGCGCTCTACGCCGAGCGGGCCGCCGAGGCGCCGGCCCTCACGGAGCGCCGTGAGGTGCTGGCCGGCGAGATCGAGGCGCTGATGACGCGCTGGGAAGAGCTCGAGGAAAAGAAGTAGCGCCTGGCTGCCTCCCTCGGACCGGCTGCTACGTTCCCGTCATGGCACTCGGACCCAAGATCATGGCGGAGCTCAAGGCGGCCATGAAGGCCAAGGACACGGTTGCCCGGGACACGCTCCGCATGCTGAAGAGCCAGCTCGGTCAGGCCGAGCTGGCCAAGGGCCGCGACCTCGAGGAAGCCGACGAGCTCGCCGTGCTCACGCGCGCCGTGAAGACGCGAACGGAGTCCGCCGAGCAGTACGCCGCGGGCGGTCGTGACGACCTCGCCGAGAAGGAGCGCGCGGAGATCGAGGTCATCCAGCGTTTCCTGCCGAAGGCGCTGACCGAAGACGAGGCCCGCGCGGCCATCACGAAGCTCGCCGCCGAGCAGGGCTTCTCCGAGAAGAAGCAGATGGGCGCGCTCATGAAGGCCGTGAAGGCCACCTACCCCGGGCAGATCGACGGCCGCATGGCCGCCAAGATCGCCGGGTCGATCCTCGCGAGCTGACGCCTCGCCTCACTCGCCGGTCTCGCCCTCGGCGACCTCCGCCTCGGCACCCTCGCCCTCGGCCGCCTCGGCCACGGTGATGGTGATCACCTCGGAGGTCACCGGCGGCTCGTGCGGGATGTGGCTGTGGTCGCCGAGAATGAGCTGCAGCTCGTGCTCGCCGGGGGCCAGCTCGACGCTCGTCTCCGTGCTGCCGTCGCCGAAGTGCTTGTAGCGCTCGGGCTGGTCGGCGGGGATCGGCGCGTCGAAGGCCGGAAGCTCCGAGTCGATGACCAGGTGATGGTGGCCGGCGTGCTCCTGGGGAATGCCGGCGGGGGACACGTTCATGCCTTCGATGCCGAAGGAGAGCGCGACGGGGCTCGTCACCGTGGCTCCGTCGGCCGGGCTCACGAAGAAGACACGGGCACCCTCCGGTGCCGGCGAGCGGGTCACCCGCGGCGGCTCCGGCGTCTCTTCCGGCGCATCGGCCTCCGGCTCGGCCGCGGGCTCCGGCGTCGGGTCCGCCGGCGCTTCGGGCGCGTTGCAGCC
Organism: uncultured Myxococcales bacterium; assembly: GCA_937893795.1. Lineage (GTDB taxonomy): Bacteria > Myxococcota_A > Polyangia > Polyangiales > Houyiibacteriaceae > CALCTH01. The sequence continues at coordinate 250 of CALCTH010000453.1, read as the reverse complement.
GAAGGCGAGCGGGAGGGCGAGGAGAAGGGCCAAAAGGAGCGGATGCGTCGTCATGCTGAGCCTCGGTCGTCGGTGTAGTCGAGGCGCCTTCCGATTGGAACGCGCCAAGGAGGCGGTCATGGGGCTCCCTCAGCCGCCAGCCAGAGAAAAATCTCTCGTGTTCCCTTCTGCCCCGCGAGCGCGGCGGCGGCGCGGCCTCGCTCGCGCAGACCGAGCGCGGCGGCCGCCGCGGCGACCCCATCGGTCGCCT
>CALCTH010000452.1 GCA_937893795.1 uncultured Myxococcales bacterium | reverse complement strand
CCGGGAGCTCGAGGAGCGCCCGGAGCGCCTCGGCGCTCGCGTCGACACCGGCCCGGGCGCTGCTGACGCCGATGGCCGCGCTCGCGTCGAGGGCTTCGGCGACTCTTACGTCCACGGCGGGGACCTGCCCGGCGGCGTGTGCGGCCCGAGCGCGGCGGAGGCGGTCGGTGGCCAGGAGGCGCCGATGCTCCGCCACGGCGAGCAGGCTCCGGGCGCGTACGTGACCGTAAAAGGCCTCCTTCGCCCGCACCGTGAGCTCGGCGCGGGTCACGGCGGCCTGCGCTTCGGCGGCGGCGCGCGCGTCCCGCGTCGCACGATAGCCCGGCAGGATCTGCAGAAGGAGGTCGCTGACCGGGTAGGTCGCCTGGGCGCGGAAGGCGAACTGGTTGCGGAAGATCTCGATGGACGAGTCCGCGAGGAGCAGCCCCTCGAGGATGCCGCGCACGGCAGGGTCGGCGACGAGGGGCACGGCGCTGGCCGCCTGCGGTCCGAGGTCGACGATGGGGTCGTTGTCGATGTTCGAGAGGCGCGTGTAGCGCGCGCGCACGTCTAGGCGCGGGAAGAGCGCGACGCGGGTCTCGCGCACGGCCGCGTCCGCCACGGCGACGTTGGCGCGGACCTGGTCCATGGCCGGGGAGCGCGCGACGAGGAGCGTCGCCGCGAGCTCTCCGGTGAGCCGGGACGCATCGGTGTCCTCCCCGGCCTCCTCCGCGGGCACGTCCCCGCGCAGCACGGCCTCCAGCTCGAAGTCCGGCACCGGCGTGGCTGCCTGCGCGGACAGGGCGCTCGGCGCGAGCGTCGTGCCGAGGGCGATCAGCGCCGCCGCGAGGGCCGGGGCGGGCGCCGGAGCGGCGGCGTTCGGCTCGCGGAAGAGCAGCCGGTAGAGCGCCGGGATGACGCCGAGCGTGAGCAGCGTGCTCACGAAGAGACCGCTGATCATCGCGGCGGCCAGCGGTGGCCAGAGCGTCGACTCGCTGAGAACCAGCGGGAAGAGGCCCGCGATGGTCGTCGCCGTGGTGAGCAGGATGGGCCGCGTGCGGACCTTGACCGCGAGGGCGAGCGCGTCCTCGACGCTCGCGCCCTCCTTCCGCCGGAGCTCGGCGAAGTCGATGAGCACGATGGCGCCGTTCACGGCGATGCCGATGAGCGCGATGGCGCCGAGCAGGGCCACGAAGCCGAAGGGCAGGTCCAGCGCCCAGAGGCCCGGCCAGACCCCCAGGAAGGCGAGCGGCGCCGTCATCAGCACGATGAAGGTGCGCCGGAAGCTGTTGAAGACGGCCAGCAGGATCGTGACCAGGAGCAGAGCGCCGATGGGGCCCTTGGCGCCGATGGCGCCGTTGGCCTTCTTGGACTCGGCGGCGGCGCCCCCGATCTCGTGCCGCACGGCGCCGCCGGCGACTCCCTCGAGGAGCCCGGGGAGCTCCGGCGTGAGCTGGCCGAGGACGCTCTGGTAGGTGACCTCGTCGGCGTGTTCGGCGAGCACGTTGGCGACGCGGCGGCCGTTGCGGTGACGGATGACGGCCGGGCGCCACTCGAGCGCGCCGCGGGGCACC
>CALCTH010000451.1 GCA_937893795.1 uncultured Myxococcales bacterium | reverse complement strand
GCTCGGCATGCTCGCGGCGTGGGACCTCGAGCCCCTCTGGGGTGCGCTCGGCGACCTCGACGTGGACGTGCTCCTCGTGGCGGGCGCGCTCGACCGCGCGGTGCCCCTCGCGCAGCAGCGCGCCGCTGCGGCGAGGCTCCCGCGCGCTCGCCTGCTGCAGCTCCCCGGCGTGGGTCATCTGCTCCACGAGGAGCGACCCGACCGGGTCGGCGCCCACCTTCGCGAGCCCTCGGCTCCCACCGGCGCGAGCGATGTCGAGAGATGACGCCGACAAGCGTCACTTTTGCTTGACACTCTCAGGCGTCTAGATAGATTTACACTCCTGCGGACGGAGGTCTCGACGGCCTCGCATGCGCAGAGGCTCGGTCGCGCCGAGCCTCGGGGTACGACGGACGGCGTTCCCCGACGAGAACGGCCGCTCGTCGGCCATGACCTCCTGGGAGGATGAATGTCCCTTCTGAGCTTTGAGAGGCGGTACCGCGTACGCGGCGGAACCCTGGTCGGAGGCGACCTCTTCGACTTCTGGCTCGGGCCCTTCTACGTCGGGTTCTTCGGGTTCACGACGATCTTCTTCACCCTCGTGGGAACCGGTCTCATCCTCGTCGAGGCCGCCGCCGGTCCGACCTGGAACATCTGGAAGATCAACGTCGCACCACCCGCCATGGAGTATGGGTTGGGCTTCGCCCCCCTCGCCGAAGGTGGCTACTGGCAGCTCATCACGATCTGCGCCATCGGCGCCTTCGTATCGTGGGCGCTGCGCCAGGTGGAGATCAGCCGGAAGCTCGGCATGGGCTACCACGTGCCCGTCGCCTTCGGCACCGCGGTCTTCGCCTACGTCTCGCTGGTGGTCATCCGGCCCGTGCTGCTCGGCGCGTGGGGTCATGGCTTCCCCTACGGCATCTTCACGCACCTCGATTGGGTGTCGAACATCGGGTACCAGTACCTGCATTTCCACTACAATCCCGCGCACATGATCGCCATCACGTTCTTCTTCACGACGACGTTGGCGCTCTCGCTTCACGGCGGCCTGATCCTCTCGGCGCTGAACCCGCAGAAGGGCGAGCGCGTGAAGACGGCGGAGTACGAGGACTCCTTCTTCCGTGACTTCATCGGCTACTCCATCGGCGAGCTGGGCATCCACCGGCTGGGCCTCTTCCTGGCCCTGAACGCGGGCTTCTGGAGCGCCGTCTGCATCGTCGCGAGCGGGCCCTTCTGGACCAAGGGCTGGCCGCAGTGGTGGGACTGGTGGCTCGAGCTCCCCATCTGGAACATCTGAGCGCGGGATACGATCGATGGCCCAGTACCAGAACATTTTCACGCAGATCGTCGTCAAGGGACCCACGGAAGAGCCTCCGGGTCTCGACACTGATGAACGACTGAAGAAGACGGCCTTCGCCAAGCTCATCGGCTTCTTCGCGAACCCGCAGATCGGCCCCGTCTACCTCGGCAAGCTCGGACTGATGTCCGTGTTCTGTTTTCTCACGGCCTTCGAGATCATCGGTCTCAACATGCTGGCCTCGGTGGACTGGAGCCCGACCCAGTTCATCCGGCAGCTGCCCTGGCTGGCCCTCGAGCCGCCGCCGCCCGCCTACGGGCTCAGCTTCCCGCCCATGAACGAGGGCGGCTGGTGGCTCCTCGCGGGCCTCTTCCTGACGCTCTCGATCATCCTGTGGTGGTTCCGGACCTACCGGCGCGCCAAGGCGCTCGGCATGGGCACGCACGTGGCGTGGGGCTTCGCCTGCGCCATCTGGCTCTACCTGGTGCTCGGCTTCTTCCGGCCGATCCTCATGGGCAGCTGGGGCGAGGCCGTGCCCTTCGGCATCTTCCCGCACCTCGACTGGACCGCGGCCTTCTCACTCCGCTACGGCAACCTCTTCTACAACCCCTTCCACGCGCTCAGCATCGTCTTCCTCTACGGGTCGACGCTGCTCTTCGCGATGCACGGCGCGACGGTGCTGGCGCTCGGGCACATCGGTGGTGAGCGGGAGATCGGCCAGGTCGTCGACCGCGGCACGGCGGCGGAGCGCGGCGCGCTCTTCTGGCGCTGGACCATGGGCTTCAACGCCACCTTCGAGTCCATCCACCGCTGGGCCTGGTGGTTCGCCTCGCTCACGACCATCACGGGCGGCATCGGCATCCTCCTGACGGGGACCGCCGTCGACAACTGGTACGCCTGGGCCATCAAGCACAGCTTCGTGGCCGACTACCCGGAGGCCTACGAAGTGGGCCCGGACCCGCTCCTCGACCCGGCGAACTCGATCATCCCCGTGTCCGAGGACGAGGTCGCGCTCGACTACGACCTCACCCGCTACAACGAGCCGCCAGCGCCAGCGGAGGCCGCACCGGCCGAGGCCGCGCCGACGGAGGCCGCACCGGCCCAGGCCGCGGAAGGCGCGCTCGACGCGGCCGGAGAGGCTGCCGCAGGCGCCCTCGAGGCGGTCGGTGACGCGGCCGGAGGGGCCGCCGACGCCGTCGTGGAGGC
>CALCTH010000450.1 GCA_937893795.1 uncultured Myxococcales bacterium | reverse complement strand
GCCCGCGCCGGGACGGGGACGGCGAGCGTCGTCCGCGCCGCGACGATGGAGGCGAGCGCCCGCCGCGCCGCGACGACGATGGCGATCGTCCGCCGCGCGCCGAGGGCGAGAACGGGGACGGCGAGCGCCGCCGCCGTCGTCGCCGTCGTCGCCGTGAAGGCGGCGAGGGCGGAGGCGAAGGCGCCCCGGCTCCGAGCGAGAGCGGCAGCAGCGAAGAGTGACGCTCAGGCGTCCTTGAACCGACGGCGGCGGGCTGGCGAAAGCGAGCCCGCCGCGTGTCGTTTCGGGGTGGTGGGATCGTGAGCCAGGTGGCCTGCACGGGGCGCTCGAGCGTTATCGGCCTGGCCCCATAGGTCGCGCGGGGAGGCGAAGCGCTCCCCCGGGCGTGCGCATCGGCCGAAGGGTGCCGACCAGCTCGACGGGGCCCTGCGTCCGGCCGTGACGGTCCAGGCCCTCGTACGCTCTCAGCAGTGGTGGGGCGTAGAGCCGATGGCGAGCCCCGAGCTCCACGGCCCGCCGGAAGAACGTCCGACCCATGCTGCGCAGCACGTCCCAGGGATCGTCGGAGTTCGAACAAACGGTGGGGTCGAAGACCTCCCGCTCCGTGTCTCTCCGTGGCCATCGATCCGCGAGCTTCCCTGCGGCGTCGTCTAGTGCCTCAGCGACGCGTACCAGGCGCTGAAGCGCACGCAGCGGGCAACCTGCGACGTAGGCGCTCAACGCCGCGCTATCGAGGCGATCGGCGTGCGCGTGAAATGACGTCATGAATGGCGCGAGCCGATGCTCCACCCAGGCCAACTCCTCTCGCGGGCTGGACACGGCAGTCGGCCCTCGGAGCTCCGGCATCGTCTCCTGGAGCGCCTCCGCGTGAAGTCGGTCGAGCTCCGCACACGCGGGCCGGTCTGGCTCCGCAAACGTCATCGATTCGAGACGGTCGTACCATTCGACGCCGACTCCCGTGTGGTACGCGCGGTACTTGATCCGTGGGACCAGGCTCAGCAGCGCCTCCACCTCTCCTCCGATGCGTCGCTCTTGGGCCGCGAGGAGGACGGCGCTGGCAAACGACTGGCGCGCCGGCATCCACGCGTCGGCAACGGCGAGGCCGGCGTCATGAAGCATCGCGTGCCGCGGGCCCATCGGCACGAGCTGCACCCGCGCAGCCATCGCTGCGTCGACTGGTGCCAGGTGTGCGTCCACGGCCAGGAACGCCTCGGCCCGCGCGTGAAACACCTGCATCCAGTCGCCGCGGCAGCTTCGTCGGAGGGCGCTCTCTGCGCGCACATCGATCCCGCGAAGCGCACGCTCCGACGCGCGCACGGCTGGCAGTAGACGTAGCCGCGCGTGGCGACGGAGCCCCTGGAGCGACGCGCGACGTGGCACCCGTGGAAAGCGACGTGCGCCCACCGCCTCGTACGCCCGGATTAGCGCTCCGCCGTCGAACCCGTCGCACTCCGCGTCGAGCGGGCCCGCGAGCGCCAACACGCCCAGCTCCCCCAGCAGCTCCGCATCGCCCGGCTCCTGCGCGCTCAGCGGCGCGGCGGCGCTCACGAGGAGCATCGCGACCGCGACGGCGGCCGGGTCCTGGCGTCTGGGGCAGCGCCTCACGGTCCCCAAGCCTAGTTGCAGGCCACGTAGCCTGTGGCTGGCGGCCTTTTTCGCGAGTGAATACCGTCGCGAAAGGGGCGGTCACCGTCATGCGGCATCCCGCTTCGGCGGCTGGGCGCGCGGCGGAAGTCCCCTAGGGGCTCGGCGCATCGTCCGCGCGCAGCGGACCACGAAGGTCCCCCGTTCGCGTGGTCGAAGATCGCGCCCGAGGCGCATCGCGCCAGGGCGTCCGGAGGAATCGGTCCCCCGTTCCGGAGGAATCGGTCCCCTGCTCCCGGCCCATCGGTCCCTGGCGTCGACCGACCCGAAATTCGGACCGGCCATCGAGCACGGGCGCGGGAGCGCGGTCGGTCCCCCGCGCGACGAGGGCGCCGACCGGGCTCGGCGACGGTCGCTCCCCCGCTCGGCGACGATCGGTCTCTGCGGGGATCTACTTTTTGGAGCCGCGTTGGGACGAAATGCGAATGAAGTTGGGCCCTTATGGGTTCGCGGCTCGTGCGGCGTCAAGGAGGTGAGCCAGGCCTGGGCAGCCCCGAGAGCAGGCGCTCCCACGTCGCGGCGTTGGGCACGTCGCCGAGGTCTTCATGATCGCGACCCGGCATGACGAGCACCTCGGCGGCGGGGATGTGGGCCGCGAGCGCGTAGGCGTCGCTCGGCGGCGCACGGTCGTCGCGGGCGCCGGCGATCAGGAGCACCTGCGCGTGCCGGGGCATGCGCGCCGCCGCCCGCTCCGGGCGGATGGCCTCGAGCTCGGGCAGCGCGACCGTGGCGATCCCGGTGTCGGACGCGTGTGTCGCGGACCTCGCTCTGCCGGCGGGCGTTCTCGACCTGAGTGATGTCGACGCGTTCATCTCTTCGTTCCTGAGCGGGTGTCCGT
>CALCTH010000449.1 GCA_937893795.1 uncultured Myxococcales bacterium | reverse complement strand
GCCTCTGGCTTTGGCATGCGGGCCTCGACGAGCGGCCCCGGGCCGAGCGGCGCGCCCGGGGCGTGCGCGCGGTCCGCGCGATGCTGAGCCGCGTGCACGCCGACGTCGCGTTGCTCGACCTCGGTCACGGGCTCGAGCGACCGCTCGTCCGAAGCTGGCTCGGCGCGGGGCTGAGGCTCTTCGTGACGCTGCCGGAGCCGACGAGCGTCGAGGGCACCTACCGCTTCGCCCGCCACGCCTTCGCGCGGGAGCTCCTCGACGGTGAAGCGGACCCGCTCGCGCGACGGCGCCTCCGCACGGCGCTCCGGGAGCTCGGCCACGCGCCCGCGCCGCTCGATCTCCAGCGCTACCTCTCCGGGGCCGGGCAGACGGGCCTCGCCCGCCGCGTCGAGGCGGCCATGGAGGCCTTCGATCTTCCCTTCGTGGTCAACCAGTCGCGCGTGCGCGCGGACCTCGACCTCGGCTCACACATGGTGAGCGCGGCCCGCCGGCGCCTCGGCGTACGGCTTCGCTACCTGGGTCACGTCGACTACGACGACACCGTGCACCACTGCCTTCGCAACGGGCGCCCGCTCCTCGTGGAGAGCCCCGGCACGAAGGCGTCGCGAAACGTCGAGCGCATCGCGCGCCGGGTGCTCAGCCCGCGCCGACCCGGCAGGCCGCCCGGCTGGGTCCCGCCGGCCTCGCACCACGACGTGCTCGAAGTCGACCGCGGGGCCACGGACGAGGAGGTTCGGCGGGCCACGAAGCGTGCCCGGGAGATCTACGCCGAAGGGTCCCTCAGCTGCCACGGGCTCCTCGACGCGGAGGGCCGCGCGGCCCTTCGCGCGAAGGTGGAGGAGGCCCACGACGTACTCCTCGATCCCGGCCGCCGGCGCCCCTACGAGCTGAGCGTGTTTCCCCCCGAGCCCGAAGTGCGCGAAGAGGCGGAGGTCGACCCGGATGCACCGCCGCCGCCGCCTGCGCCGGCGATCACGCCGGACACGGAGTTCACCGGAGCGCTCCTCCGCGACGTCCGCGCCTCCCAGGGGGTTTCCCTCGACGCCATCAGCAAGGTGACCAAGATCGGCGTCCCTTATCTCGAGGCCCTCGAGGCCGACGACTTCCCGCGACTGCCAGCGCTCGTGTACGTGCGCGGTTTCGTGACGGAGCTCGCGAAGTTCCTGAAGCTCGACCCCGAGCACGTGAGCCGGAGCTACGTGCGTCGTTTGGCCCGCCACCTGGAGCACCAGAGTCCGTGACCTCCCCGACCTCCGCCACATCGCCGTCGACCACGCGGCACCGCGTGCCCCTGACCGCTCCGTTGATCCTCGCCTCGAGCTCCCCGCGCCGCCGGATGCTCCTCGACCGCGTCGGCATCGAGGCCGAGGTCCGGCCCATCACGATCGACGAGGAGACCATCGAGGGCGAGGCGCCCGAGGAGTACGTGCGCCGGGTCGTGCGGCAGAAGCTGGAGGCCGCCCTGGAGGCCGCCGCAGGCGAAGCGTCCTTCGTGATGACCGGCGACACGGCCGTCGTGGTCGACGGCGTCGTGCTCGGGAAGCCGGCGACGGCGAAGGAGAATGCCGAGATGATCTCGGCGCTCAGCGGCCGCGCCCACCTGGTGCTCTCGTCGGTGGCGCTCGGCCGCGAGGGCCGCGTGCTCGGTGTGCGGAGCGCGCAGACCCAGGTCGTGTTTCGCCGCGTGACCGCCGCCGAGGTGGATCGCTACGTCGCGACCGCGGAGGGCGCCGACAAGGCCGGCGGCTACGCGCTTCAGGGCATCGCCGGCGGCTTCGTCGAGCGCATCGACGGGACCTACGGCACCGTCGTGGGCTTGCCGCTCATGGAGACCCTCGAGCTCCTCCGCGCGCACGGCGTGGTCGAGGCGTGGCCCTGAGCGACGTGGAGGCACGCCTCGACGTGGTGCGCGCCCGCATCGCGGCGGCCTGCGCCCGCGCGGGCCGGGACCCGGCCCAGGTGACCCTCGTGGCCGTGAGCAAGCGGCACCCGCCGGAGGCGCTCCGCGACGCCTACGCGGCCGGGCAGCGGGTCTTCGGCGAGAACTACGTGCAGGAGCTCGTGCAGAAGGCCGAGGCCCTCGCGGACCTCGAGGGCCTTCGCTTCCGCTTCGTGGGGCATCTTCAGCGCAACAAGGCGAAGCACCTCGCGCGGGTGCGCGCGGCCTGCGACGGCCTCGGCGACCTCCGCACGGCGGAGGCCCTCGCGCGGCGGGTCGGCGATGCGCCGCCGCTCCCGGTCCTGATCCAGGTCAACGTCGCCGGAGAGGCGCAGAAGAGCGGCGTTCCACCGAGCGAGGTCTCCGCCCTGGTACGCGGCGTGCGCGCGCTGCCCGCGCTGCGCCTCGAGGGCCTCATGACCGTGCCGCCGGCAGGTGAGCCCGAGTCGGCGCGTCCGGTCTTCCGCGCCCTCCGCGCGCTGGCCGAGGCCGAGGGGCTCGGCGCGCTCTCCATGGGCATGAGCGCCGACCTCGAGGTGGCCGTGGAGGAGGGCGCCACGCTCGTCCGCGTCGGGACGGCCATCTTCGGGCCGCGGCCGCCGGCCAGCGCACCGGGCACGCCGTGACCGCCGCGCGTTCCTCGGGCGCCGCGCTCGACGAGGCCGTGGAGCGCTTCCGCGCGAGCGTGGCCCGGGCGCGCCTCGGACGCTGGCG
>CALCTH010000448.1 GCA_937893795.1 uncultured Myxococcales bacterium | reverse complement strand
ACCAGCTGGCGGCCGAACAGTCGTTCGGCCGCGGGTTCATGGACGCGAAGCGAGAGGGCCGCTGCCGCGAGTCCGTCGTCGCGCACCGCTCCACGGCAAGACCTGACCGGCCACGCGGCCTTTCCGGCGACGTTCGACCGGTTGTGGAAGTGCGCGCGACCACGTGCGTGGGCGGCTGGTATCGGCGAGCGGACCCCCGAGCCTAGGCTCGGGGGCCCAACAACCCGAGAGGTGGGTCGTGAGTCTCGGCGAGCTGGACGAAATCAAGCGGCTCGTGCGGCAGCTCGACGAGCGCTGCGCGAGTCGGCATCGAAGCGAACTGCTCACCGCCATCGACCGGCTCGCTCGACGAATGACCTGGCTCAGCGCGCCCTCGCCCACTCGAAGCGCCCCTCCAGCAGGTCCTCGATGAGCGTCGCCGTCGCCTCGTAGCGCGGGGCCGCGTCGTAGTTCGGGTAGTGACGTCCCGTGTCGATGAGCGCGCCCGCGAGGCCGGCGCTCCGGGCGCCCTCGACGTCGACGGCGGGGATGTCGCCGGCGTAGAGGCTCGCGCCCGCGTCCGCGCCGAGCTGCGTCAGCGCCGCCTCGAAGATCCGCGGGTCGGGCTTGCTGATGCCGAGCACGTGGGAGTCGACGATCACCTCGAAGGCGTCCGCGAGGCCGACGGCCGCGAAGGTCTCCGGCAGGCGCCCCTCCGAGTTCGACACGATGCCGAGCGCCCAGCCCGCGTCCCGGACCCGGGCCAGCGCCGCCGGGAGCTCCGGCGGCACGCGGCGCCAGAGGTTCAGCGCGTCGTGGGCGGCCCGGGCACGCCGGACGAGCGCGTCGTGGTTCTCCTCGACCCCGGCTTCGGTGAGCAGGCAGCGCATGAAGACGTACCAGCCGTCGTCGTGCCCGAGCCCCGCGGCGAGCTCCGCTTCGTAGCGCTGCTTGGCAGGCGCCTCGGCGTCGCGCAGCCGGGCGCCGGTCACCGTCTCTCCGCCGACGGCCGCCGCGACCGCGTCGTGGTCCAGGTAGATGACGGTATTGCCCGCATCGAGCAGAAGCGCGCGCCGGGTCACGGGAGCACGTTCAGGTCGAGCACGATGGGCGCGTGGTCGCTGGCCCGCTCCGTGTCCGGGTCGTTCACGATGGAGATGCCGGCGAGCCCCCGCGCGAGCTCCGGCGTCGCCAGCGCGTGGTCGAGCTGCGTCCGCTCGCCGCGGAAGACGAAGGTGAAGCGCGCCTCGTCGGGCACGCTGAGCGTCAGGTCCTCGAGGCCGGCGCCCGTGAGCGCCCCATAGGCCGGGCTTCCGGGCACGTCGTTCACGTCTCCGAGCAGCAGCACCCGGGCGTTTCCGCTGGCGACGAGGCGCTGGGCGACGTCGCCGGCGGCGGTCGCCTCGGCCAGCCGTCGCCCGTCGTTCTCCGGGTTCCGCTGCGAGAGGAAGTGGGCGATCAGCACCCACACGTCGTTGCCCCCGGCATTCAGCCGGAGCTGCAGCAGATCCCGCGTGAAGCTCGTCGTGCCCCCGTCCGGGTTGGGAAAGCGCGCCCCCGCGTTGGTGACGACGCTGGTCACCGGCACGCGGCTCACGAAGGCGACGTCGATGCCCCGCGGGTCGGCGTTCCGTCCCGCTTCGAAGCGCGTGTACCCACCCGCGGCCAGGGGCCCGGCCACCAGCGCATCCAGTACCCTCGAGTTCGCCTCGACCTCCTGGAGCGCCACGAAGTCCGGGTCGAAGCGGCCGATGACGGCGCCCAGGTCGCGCACCTTGTCGGCGAGCTCCTCCGGCGTGGCCACGTCGTCGTTCGTGTCCGGGTCGTCGACGTCGTCGAAGAAGTTCCGTACGTTCCAGGTCATCAAGCGCACGCGCGTGGGGACGGCCCCATCGGACGGCGCCGCATCCACGGCCGCATCGTCGAGGCCGTCCCCGTCGTTGCCCGGGCAGCCCACGAGGAGCGTGGCGAGCGCGAGCGCGCTCGGGAGCCAGCGATGCACGTGTCGCAGGGCGGCGCGGCTCAGAGCTGCGAGAGGAGGCGCTGCGCGCGCTCCTCGGCGGCGGCCAGGAGCGGCGTCGCCTCTTCCTCGGGCACGTGGAGCCGGCTCACGAGGTCGGCGAGCACGGCCTTCTCCTCGTCGGACTGTTGCCCGTCGACGTAGCTGAGGATGACCGCGTGCTGGAGCAGCGCGCGCCGGAACGTGGAGACGAAGTACGTGAGAGGGACGTCGTCGAGGCTGCGCCTCTCCTTGGCGTAGCTGCGCACCGTCTGGGCGTCCTCCTCGCCGAGCTCGAAGGCGGCGATGAGGCCCTCGATGACCTCGGACTCTCCCTCGTCGACGCGGCCATCGGCCCAGGCCACGGCCACCAGGGCCTTCAGCATCGCTTCCACGTGCGCTTCCACGGTCGCTCCTTCGTGCCCGGGACCGCGTAGCTTCCCGGACGCTCCAGGACCGTAGCAGAAAGCGCCCAGGTCGGCGGCTCCCCCATGGCCCCTCGGCGTCCTCAGTTCTATGGTCCGGCGACCGTGAGCCGATATCGAGCCCCCTTTGCCGCCGACGGGCAGACGCCCATCGACGAGGAGATCGCCCGCAAGCTCCTCGAGGATGCCCTCTCCAAAGGGGGCGACTACGCCGATCTCTTTTTCGAGATGAGCGTGAGCGGCAGCTACGCCTACGACGAGGGCATCCTCAAGTCGGCGGGCCGCTACGTGAGCCTCGGCCGCGGCGTCCGCGTGATGAAGGGCGACGCCACGGGCTACGCCTACGTCCAGGACCTGGACATGGACGCGATGCGGGGGGCGGCGCGGACGGCCGCGCAGATCGCGGCCGGCGGCGGCACCCGCGCCCCCGTGGCGCTGGC
>CALCTH010000447.1 GCA_937893795.1 uncultured Myxococcales bacterium | reverse complement strand
CCAGCGCCGCGGCGGCCCAGAGGCCGAGCGCCGAGGCGTCGAAGCGGGCGGGAACACGCATGAACGCGACCCAGCGTCGCACACCTCAGCCGCTTCGGCGCGCGTCGCGGAGGGCCATCGCGCGCCGGCGCATGCTGCGGATGACCATGACCTGCGTCGCGGCGCTCACGCCCTTCGCGAAGTCACGGTCGGCGTCGACGATGCGGCGGACGAGCCGCGAGGTCTCGCGGATGTCGAAGCGCGCCCAGCCGACGATGGCCACCTCGCCCCAGGGGAAGGGCACGGTGTCGAAGTGGAAGTGTCCGCTCCGAAGGGCGCCGGCCTCGCCGGCCACGTGCACCTCGCCGGCCGCCGAGGGGTGAAGGCGCATCTCGCCGGCGAGGCCGACGAGGGGGATCGGAATCCCCCAGGAGAAGCGCATGCTGCCGTCCTCGCGGCGGTCGAGGACCTCCGCCGTCGAACCATGGACCAGCGTCCGACCGAACTCCTCGGGGTCGTTCATGACGGCACGTACGTCGGCCTCCGTCGCGGCGCTCCGGCCCACGAAGGCGACGCGCGCGACGGCGTCGCCGGCGAGCTCGAGGAAGACGAGGTCGCCGCGGGCGAGGAGCGGCGCCAGGGCGATGGGGTCGAGGTGCGGCCGGGCCAGCGCGTCGAGCTCGTCCGGCGCGGGGCGGGTGAAGCCGGCGCGGCGCTCCGCCTCGCGCTGCGTCCCGAGCGCCATGACCGTGGCGAGCGAAAGCGTGATGCTCCGCTGCACGCTGGTGCCACCGCTCGAGAGCTGCTCGGCCAGGTAGTTCGCGTCGCGCATGTCGATGCGGCTCGCGAGCACGACCAGCGAGCGCCCGGGCCCGTCGGGCCGCACGCGCCAGCGCATGCGTCCCGCGCCCATGTCTCCGCCGAGGGAGCGGACGTCGATGCGGTGCCCGCGCGTGGCGTTGCCGGGGTAGACGGTCATGGAGTTCCGCCCCTCGAGCTCGAAGACCGAGACCTGCCAGCGCCAGCTGTAGGCGGTCTGCAGCCCCTGGCGCTCCTCCACCGAGATGGTGTCCAGGGCCGGCATGAAGCCGGGGTAGTCCTCGGGAGCCGCGATCACGTCGCGGACCACGTCGGGCGGCGCGTGCACGCGCAGCGCGATGATCACGCTCGGGAGCGGGTGACTCCGTTCGCGAAACTGCGCCAGCAGCACCGGGCCCCGGTCGAGCGCGGGGTCGAGGAGCGAGAGCTCTTCGGCGGAGAAGCCGCGGATCGCAGCGGCGTCGGCGCTCGCGTCGTCCTGCGCCGAGGTCACGCCGGGCAGCGCGAGACCGACGAGCGCGGAGAAGACGAGGAGTCGGAGGCCCTGGTCGGGGCGGTGAAGAGCGCGAGGCATGGTCGAAGGACGGATACGGCGCCCTCCATGTTCATTCGGGCGCCTACTCGCCGGCGCCCCCGTCGAGGGGGATCTCGCTTCGGTCGAAATCGACGAGGAGCGAGCAGCCCGCGAGGCTGGCGAGCGACGCGAGGAGCACGAGCCGGCGAAGGAGGTCCATCAGAAACGGACCTCGGCGCTCACGCCGCCTCCCGTGGGACCGACGAGGGGGGCGACCGTCCAGTGCAGATGCGCTTCGTCGTCCGCGGCCTCGGCCGCAGCGTCGCCGCCCGCCGCGTCGTCCCCCGCCGCCGGGCCCGCGGGACCGGTGGCGTCGAGGGCGTCGTCGTCCTCGTCGTCGGGGCGCTGCACGAGGTAGAGCGCGACCGCCGTCACGGCGGTGGCGAAGGAGACCCCGAAGGCGATGTCCGCGCCGAGGGCGAAGCTCTCGCCGCGGTCCGCCGTGCTCGCACGAGCCTCCCCGTCGAACTGGCTCTCCTGCGTCAGCGCGAGGAAGCCGAGCGCCGAGCCGGTCGCGAGGGCCGCCGCACTCACGGCGCCGAGGGCCCAAACGGCGGGGCTGGCGCCGCGCTCCACGTCATCCTCCAGGAGGTCGTCCGCGGGCAGGGGCTCGAGGGGCGGCGGCGCCACCTCCACGGGGTCCGGCTCCGGCTGCGGCTCCGGATCCATGCGGACCTCGACCCGCGCGTAGCCTCCGTAGGGCACGCGCACCATCCGCTCGGCGGGCAGATAGCCCTCGGCGCTGACGATGACGACATGCTCCCCCGCCGGGAGCTCGATGCGGGTCGGCGCCGCCTCCGCGTTCACCTCGCCGTCGACGACGATCTCCGCGCCCTCCGGCTCGACGTAGACGTCGAGGAAGCCCGGGTTGGCCTTCAGGGACGCGAGCTTGGCCGCCAGCTCCGCCCGCTCCTCCTCGCTCAGGTCCGGGTGGTCGTGGTCGAGGTAGCGCTCGAGCGCGAGCACGGCGCCGTCGATGTCTCCGGCGCGCTCGTGGGCCTCGGCCAGGGGCCGGAGCACGAGGGGCAGCGGGACGTAGTCGTAGGCCTCGTCGAAGGCCGCCGCGGCCTCCGCGTAGAGCTCCTGCTCGAAGAGCTGGATGCCGCGACCGTAGGCTTCCCGGGCCCGGGCCGTCCGCTCTTCCTCACTGAGCTCGGGCTCGGGCTCGGGCTCGGGCTCGGGGAGCGCCGGTGCCTCGTCGCTGGGCGCCTCGACCACACCCTCCCCTTCGGCGGGGTCCGGGGACGCGCTCTCGGGCTGCGCCGCCACGGGCAGCGCGATGGCCACCAGGCCGAGGCTGAGCAGACACGCGCGAAGGCGCGGAAGGGTCGGACGCATGACGGGCTCCGGGGGCGCGATGCGTGGGGCCTGAGCCCCCGATCGCCGCGAAGCTACGGGGGGGTCCTGGAGGCGTCAACCGAGCGAGGCCCCCGGCGGGTGACGGTCCGGCGAACACCGCCGCGGAGCCCGCTCCCCGCGCGCCCGGCAGGCCCCGGCGGCCATCCAGCACGTCCCAGGCGCCCCGCACGAAGGTCTCGACGCGCTCGAGGGGCTCCCGAAGCGCCTGCGTCAGCGCGTCGACACGCGCCATGGTCGCGTCGAGCTCGGAGACCACCGACGCGGCCCGGTCCCCGAGCCCTTCGGTCTCCCGGTCGAGCTCCTCGCGGAGCGCGTCGAGCTGCCCCTCGACCGAATCACACTCGGCGCTCTGCCGTCGAAGCTCCTGCTCGACGGCCGCGAGCTCCCAGAGCAGCGCGTCGGCGGGCCCTTCCTCGGCCTGCCCGCTCCGGACGCGGGCCGCCATGACCGCGTGGCGACCCCGCAGGTCGTTCCGCCGGTGAGCGATGCTCTCGAGGCCCCCTCGAGCCTGCGAGAGCTGCGCCCCGAGGGCATCGATGCGGGCGCCGAGCGTGCTCCGGAGATCGCGGCTCTGCGTATCGAGACCCTCGAGAAGCTCCTGTTGCTCCGCGGCCTCCGCCACGGCGACCTCGAGGGCGCGAAGCGCTTCCGCGGCGAGGGCCAGTCCATCGCCCACGTCAGGCGGCGTGCCGACGCCGTCCGCGCCCACGCCCTGCAGCGCCTCGGCCAGCGCTTCGTAGCGCTCGCGCCAGCGGTGATGACCGGCGAGCCCCTCCTCGCGCGTCACGTCCTCGGGGCGGTCGAGCGGCGGAAGCGCCGCCGGGGGCGCGGGGATCGGCGCGCGCTCCGGGAACATGTCGGCCACGCGCATCGCGGTGGTGTCCATGTCCTCGAGGTCCTGGGACTCGCCATTCGTCTCGAGCTCGGGCCGAAGATGACCTTCCGGGCGGGTCCTCCGCAGCAGCGCCGCCTGGTCGTCGGGGTCCAGCACCGGCGTCGGCTTCGGGTCCTCGTCCGAGAGCGTCTCCGGGTCGGCCGTGCCCTCCGACTCCATGCCGGCCCAGCTGCCCGCGCCGCCCAGCCGCTCCCGGGCGAGGCGCAGCTCGTCCACGAAGTGATAGGCGTCGCGAAAGCGCTCGTCCGGGTTCTTCTCGAGGCAGCGGAGCACCAGCTCCTCGAGGGGCACGGCGACGTCAGGGTGCCGGTCCCGGGGGCGGATCGGCGGCTCCGTGACGTGCTTCACGAGCAGATCGCCGGGGTACTCGTAGTCGAAGGGAAGCGCGCCCGTCAGCATCTCGTAGAGGATCACGCCGAGCGAATAGAGGTCGGCTCGCCCGTCGATGTCCGTCGACTGGATGTACTCCGGCGCGATGTAGCCGGGTGTCCCGAAGATCTGCTGCGACCCCGTGAGGGAGGGCGCGTCGAGGATCTTGGCGATGCCGAAATCGAGGATCTTCACGAAGTCACGGCCGCTCTTCTGCGCCACGAGGAGCACGTTCTCGGGCTTCAGATCCCGGTGCACGACGCCCATCTGGTGCGCTCGCCCGAGGGCCTTGCCGGCCTGCTCGGCGATGTGAAGAGCGCGGGCCGGCGGAAAGGGCGCCCCGTCGAGCGCAGCCAGCAGCGGCTCCCCGGGGACGTACTCCATCACCAGGTAGACGATGCCCGACTCGGTCTCGCCGAAGTCGGTGATCTCGACGATGTTCTCGTGGTTGATGCGGTTGACGGCACGCGCCTCGCGGATGAAGCGGTCGCGCTGAATCGGGTCCTGGGCAAGGTCCCGGCGGAGCGTCTTCACGGCGACGAGACGGTCGATCATCACGTGGCGCGCCAGGTACACGCTCGACATGCCGCCCGTACCGAGCCGCGAGATGAGGCGGTAGCGTCCGCCCACGGTCTGGCCGACGAGGGGGTCCTTCACCGTGCGCAGCGTCGCGCCGTCGTGCGGGCATACGTCGGTACCTTCGGGGAAGGTGGAGCCACAGATGGGGCAGACCCGCACAGCGAGGCGATCATAGGAGCGTCGGCAGGCTCGTGCGACTCTTCGACGCGGCGAGGACCTCAGCGCCCGAGCGGAGAGCTGCCGGGGGCGAGCAAGAGGCTCGCGGGCCGCGCCTCGTAGGCACATCGGAATCCGATGTCCGGCTCGTGCGCGCTGGCGGGGAAGGGAAGCCGGTGCGCCGTCCTGAGCCGGTCGCCGTCGACGCGGTAGGACCCGCCCCGGATGAGGCGGTCGCCCCCCGTCGCAGGACCGCGCGGGTCCACGGCGGGACCGCGCGCGTAGCTCGTCGGGTCGAAGCGGTCGGCCACCCACTCCCAGGCGTTGCCGGCCATGTCGAGCAGCCCATGGGGGCTGGCGCCACCGGGGAAGGAACCGACCGGCGCGCTGCCCCGGAAGCCGTCGAGGGCCGCGCGCCCTTCGAGCCCTCCGTGGTTGGCGAGCCGGTCGTTGAAGTAGCGGCCCCAGGGATAGGCGCGCCCGTCCGGTCCCCGCGCCGCGCGCTCCCACTCGGCCTCCGTGGGCAGCCGACCTCCGGCGAAGCGACAGAAGGCCGCCGCCTCGTGGCTCGTGACGCCCGTGACCGGGTGCGCGGCGGGCGAGGGCCCCGCGGGCGCCGGGATCCGCGGTGGCGGGCACGCGCCGGCGCGCATGCATCGGCGCCAGGAGTCCCAGGTCACCTCGGTGCGATCGATGCCGTGGGCCGAGACGACGATGCGGCGCCGGGGGGCCTCCAGGCCGAAGATACGCGGCGAGCAGATCTCCCGCAGGCGCTCCGACGTGCGGCGCCGGCAGTCCTCGACCGCCGCTTCGACCTCTGTCTGCGTGGAGCCACGGAGAAACGCGCCGCGAGGAAGCCACACGCGCCGAGGTCCCTCGAGGGCGTGCCGCTCCTGAGCCGTGGTCGGCGGTGCCGTCATCGCGCCAGCCCCCAGCGCGAGGGCCACGAGGAACGCACGCCGGCGTCTCACGAAGCGGCCGTCCGCTCCCGCATCACGAGGAACGCGCCGAAGGCGAAGATCGCGAGGCTCAGCAGCTGCGAGGTGCTGACACCCCCGAACCACACGCCCCGCACGGCGTCGCCGCGGACCGTCTCCGTGAGCGCGCGAATCACGGCGTAGCCGGCGGCATAGAGCCCGAGGCGCGCTCCCGAGCCGGCACGCTTCACCGGCAGGAGCGCCAAGGCGAAGGCCAGGACGAGCAGCAAGCCCGCCTCGTAGAGCGGCGTCGGATGGCGCGAGAGCGGCGCCACGAAGGGGTGATCCGGGTACACCACGGCCAGAGGCCCGTCCCAGCGCGCGCCGTAGCAGCAGCCGCCGAAGAAGCAGCCGAGGCGACCCACCGCGTGAGCGGCGGGGAGCGCGGGCACCATCAGGTCCGCGAGCTTCAGGAAGGGCACGCCGAGCGGGCGCGCCGTGAGCGCGCCGGCGATGAACCCACCGATGGGGCCGCCGTAGAACACGAGGCCCGGGCTCTCGGTCACGCCGCGGAGCGGATCGCCCGTCGCGAAGGCCTCGACGACGACGTTGAGCAGGAAGGCGCCGGCCAGACCGCCCGCGACGATGAAGCCCACGCTGGCCACGGCCGCGCCCACGTCCTCCCGCGCGCGCGCAGCGGCCCGCGCCGTGAGCAGAGTGCAGAGGACGATGCCCAGGGCGATGAGCACGCCATAGGTGCCGATGGGCCGGACCACATCGCCGACCTCGAGGACCGTCAGGATCGGGTGCACGTCGGGACTCGGCTGAGAGCGGCGGAGGCGGAGGCGGAGGTGCCCCCGGAGGGGGCGGCGGAAGCCGCGCCGAGCGCGCCACGGGAGCGCGCCGAGAGCGGCGGAGCGACGCTAGCGTTTGCGCCGCCTCTCGCGAGGTCAAGGGCGCGTCTCGACGCGCGGCCGGGCCTGACTATGCTCCCCGGCCCGTCATGAGCAGCGAGGAGCGAAGAGACCCGGAGCCCATCGCGGCCCCCGCGGACGCGCGGGCGGGCCGCTGCGCCATCGTGGGCCGACCCAACGTGGGCAAGTCGACGCTCCTCAACCGGCTCCTCGGCCAGAAGCTGGTCATCGCGACGCCGCGCCCAGGGACGACGCGCTCGGCCATCCTCGGCGTCTACGCGAGCGAGCAGCCGCCCACGCAGATCGCCTTCGTCGATACGCCGGGGCTCGCCCGGCCCCGGACGGCATTGCATCAGGTCCTCGTGGACCAGGCGCGCCTCGCCCTCGAAGACGCCGACGTGGTGCTCTTCCTCGTCGAGGCGCCGAGCGACCGCGGCGCCAAGTCCCCGCGGCTCGAAGCCAGCGAAGCCGACCGTCCCGTGGTGGAGGCGCTCGCGGAGGTCACGGCGCCGGTGCTCCTCGTGGTGAACAAGGTGGACCGGCTGCAGGACAAGCGGCTCCTGCTGCCCTTCCTGGAGAGCGCGCATGGGCTCCGGGACTTCGCGGGCTCGCTCCCGATCAGCGCGACGCGCGGAACGAACGTGGACGCGCTCGTCCGTGAGATTCGGGGGCACCTGCCGGAGGGGCTGCTCTACGAGGACACGGACTTCCTCACGGATCGGCCCGAGCGCTTCTTCGTCGCGGAGCTGGTGCGGGAGGCGGTGATTCGCCACACGCGCGCCGAGGTGCCCTACGGCGCCGCCGTGGTCGTCGAGAGCTTCACGAGCGAGAAGGGCCGGTCACGGATCCAGGCCGCGGTCATCGTGGAGAAGGAGAGCCACAAGGGCATCGTCATCGGCAAGGGCGGTCAGCGCATCAAGACCATCGGCACCGAAGCGCGCCAGCAGATTCAGGCGCTCCTCGAGCGCCCGGTGCACCTCGAGCTCTTCGTGAAGGTCGAGGCCGGGTGGACCGCGGATCCGCGCCGCGCCAAGCGCCTGGCGGCGGATGCGGAGGCGCCGTGAGCGACCGGGGGGCAGCGTGAGCAAGAAGCGCGCACGCCGCGACGCGCGCGTCCCCGTCGGGGCCGGCGGGGCGCGCCCGATGGTGGCCATCGTCGGCCGGCCGAACGTGGGCAAGAGCACGCTCTTCAACCGCCTCGCCCGGCAGCGCATCGCCATCGTGGAGGACGTCCCCGGCGTGACCCGGGACCGGCACTACGCCGACGCGATGGCCTACGGGAAGCCCTACGTGCTCATCGACACGGGCGGCTTCGCCCCCGAGGCCGACGACCCGATGAAGGAGGGCATCAGCCAGCACCTCCGGCTCGCGCTCGAGGAGTGCGCGCTCGTCGTGTGCGTGCTCGACGGGTCGATGGAGCCGACGGGAGCCGACGTGGAAGCCGTGCAGCTGCTCCGCGAGGCGGACAAGCCGGTGATCTTCGTCGCCAACAAGGCGGACTCGCAGCGCCGGGCCCTCGAGGCCACGGGGCTCTATGAGCTCGGCGTCGAGAAGCTCTTTCCCGTGAGCGCCCTCCACGGACGCGGCGTCGGCGACCTCGAGGAGGCCATCGCCGCTCGGCTGCCGGCCAAGGAGGACATCGAGGCGCCGCCGGAGCCGGAGCGAGGTCCCCGCCAGACGCCGCGGCTCGCCATCGTGGGCCGACCGAACGCGGGCAAGTCGTCGCTTCTGAACCGCCTCCTGAAGGAGGACCGGCAGCTCGTCGACCATCGGCCCGGAACGACCGTCGACAGCATCGACGCGCTCTACGAGGACAGCGCGCGCAAGCTCGTGCTCATCGATACGGCAGGCATGCGCCGCAAGAAGAGGGTCGGCCGCGTAGGCGTGGAGGCGCTCAGCGTCTTCCAGGCGATTCGCGCCATGGAGCGAAGCCACGTCGTGCTCCTCATGGTCGACGCGCTCGCTGGGGTCTGCTTGCTGGACGCGATGTTCGCGGGGCTCGCCGCCGACCGCGGCCGCGCGCTCGTGGTGGGCCTGAACAAGGTCGACCTGATGGACGCGGACGCGCGGAAGGCCGCCCTCACCCGGGCCAAGGAGGTTCTCGCCTTCGCCGGCTCCTGGGCGCGCTTCGTGACCCTGAGCGCCAAGACCGGGCGCGGGACGCGGAAGCTCCTCGAAGCGATCGACCAGGCCGTGGCGTCGCACCGGCAGCGCGTGCAGACCGCGGAGGTGAACCGCTTCTTCGAGGAGGTCCTCGAGCGGCACCCGCCGCCCTCCATGAAGAACCGCGCGGTGCGCCTCTACTACGTGACGCAGGCGCAGATCGCGCCGCCCACGTTCGTAGTCGTCACGAACGAGCCGGAGCTGGTCCACTTCAGCTACCAGCGCTACGTGGTGAACCAGCTCCGGGCGCGCTTCGGCTTCGAGGGAACGCCCATTCGCGTGCGCTACAAGGGCAAGCGCAAGGTCGACCTCGACGCCCGCTGAGGGGCCACGCTCAGTTCCGAGCCTGGTCAATGGCGTCGCCGAGGGTGAAGCGGCCCTCGACGGGACCGAAGCCCGCCGCGAAGCGCCCGAAGCTCTCCACCTCGACGAAGACCGTGCCCTCGAGGGCGTAGGGGATGGCGATGCTCGGCACGATGCGCCGGCGCGTCGCGTCGTCGAGGGCCTCGCGGAAGACGCGCACGAGGAGGCGGATCATCTGCTCCGGGTCGACGCCGAGGCGCACGACGAGCCGCGTCTGCGCACCCGCGGGGACCGTCTGGATGCGGATGTCATCGAAGCGACGCTCGCCGAGCGCGACGCTCGCCAGGAAGCCGACGGTGGCCAGGGCGAAGTCCTCCGGCGTACGGATGTCCGGCTGGTCGCTTCGGCAGGCGTCCGCCCGCTGCGTGCAGGTCGCACCGTCCTCGCAGAGCGTCAGGCAGAGGGAACCGAGGGTCTCGGCGCCGTTCGGATCCGCGGGGAAGGCGGTGAAGCCGAAGAGCACGGAGGCCACGGGTAGCGGCACGGGGTTCGGGTTCTGCACCTCGAGCTCGACGTCGAAGAAGAAGGCCTTGTCGGCCGCCGTCGGCTGCGGGCCGAGGAACTGGCAGACGAGCTCCGGGAAGTGCTCCGAGCAGTAGACGCGCGCGATGGTCTCCGGACGCGGCGCCCGCGCCAGGGTCAGGCCCGCGAGGCGCACGTTTGGCGGATCGATGCGCGGTCGCGGTGCCGTCGTGCCCGCGGCGCCGTAGGGCCCGAGGAGCTCGGCGCAGCTCGTGCTCAGGAGCAGGGAGAGGGCGAGGAGGACGCGGACCATGGCGCGGACCCTACGCAACCCGCGGGGCGAGAGAAAGGTGGCACGAGCGCTCAGCGGACGCGCTGGATGATGTGAAAACCGAAGGGGGTCTCGACCACGTCGCTGATCTCGTCGGGCGCGAGCAAGAAGGCGACGTTCTCGAAGGCGGGCACCATGGCGCCCCGCTCGAAGCGACCGAGGGACCCGCCTTCGGCGGCGCCCGGCTCGTCGCTGTACTCGCGATGCGTGGCTACCCATTCGGCGCCATCGCGGAGCAGCACCACCACCTCCTCCGCGCGCGTGCGCGCCTCATCGCGGGTGCGGGTGATGCCCTCGGGGACCCGCGCCGACTCGGCGTGCATCACCAGGATGTGCCGGGCTTCGATGCTCGGAGGTCCGGGCGGCGGGTTGGGCCGGCGCTGCACGATGACGAAGCCGGCCTCCGTCGCGAGCGGCGCGCTGGGCTGTCCGACGCGGAGCTGCAGAACCGCCTGGCCGATGGCGCTCGCGCGAGCCTCGGCGCGGGTCATGCGGACGCGGTTGGCGTCGCCGGCGCCGTACGACTGCGCCGTCTCGAGAAAGCTCGTCCCGGGCTGCCGGAGGAGCCCCACCACGGTCTCGGCCCGGGCGCGCACGCTCTCGTCGTCTTCGCCCTCGCCGCGCGGGACGACCATGCGCAGATACTCGACGTTCTCTCGCTCGTCCCCCGCGTCTTCGGCGCCCTGGGTTCCGGCCAGATGAAGCGGAGGGGCGTCGTCCTCGGCGGCGCGCGGCGGCTTGCCACAGGCGAAGAGGAGAAAGAGGCCGGTGAGGAGCGAGACCGAACGCATGCCGCGGCCGGTGTACCGGACGCGGCCCGGAAGCGCCAAGGCGCCCTCGGGATGGGCCGAGGCGCCGGGGGGGCTCAGATCGTCCGGCCGCTGGTGGAGGCGAGCGCGCGGTCGATGGAGCCCGGATCGAAGCCCGTGAGGATGCGGCCGCGCACGTCGATGACCGGGATCCCGCTCGGGGCGAGGCCTGCGGCGCGGGCCTTCTCGCTCATCTCGGTGCGCGCGCTCGCGTCCGCCTCGACGTCTCTTTCGACGAAGGGCACGCCCTTCGCGTCGAGGTAGCGGGCCGCCGAGCGGCAGGCCGAGCACCACTCGGCGCCGTAGATGATCACGCTCGCGTCGGCCACGGCCGTGGGCGCGTCGTCCTGTCCTTCCCCGGTGACCTGGGCCACCCAGAGGTCGAAGGCCTGACGCTCCAAGCGGCGGACATCGCGCACGGCGCCGGTCGAGACGTCGGCCACCCAGACCACGTCGGCGTCGCGCGCCTCCGGGGGGAGCTCGAGCGAGTCGATGCGGACCCTGGACCGGGCGCCCGCAGGCACGTCGTCGAGGGACGCCGCCGGGTGCACGCCCTCCGCATCCACGTAGCTGACGAGAAGCGCGCTGGGATCGGCGGTGGCAAAAGGGGCCTCCGCCGCCACGCCCTCCAGGTCCGGGGGCCCCTCCGCCGGCGCCTCGTCGCAGGCGCCGAGGGTCAGGCCCAACACGAGGGTGAGTAGAGGCCGCACGGCAGGAAAGGTAAGGCGCTTCCCTCGCCGTGCCACCCATGGCGCCTGCCACGAAAGCGCGCTTCAGGGACGTGAGCTGTCGAAACGCGCGATCCTCGGACGTCGAGCATACGAAAGGGGCGAGACATGTCGCATCGGGTGGTGTCACGAGACCAATGGCGTGAGGCGCGGCGCGCGCTTCTCGCCGAAGAGAAGGCCTTCACGAAGGCGCGGGAGGCCTTGGCCGCGAAACGACGCGCGCTCCCGCGGATGCGCATCGAGGCGGACTACCGCTTCACGACGGAGGACGGGGAGGCCACGCTGGGCGACCTCTTCGCGGGGCACACGCAGCTCCTCGTGCAGCACTTCATGTTCGGTCCGGGCTGGGAGGCCGGATGCCCTTCGTGCTCGTTCTGGGCCGACCAGGTCGACCGCGCCGCGCCGCACCTCGCCCAGCGCGACATCCGCTACGTCGCCGTGAGCCGTGCACCCCTCGAACGGCTCCTCGCCTATCGAGAGCGCATGGGGTGGCGCTTCCCCTGGGTCAGCTCCCTCGGCTCGACCTTCAACTTCGACTTCGGGGTCTCCTTCACGTCGGAGCAGCAGGAGAGCGGCGAGCCCCTCTACAACCACGGGACCGCCACCTTCGGGGGCGAGGAGGCTCCGGGGGTCTCCGCCTTCCTGCGCGAGGGAGAGGCCGTCTTTCACACCTACTCGACGTATGCGCGGGGCCTCGATCTTCTGAACGGGGCCTACCACTGGATGGACGTGGCGCCGAAGGGCCGCGACGAGGGCGGCCTCCCGTTCGCGCAGGCCTGGGTCCGGCGCCGCGACGAGTACTAGGCGACTCCTACCCGATGCCCAGGAGTCGGTTGCCGATGCCGCTCAGGTGCGGGACCGCCGCGCCAAACATGGCCGCCTGGGGATCGGACGCGTTCCCGTCCAGGGAGCGCTTGTAGACACCCTGGGCGATGGCGGCGAGGCGGAAGAGGCCGAAGGCCTTGAAGTAGGCCCAGTCGTCCGCGTCGACGGTCCGGCCGCTCGCCGCCTCGTAGGCCGCCACGAGCTCCGGCTCGCTCGGGATGCCCGTCGCGGCGAAGTCGACGCCGAGGAGGCCGCCGATCTTCGGGAGCTGCACGTCGTAGAGCATGCAGGTGTAGGCCAGGTCCGCGAGCGGGTGGCCGAGCGTCGAGAGCTCCCAATCGATGAGCGCGAGCGCCCGCGGCTCCGTCGGATGAAAGATGAGGTTGTCGAGGCGGTAGTCGCCGTGCGCGAGCGTCGTCTCGTCGGCCGTGGGCACGTGCGCTTCGAGGTGCGCGATGAGCCGATCCATGGCGGGTACGTCCTGCGTCTTTGCGCGCGCGTACTGCTCGGACCAACGCTTGACCTGGCGGGCCACGTAGCCGCCGCGGCGGCCATAATCCCCGAGCCCCACCGCGTCCACGTCGACGCCGTGCAGCGCCGCCAGCACGCGCGCGAGCTCTGCATAGACCGCCGACCGCTCCGCGGGGTGGGCGTCGGGCAGCTGCACGTTCCAGAAAATGCGCCCGATGACGTGCTCCATGACGAAGAAGGGCGTGCCGATGACGCCCGGGTCCTCGCAGAGCTCGCTGACCCGGGGCACGGGCACGTCGGTCTCGGCCAGCGCCGCCATCACGCGATGCTCCCGCTCGACGGCGTGCGCCGAGGGGAGGAGCTTGCCCGGCGGCTTCTTCCGCAAGACCCAGCCGCGCTCGCCGTCACCGATCCAGAACGTCGGGTTGGACTGCCCGCCGCGGAACTTCCGCACGCTGAGCGCCTCGGCCGGGCCGAGCCGCTCGCGCCACCAGCTGAGGAGCCCCGCCTCGTCGAAGCGATGCCGCTCGCCGACCTCCTTGGTGTTCTCGGGCCATGCGCTCATGCCCCTGCCCTACCCTGGCGCGGCGCCTTTCGAAACCTGCGCGGCGAACGCATGTGAAGGGCGCCGGGAAGAAAGTGCGCCCGGTCCGCCGTATGCTCCCGGCGTGATCGTCTATGGCACGCGCCACTACGGCAAGGTCGACCGCTTGGGGCTCGACGCGAGCGGCGGACCGTACGTCGCGACGCGCTTCGCGCACATCTATTTCCTGCCGCTGATCCCCCTCGGGAGCACGCTCGTCGTGGCCGAGACGGGAAAGGGCGTCGAGGGCCTCCAGCTCCCGCTCAGCGGCAAGAGCGTCGGCTTCGCCTACCTGCGTTGCTGGGGGCTCCTGGGTGTCCTGGTGCTAGGGGTCGTGGGCGCCCTCGCGGCGCAGCATCTGCTTCAGGGCGGGCTCCACGAAACCGTCGTCACGGGCTACCAGGTGAACGCCCTCGGAGTGCAGGAGCCGGTCTTCGGCATCGGCGGCTTCCGCTGGGGCCAGATCGCCGCCGCGCTCGCCGGCTTCGGTGGGGCCGCGGCGCTCATCCTGCTCCGTCTCTTCGGCGACCGCTTCGCCGCACCGGGCCCCGAGCGGCGCCGCGAGCTGGAAGCCATGCTCGGGCGAACGACGGCCACGCCGAGCCTGCCCGTGCCGCAGGCGCAGCACTCGGCATCGCGCGACTACCACCGCGTACCCGCGGCGCCCGGCGTGCCGCGCGATCTCGCCGTGAACGCTCCCGCGCCGGAGCACGCCATCGAAACGGGCCGCGCGGCGCCCTCGAGCGGCATCGATCCGCGCCGGCCCTGAGCTGGCCGCTCAGCCCTTTTTGCGCGCCCCGAGCCTCGGGAGCGGGAGGAACGCCCGGGTTCGGGCGGCGTACGCCTCGTAGTCCGGCCGCCGCGCCCGGCTCCGCGTATCGAGCATCGGGATGGAGATGAAGACGATCATGAGGGAGATGGCCAGCGGCCCGATGGCGGTCCAGGCGTAGCTCGGGTCCGCCGCGAGGGTGAAGAGCCAGAGCCCCCACCAGAAGCTCATCTCGCCGAAGTAGTTCGGGTGCCGCGCGTGGGCCCAGAGCCCGGACTCGAGGATCTGGCCGGGCTGGCGCGTTCGGAGGAAGGCGTCGAGCTCGTTGTCCGCGCGCTGCTCGATGGCGATGGCGCCCGCGGTGACGACGAGGGCAACGGCGTCGAGCCAGCCCAAGGGCCGGCTGCCGACCGTCAGCGGCGCCCAAGCCGCGAGCATGCCGAGGAAGACCTGCACCGTCGGAAAGACGTGCAGGCCGCAGAGGCTGACGAGCCAGTAGCCCTTTCCGCTCTTCCGCTTGAGGTCGACGTAGCGCCAGTCCTCGTGGTCGAGGCCCGTCCAGCTGCGGACCCAGTTGACCGTCAGGCGAACGCCCCACCACGTCACGAGCGCGAGGACGAGAAGGCGCCGCGCGAGGGGCGCGTCGCTCGGCAGCGTGATCCAGAGCCCGGCGATGACCACGGGCGCGACGGACCAGTAGGCGTCGTAGAAGCTCGAGTTTCGGTGGGCGAAGCTGAAGGCGAAGATCGCGAGCGTGCCGGCCATGTCCGCGGCGAAGGTGGCCCAGAGCGGGGAGAGGTGCGGCGACAGAGCCAGCCAGGTCACCGCGGCCGCCGCGAGCGCGGCGCCGTAGGCCAGCGTCATGCGCACGATGCCGTGGCGGAAGACCGCCGGGTCCTTGGGCTGCTGGCGAAGCGACCCGTGCTCCGCTCCCCGCTCGTCATCGTTCGTCACGACGCGCGAGTGTGTGGGCGCTCGCCGGCAGGCTCAAGGGGCCCTCCCTGGCGAGGGCTGATAGGTTCCCGATCGTGGACTTTCAGATCAGCGACGCGATGAAGGACCTCCTGGAGCGGGCCGAGCGCCACATGGAGGAGACGGTCTTCCCCCTCGAGGCCGTGGTGCACGAGAAGGGCTTCACCGGAGCGAGGGCGGAGCTCGAGGCGGCGCGCGACACGGTGAAGGCCGAAGGGCTCTGGGCGCCGCAGGTCCCGAAGGAGTGGGGCGGCATGTCGATGCCTTTCCGGGAGCATGCGCAGCTCATGCGCGTCTTCGGAAAGAGCACGCTCGGGCCCTACGTGTTCGGCTGCCAAGCGCCCGACGCGGGGAACATCGAGCTCCTCGTCGAGCACGGCACGGACGCCCAAAAGGACCGCTTCCTCGCGCCGCTCGTACGCGGCGAGGCGCGGAGCTGCTTCTCCATGACCGAGCCCGAGCGCGCCGGCTCGAATCCCACCTGGCTCGAGACGCGCGCCGTGCGCGACGGTGACGAGTGGGTCATCGACGGCCGCAAGTGGTTCACGACCGGGGCGGACGGAGCCGACTTCGCCATCGTCATGGCCGTCACGAACCCCGACGCGCCGCCGCACCAGCGGGCCTCGATGATCCTCGTGCCGACGAGCACGCCGGGCTTCCAGCACATCCGCAAGATCCCCATCGTGGGCGAGGAAGGGAGCGGCTGGGCCAGCCACTCGGAGGTCGGCTACGAGAGCTGCCGCGTGCCCGTGGAGAACCTTCTCGGCGGCGAGGGCATGGGCTTCTTGCTCGCGCAGAATCGGCTCGGGCCCGGGCGCATCCATCACTGCATGCGGTGGATCGGGCTCGCGGAGCGGGCGCTCGAGCTGATGTGCAAGCGGGCCGCGACCCGGATGATCGCGCCGGGCAAGCCGCTCGCGACGCGGCAGACCGTGCAGAACTGGATCGCCGAGAGTCGCGCCGGCATCGACGCCGCGCGGCTCTACGTCGAGCACGCCGCGTGGACCATCGACGAGCAGGGCCTCTACGCCGCGCGCCAGGAGATCAGCGCCATCAAGTTCTTCGTGGCGGACGTGCTCGGGGCCGTGCTGGACAAGGCCATTCAGACCCACGGTGCGCTGGGCCTCACGGAGGACACGCCGCTGAGCCACATCTGGCGCCACGAGCGCGGCGCGCGCATCTACGACGGCCCCGACGAGGTCCACAAGTACGTCGTGGCGCGGAAGGAGCTCAAGCGGCATGGGCTGGAGCTGGGCTCCGCGCGCTAGCGCGCCGAGAGTCAGGCTGGCGCTCGCGATCGGGCTGAGCCTCGGGACGGCGCTGGTGGACCCGGCCCGAGCTCACGCGCACGGGCGCCCACCGGCGCTTCGTCAGCTGGTCATCGACCCGGCGGACCCGGAACGATGGGTCGCGCAGGCGACCTGGGGATTGGCGACGAGCGACGACGGCGGCGAGAGCTGGCGGTGGACCTGCGCGGCGGCCTACGACGTCGACCCGACCTTCGAAGACCCGCGCCTCGCGCTGATCGGCGGCGGCATCTTCCTCGCCAGCTTCGCAGGCGTGCGGAGCTCGCCTCGCGGCTGCGAATGGGACCTCGCCCTATCCGCCGACATCGTCTCGGACCTCGTCGCCGTCTCGAATGAGGAGGCGCTGGCGCTCGTCTTCGATGGAGAGCGCGACCGCCTCGTGCGCTGGGCGGGCGGCGGCGCAGCCGCGGAGGCGCTCTTCGAGGCGCCGGACGACGTGCTCTTCGACCGGCTGGTGGTCGCGCCGGGCGACCCGGCGACGGTCTATCTCGGAGCGCGCGTGCCGCTCGGGCCGATGCGGGAGCGGCAGCTGGTGCTCTTGGCCTCGGTCGATGGCGGGGAGACCTTCCGCCGGACGGACGTGGCGCGCGTGGGCGAGGAGTACGCGCTCGAGGTCGATGCGGTGGACCCGGACGATCCGCAGCGGCTCTTCGCCCACGCCCTCAACTTCGACGGAGAGACGGCGCCGGAGCGCGTGATTCGGAGCGAGGATGGGGGTGCGACCGTCGAGGAGGTGCTGGGCGTGCCCCAGGTGGGCGGCCTCCTCGCGCTTCCCGGCGGCGTGGTCGTGGTGGGGAGCCGGCTGGGCGGCCTGTGGGTCTCCCGAGATGGCGGCGACACCTTCGCGCGCGTGGCCGAGGTCGCCGTGCAGTGCCTCAGCATGGCGGGCGACGCGCTGCTGGTATGCACGGACCAGGCCCTCGATGGCTTCGCGCTCGCGCGGCTCGAGGGGGTGGGAGACGACGAGGTGCGGATCACGCCGCTGCTGCGCCTGGACGAGATCCGGGAGGCGCGGGCCTGTCCGACCTGCAGCGCCTCGGGCATCACGTGCCCCGGCTGGCTGCCGGACATCGTTCAAGACCTGGGCATCCCGCCGGAAGAGGTGGGCCTCACCCTTGCCGACCTTCCCGGCGAGGCGGGCACCGGCGCCCCGCGCGAGGCGAGCCTGCCCTTCGAGTGTGGCGGCCCGGCGCCCCCGCGCTCCGCGGGCTGCGCCAGCTCCCCGGGCCAGGCGACCTCCGCACTGATCGCGCTCGGGCTGCTGGGCGCACGCTCGCGTCGACGCCGCGACGCAACCAGGGGCGACTGACACCGAGTCGGGTGCGACCATGACCTCGGCGATGCGATCCGCTCACACCTCACCTTCGTGCCTGCTTCTCGCCTTCGCGGTGTTCACGACCGGCTGCCCCGCGGGCGAGCCGCCCCCCTGCCCCGTCGGAACCGCACGCCGCTCGGACGGCGCCTGCCTTCGCGGCTGCCGCCCCGATGAGGTCAACGACCGCGGGGGATGCAACTGCCCGCCACCGCTCGTTGAACGACGCGTCGACGGACAGCTCTTCTGCGAGTTCGTGGAAGACGGCGGAGTGCGACACGACGGCGGACTCGAGGACATTGGTCCCGACGTGGATGAGGACGCTCCGAGCGATGAGTGCGTCGCCGGAGAGCCCTGCGAGCCCGATGCCGAATGCCAGGTGGGCGCGATCGTCTGCGACGGAGGCACTGCGCGCTGCGTGCCGACGGAGGCTTCGCCCGACGAGTCGGAGTGCTCGAGTTGCGCGACCGGCTCTTGCACTTGCAGAGGAGGGAGCTGCACCGGGCGGCTCGACGGCAGGAGCGCCTACCTCAAACCGGAGGCGGTGAGCGCCTTCGACCTCTTCGGGGGTGAATTCGGCCAGGGCCTCGCCATCAACTCGGACGGGAGCACGCTCGTTGCGGGCGCATACCAGGAAGCCTCGAGCAGAGGTGGCGTCGATGCGCGCCCCGACGACTTGCTGCCTAGTTCCGGGGCCGCCTATGTGTTCGACCGAGACGGCGAAGGCTGGGTACCGAGCGCCTTTCTCAAAGCACCCGCACCGGAGTCCTTCGACCGCTGCGGGACCGACGTAGCCATCTCGTCGCGAGGCGACGTCGTCGCCATGTCGTGTCCTCAGACAGGAGCCAATGGAGGGGTGGTTCACATCTTCCGGAGAGCCGAGATACGTTGGGAGTTCGACACGACGCTTTCCCCGCCGCGCCCGACCGAGCAGGGCGCCTTCGGCGCACATCTTGCGATTGCGGACGACGGTCGCGTCGTCGCCGTCGGCTCGCCGGGAGAGAGCAGTTCGACGGGCGGAGTGAACCCCACGCCGAACGAGCTGAGCAGCAGTTCCGGGGCGGTGTTCGTGTTCCGGCGCTCTGGCGAAGGGTGGAGTCTAGACGCGATGCTCAAGGCACCAGTCCCCGAGGCCGGTTCACGTCTGAGCGAGGTCGCTCTGTCGGCCGACGCCACTACGCTGGTGGCGTCCGCTGCGTCCGAAACCGCGGAAGGCCTGGAACGCGCTGGAGCCGCCTACTTCTTCTCCTATTCGCCGTCGCGCGCAGATCGATGGCGCTTTGAACAGAGAGTCGTGTCGCCAGCCCCTGAGCTTCGAGGGGCCTTTGGGACGGAGCTGGCCGTCTCGAGAGACGGGCGCGCGCTTGCCATAGCAGCCCACCGCGAGGACTCCGGCCGACCAGGACTCGGCTTGGGTTCCGCGGACCCCGTACAGGACTCGGGGGCCGCGTACATCTTCCGGCGGGACGCCAGCACCTTCGGATTCGAAGAGCGCTTCAAGCTCCCGTCCATTAGCCCGGAGGACAACTTCGGTACCGGCATCGCTCTCGCGGACGGCGGGAATGCGTTCGTCGTCGGGGCGCCAGGCGAGTCTACGTCCGCACCGGGAGGACGGACAGAGTTCCAGAACGACGAACGTTCTGAGTCCGGATTAGTCGCTGTGTACCGACGGATTAGCGGCCGGTGGGAACAGACGGCGCTTCTCAAGCATGCACGCGCCAATGCGGGTGATCGCCTCGGTTCCGCCATTGCCGTAACATCGAACGGCGACACGGTCGTTGCGACGGCGCCCGGAGACGATGCGCGCATCGTCTCCGGTGACGGAGAAGCAGCCGACAGCGGCGCTCTCTACGTGTTTCGCTAAGCGGCTATGCAGCGCGGCGCCGCCGCCGAGCCAGGAGCAGGAGCGCGGCGTAGGGTGCCAGGCCAGCAGCACCCGCGGCACTGCAACCGCCCGAGTCCGACGTGGTCCCCCCCATGTCGTCGCCGCCGGCATCGACCGTGGTGCCCGTGTCCGGCGCGTCCATGTCCATGGGCATCTCGCCCATGTCCTCAGGACCAGCGTCGGCCTCTCCCATGTCCTCGGGACCGGCATCAGCCTCTCCCATGTCCTCGGGACCCATGTCTTCGGGGCCCGCGTCGTCCGGTCCCATGTCTTCGCCGGAGCACTCGGGGCTGTCGACGGGAGTCCAGTCGCGCGCCATTCCGCCACCGCTCCCGTCTCGGTCACAGAAGAGGCAGGCGTCCGCGGGGTTCACGTCGCCGTCCGCGTAGCAAACGCCGTCGATCAGGCAGCAGGCGCCGCCGCAACAGATGTTATTTGCTGCGTTGTCAGCAGGTTCGGTGGTTTGCACGGCGCAGCCGGTGAGCGAAGCCACGGCGAAAGCGAAGAAAAGTAGGCGACCCATCGGCATATCCTCGGTGCGGAGGCTAGCATGCGGCGGCTCCGAGGGCGTGTTACCGCTTGCTCGGACCAATCGATTGACCTAAGCGACGAGCCCTCATGACCGCCCTGCTTCGATTTCTTCGCGCCGCCCCGGCGCTGCTTCTGCTTCTTGTCGCCTGCGGCGACGACGACCGCGCGACGTCCGGTGGCACGCCCGACATGATGGCGGACAGCGCAGCGGACGACGGGGTGGACGACCTGGCCACGGACGAAGGGCCCGATATCCCCGTCGACGAAGGCACGCAGGACAAGGGCATCGACCCGGCGCAGTTCGGCACCGACATCGACGACGCCGTTTGCCCGGACATCGACGCCCAGGGCGAGCTGCCGCTGCTGATCATCACGCAGGCGGTCATCTCCGACAACGTCGCCACGGACACCAACACCGGCGTCGAGGTCTACAACCCCCGCGCCGAGCCGCTCGACCTCGCCGAGACGCCCATCTGGCTCTCGAGCCGGCCCGCGGACGTCGAGCTCTCGACCATCTCGGACGACGACACGATCATCGAGCCTGGGGAGTTCCGCTTCTTCCGCTTCACGCCGATGTTCGACACGGAGGTCGACCGACGAAAGATCCTCGAGCCCTTCGACGGCGAGCTCGGTCTCTACATCGACGACCGCTTCGGCAATCGCGACAACATGATCGACTTCGTCTGCTGGGGAGACACGCCCGACCCCGAGGACTCCACCTACTACGGTGCGGCAACCTCCAGCGGCGTCACTTCCGGCTTCCCGCTCTGGATCGGCCCCTGCGCGCCGGAGCTCGACGAGGTCAACCTGACGATTCGCCGCCGCTACGGCCGCGAGGGCAACTGCGGCAACGACTACGAGGCCGCGCAGCTCTTCGTCCCTCGCGACTGCTCCGTCGCCGAGTGAGCCGCGGGCGCGCCCGACGCGTCCTTCCAGGCCCCGTCAGCGCCGCGCGCCCGCGAGCATCTCGGCGGCCGCGGCGCGCGTCTTTCGCGTGACCTCGATGCCGCCGACCATGCGCGCGACCTCCTCGAGGCGCTCCGCGTCGCTCAGCCGACGCACCTCGCTGTAGGTCCGCTCGCCTTCGGCCCGCTTGCTCACGCGGAAGTGCGCGTCGCCGTGCACCGCGATTTGGGCCAGGTGCGTGATGCAGAGCACCTGCGCGTGCGCCGCCACGTCGACGAGCTTGTGGCCGATGACCTCGGCCACCGCGCCGCCCACGCCAGCGTCCACCTCGTCGAAGACGTAGAGCCCCGCCGGGCCGAGGCCGCTGAGCACCCGCTTGATGGCCAGCATCGCCCGGCTGAGCTCGCCGCCGCTGGCGATCTTCCGCAGCGCCCGCGCCGGCTCGCCCCGGTTGGGCGCGATGAGGAACTCGGCCCGGTCGATGCCCGGCGCCGTCAGCCGCGCGCCGTTCACCGAGAGCTCGCCGGCGGCGGCCTCGTCCAGCGGCGCCAGCTCGACGAGCACCCGGGCCGCGCCCATCCCGAGCCCCGTGAGCTCGCCGCTGATGGCGTCGCCGAGCGCGCTCGCGATGGCGTGACGCCGCTCGCTGCGCTCGCGCGCACGGGTCGCCGCCGCGGCGAGCGCCTCCGCCCGCGCCGCCTCCGCCTTCGCGCGGCGCTCGTC
>CALCTH010000446.1 GCA_937893795.1 uncultured Myxococcales bacterium | reverse complement strand
CGGGTGTCCGCCACGGGCTTCCTCGGCTGCCGCGACGACCCGACGGTGCTCGAGCGCCCGGACCTGGGCCTGCCGCCGCTCATCGACCTCGGCACCGACGACCGCGTCATCGGCGACATGCCGGCGCCCGACTTGATGCCCGAGTGCGTCCTGGACGTGGACTGCGACGACGGCGTCGACTGCACCCGGGACTTCTGCGACTCCGGCAACTGCCGAAATCAGCCGGACCCGGCGGTCTGCGACGACAGCATCTTCTGCAACGGCGTCGAGATCTGCGACCCGGAGCAGGGCGGGTGCGCTCCCGGCGACCCCGAGACCTGCAACGACGACGACGTCTGCACCATCGACCGCTGCGACGAGGAAGAGCGCCTCTGCCGCTTCTCGCCTCGGGACTTCGACGGGGACGGCGAGACCGACATCAACTGCGAGGGCGGCACCGACTGCAACGACTTCGATCCGCGCCGTGGCTCGCTCATCAACGAGATCTGCGGCGACCTGATCGACAACGATTGTGACGAGGTGGTCGACGAGATGGAGTGCGGCGCTCCCCCGGGCAACGACTGCGACGATCCCATCGTCGTGCCCGAGACCGGCGACTTCATCGAGCTCGACTCGAGCGGCGCCACGACCAACTTCGAGCTCGACTGCCTGAGCTTCACGCGCAAGGACCTCGTCTTCGAGCTGACGCTCACCGCGGCGCGCTCGCTCACGGTGCGCGCCGAGGGCCGGAGCACCGTCTTCATCGAGCTGCGCACGGCCTGCGAGACGGGCCTCGTCGAGTGCCAACGGAACGGTTTCCCAGGCATACTGCGGCGCCGGAGCCTGGAGCCCGGCACCTACTATGTCATCGTCGCGGACATCGGCGGCGACCTGGCCGTTGAGTTCGACCTCGACGATCCGCTGCCGCCGCTGCTCAACGACACCTGCGACGCGGCCATTGACGTGAGCGCCGGCGGCACCTTCGAGACGGACTTCGTCGATGCCGTGAACGACTCGGAGACGAGCTGCAGCGTGGGTTCGACGGACGTGTTCTTCACGTTCACGACGACCGAGGTACGCGACGTGGTGCTCTCCGCGGTTCCCTCCTCCGGCGGGACCTTGGGCCTCGCCGTCTCGACGATCTGCGGCGACGCGAGCACCGAGGTGGCCTGCACGCGGGTGTCGCCGGCGAACCGGCGCCTCTACTCGCTGGCGCCCGGCACCTACTTCGTCAGCCTCGAGAGTGTGTCGGCGCGTGAGGTGAGCGCGACGCTCGACGTACGCTTCCTGCCGCCGACGGAGCCGCCGGCCGGCGACGAGTGCCGCTCGGCCATTCCGATTCCCATCACGCGCGGCGTGCCCAGCACCGCCACGGGCACGCTCGTCGGCCGCCAGGACGACGTCGACATCAGCTGCGGCTTCTTCTACCGGGACGCCGTCTACTCCTTCGAGGTCACGGAACGGAGCGACGTTACCGTGACCGTCGATGGCAGCGGGACCTTCATGTTCGCCTCGCTCCGCGAGACCTGCGAGGACGACGCCACGCAGCTTCGCTGCCGGAGCGGCAACCCCTCGCGCTCCCGCGTCCGCAACCTGCTTCCCGGGACCTACTTCGTCATCGTCGAGAGCTTCGCCACGGTGCCGAGCTTCGACGTGACCGTGCTGGTCGAGGACCCGACGGTGCCGACGCCGGTGCTCGGCAACGACGCCTGCGGCTCGGCGACCGTGGTGCCCGCCACCGGCGGCCTCTTCTCCGGGAGCACCGTCGCGCTCCTGGGCGACTACGAGACGCGCTCCTTCTGCGGGAGCAACGCCCGCTCGCCGGACGCGGCCTTCGAGCTGACGCTCACGGAGCGTCGCCGCGTGGTCGCGTCGACCGATGGTTCTGCCTACGACACCGTGCTCCACCTCCACAACACGACGTGTGTTTCGGAGGCGGAATTCGCGTGCAACGACAACTTCATGGGCGGGGTGACCTGGTCCTTCCTCGACCGGACCCTGAACCCCGGCACCTATTTCTTCGTCGTCGACGGCTTTGGATCGAGCGCGTCCGGCGACTATCTGCTCGAGATCGAAGTCCTCGAGCCCTGAGCCCCGAGCCGAAATCCATGCGTACTCTTCCTTCGATTCTCCTCGTCTTCTCGCTGGCCCTGCTCGTGGCTTGCGGGGACGACTCCTCCACCACCGACGCACCGGACGACATGGGCCCCGCCGACACCGGCGGCATGGTCGATCTCGGCCCGCCGGACCTGCCCTCGGACATCCCGACGGGGCGCGTCTGTGTGCCGGACACGACGCTCGGCGAGATCTGCGAGGACAACGGCGACTGCGACGACGGCTGCGACTGCAACGGTGTCGAGGAGTGCTCCGGGCGTCTCTGTGTGGCCGGCGACCCGCTCTGCCAGAACGAGAACCGCTGCGTCATCACGACGTGCGACGAGGAGGCCGAGGGCGACAAGTGCGTCTACGAGCTCGACGACACCGAGTGCGACGACGGCAACGCCTGCAACGGCACCGAGGTCTGCAACCAGGAGGTCGGCTGCATCTCCGGGACGCCGCTCTTCTGCGACGACGACGACACCTGCACCTTCAACGAGTGCGACAACGCGCTCGGCTGCGTGTACACGCCCGTGGATCTCGACGGCGACGGCTTCATCGCCGAGCGCTGCGGCGGTGAGGACTGCGACGACGACCCGCGCTTCGGCGGTCCCATGACCAACCCCGACGCCCCGGAGGTTTGCGACAACGGCCGTGACGACGATTGCGACGGCTTCCGTGACTTCCGCGACCCGGACTGCGACCCGAGCAACACGGACTGCGCCACCGCCACCTTGCTCCCGGGCGCGGGCACCTACAGCGGCTCGACGCGGCGCCTCGACGACACGACCGCGCTGAGCTGCAGCCCCGGCGGCCGGGACGCCTTCTTCACCTTCACGCTCACGACGGTGCAGGACGTGCGCGTCAGCGCGAGCGGCCCGCAGGCGGCGGTTGCGCTTCGGAACAACGCGTCCTGCGAGACCGACGAGGACATCCGCTGCTCCGTGGGGACCTCGCCGGAGATCTTCCTCCGGAGCGTCGAGCCCGGCAGCTACACGATCGTCGTCACGCAAACCGGGACGAACGACGTCTTCGACCTCGTGCTTCGCTTCGAGGACGCCACCACGCCGCCACCCATCGACGTCTGCGCCGGGCCCCCGGACGGCGTCGACGTGAGCGCGGGCGGCTCCTTCATGGGCATGTTCCTCGACACCGCGGACGACTACGAGCTGAGCTGCGGTTCCGTCGGGGGCGGCGACGAGGCGGCCTACTTCTTCGACCTTCCGCCCACCGGCAACTTCGACGTGGAGCTTCGCGCCACGGGCATCGGAGGCGCCTTCCGCGAGGACAACATCGCCGTCAGCCTCGTCACGGACTGCGACGACAACGAGACCGAGCTCGGCTGCACGAACACCCCGGGCTCGGCGAACCTCTCGCTCCGGGACGTCGCCCCCGGTCGCTACTTCGTCCTCGTGGAGCGCCAGTTCCCGAGCATCACCAGCTGGACGCTCGACGTCACCATCACCCCGATCGCCGCGCGCATCCCCGGCGACAGCTGCAACGTGGCCGTGGACCTCACGCCGCCCATGGGTATGACGACGCGATCGGGCACCTCGGCGCTCGCCGGGACGCCCATGCCGGGCTTCGACGGCGGCGTGACCTGCAACCCCGCCGCGGCCCGCGATGCCTACTTCGAGTTCACCCTCGACGCGACGCAGGACGTCCGCGTGACGACGGATGTCGGGTTCTCCTCGCACTCTGCGGCGCTCATGGACACCTGCGGCGACACCGCCACGGAGCGCCGCTGCACGACGCGGACCGGTATCCAGACGCAGCTCTTCCGGAGCCTGCCGGCGGGCACCTACTTCGTGGTCATCGCCACGGGCGCGACCTTCGGGACCGCCAACGCCTCCATCGAAATCCTGCCGCCGACCACCCCGCCGGCGAACGAGATCTGCTCCGGCGCCACGGTGCTCACGGGCCCGACCTCGACCATCAGCGCGGTGGATCTCACGGGATACCAGCGCGACGAGCCGGGCTGCCGTGGCGGCACGAACAACGTGGACGCCTTCTACGAGTTCACGCTCGCGGCGCCCTCCTTCGTCACGGTGAGCGCGGTGCCGGCCATGGGCACGGACCCGCTGAACCTCACGCTGACGCTCCGCGACGCCTGCGGTACCACCGTCAACCGGGCCTGTGAGACCGGAATGATGGGTACGGGGCCCTCGATTACCCAGGCGCTCGCCGCGGGCACCTACGTGGTCGTGGCCGAAGCGCCCGAGCTGGTCGCGTCGACCTTCGACCTGAGCTTCACGGCCATCGCCACCCCTTAGCGGGGCGGCGCACCCACGAAAGAACGGCCGGCGGGGCTCCCCGTCGGCCGTTTTTTTGTGTCCCCGGCCTGGGCCCAGCTATGCGGCAAGCATGGCGAAGAGGAAGGAAGGGGCACGGCCCTTCGCGTTCTTTCGGGCCGGCGCTCGCGCCGACGCGGTGTCCACGGCGAAGCCGATCCTCGTGCTCGAGGACGTCTACAAGTACTTCCGGGAGGACCACCCGACGCTGCGGGGCGTGAACCTCGTCGTGGAGCGGGGCGAGTTCTGCTTCGTCACGGGGCCGAGCGGGGCCGGCAAGAGCACGCTCCTCCAGCTCATCTACCGGAAGCACACCGTCGATGCGGGGCGGATCCTCTTCTGCGGGCGGGACATCGCGCGGCTCCGTGAGAAGTCGATTCCCTTCCTCCGGCGGAACCTCGGCATCGTCTTCCAGGACTTCAAGGTCGTCCGCCACTGGACCGTGCAGGAGAACGTGGCCATCGCGCTCGACATCCTGGACATGCCGCGGCGACTGGTGCGGAGCCGCGTGGGCGAAGCGCTCGAGCGCGTCGGTCTCGAAGGCCGCGGCGGCGAGCGCACCGAGAACCTCTCCGGGGGCGAGATGCAGCGCGTCGCCGTGGCCCGCGCCATCGTCACCGAGCCAGCGCTGATCCTCGCCGACGAGCCGACGGGCAACCTCGAC
The DNA here is from genome assembly GCA_937893795.1 of uncultured Myxococcales bacterium. GTDB lineage: Bacteria > Myxococcota_A > Polyangia > Polyangiales > Houyiibacteriaceae > CALCTH01. Next base: position 1,582 of record CALCTH010000446.1, on the reverse strand, counting down.
CCGCACCTGGCCATCGACATCCTCACGCTCTTCGAGGAGATCCACGCGACGGGCACCACGGTGCTCTTCGCGACCCACGACCATTCGCTCATCGCCAAGCGCAACCACCGGCTCATCTCCATCGACGAGGGGCGGGTGCTCGAGGCGCGGCAGGGCCTCGCCAGCTGGCGAAGCGACGCGCCGCCCGCGCCGGCGGAAGAGCCCGTGACGCCGGCCGACAACCCTCGCCCGGTGCTTCGGCCCGGACTTCACGCGGTGAGCTGAGGAGGACGGGATGGAGCTCGAAGCGATGATGACCCGCGCCCGGCGCGGCCTTCGGGAGGAGCGGCGCCTCTACGTGGTGGCCGTGAGCAGCTTGGCCGTGGCCTTCCTGAGCGTCGGTGGGGCGCTTCTGGCCATGCAAAACCTCTCGCGCCTCGCCGACCGCTGGGGACAGAGCGCGCGCATGACGGTCTACCTGGCCGAGGGCATCGAGGCGGCCGACCGGACGCAGCTCCAGATCACCCTCGAGTCGCTCCCGGAGGTTGCCTCGCTGCGGCACCTGAGCGGGGCCGAGGCGCGCGAGGAGTTCCTGGCGCACGCGGAGGTCGACTCCTCCCTCGCGGCGCTGCCTGCGGACGCCTTCCCGGCCTCCTTCGAGGTCGAGCTCGCCGCCGGGACGGCTCCCGCGCGCGCCGCCACCATCGCCGAGCGCGTCGGTGAGCTCCGCGGCATCGACGACATCGAGACCTACCAGGGCTGGCACGAGCGCCTCGCGGCCCTCGTCCGCGCCGGCCGCGGCGTGGCGGGTGCGCTCACCTTCCTGGTGCTGCTCTGCGTGGTGGCCGTCATCGGCAACACCATCCGCCTCGCCGTCGCCCGACGCCGCGACGAGATCGAGGTGATGAAGCTCTGCGGCGCGACGGACCGCTTCGTGCGCGGACCCTTCGTGCTCGAGGGCGCCTTTCAGGGTCTCCTGGCCGCCGTGCTCTCCGTGCTGGTGCTGATGGCGGCCTTCGCGGCACTACGCGGCGCCTTCGACGCCAGCCTCGCCGCGCTGGCCGGGACGCGTACGGTCTTCCTGCACCCCGCGCTGCTCGCGGCCATCATCCTGAGCGGCGGTCTGCTCGGCGCCGCGGGGAGCGCCGTGTCCCTCCGCCGCTACCTGCAGGTCTGAAGGGCATGCGACGCCTCTCCACGCTGGCCCTGATCCTCGCGCTCAGCGCCGTCGCCGGCGCGCAGCCGACCCTCGACGGGGCGCGCGTCGCGCGCGAGGAGGCCGAGGCGGAGGAAGCACGCATCGCGGCGGAGTCCGCCACGCTGGGTGAGGAGGAAGACGCGGCGCGGGTACGTCTTCGCACCCGCACCCGGGCCCTCTATCGCCTTCGCCGCGCGGGCATGCTCCCGGTGGCTGGCGGCTTCGACGCGATGCTCACGCACCTCGGCCGCGTCGAGCGTCTCGAGCGTATGGTCGTCCGGGACCTGGCCACGCTCCGCCGCGTCAGCGGGCGGCGCGTCGAGCTCGTCGCCGCCCAGGCGGAAGCCGAGGCGCGGGTTCGCGCGGGTCGTGACGCGGCTCGCGCGGCGGAGGAGGCTGCCCAAG
>CALCTH010000445.1 GCA_937893795.1 uncultured Myxococcales bacterium | reverse complement strand
CCTCGGGCATCACCTTGGCGACCTTCAGGCTCATCACGGTCACCTTCCGGTTGCCGTGCTGGCCGGGCATGCGCTGGCCCTTGAAGGTGCGGCCAGGCGTCATGTTCATGCCGATGGAGCCGCCGTGGCGCTGGTACTCGTGCGCACCGTGGCTCGCCTTGTAGCCCGCGAAGTTGTGGCGCTTCATGACGCCGGTGAAGCCGCGGCCCTTGCTCGTCGCGGAAACGTCGACGAACTGACCGTCGCGGAAGATGTCCGCGACCGTGAGCGTCTGCCCGACCTCGTAGCTCTCGAGGGTCTCGGCGGAGACACGGATCTCGCGGACGACCTTCGGCACGCCCTGGCCGAGCTTGGCGTAGTGGCCGGCCGTGGGGCGGTTGACGTGCTTGGTCTTCGCGGCCCCGAAGCCGAGCTGCACGGCGTTGTAGCCGTGCTTGTCGGCGGTGCGCTTGCCGAGCACGACGCAGGGCCCGAGGGCCACCACGGTGACGCGGCGGACCTCGCCGTCGTCCGTGAAGATCTGGGTGTTGCCGACTTTCGTGCCGAGGAGGCCGGGGTTCTCGTTCATGGGGCAGCTCGCAGCGGCCGAGGGGGCCGCGAAATGAAGGGCCGCAAGGGTAGGCGAGGCCGGCCCGGCGTCAAGCCGGCGTCGCCGCATCCCCCGGGGGGGGTTCCATGCCGAAGACGCGGCAGGCGTTCGCCGTCGTTTGCCAGCGCAGCGTGTCCGGGTCCTCGCCCCGGAGCGCAGCGACGAACTCCGCCGTCCTCGCGACGTAAGAAGGCTCGTTCCGCTTCCCCCGGAAGGGCGTGGGCGCGAGGTAAGGCGCGTCGGTCTCCACGAGGATGGCGTCGGCCGGCAGGGCCATCGCCGCGCCCTGAATGGCCCCGGCCGTCTTGAACGTGACGATGCCGCTGAAGCTCGAGACGAAGCCCAGGTCGAGGGCCGCCTTGGCGAAGGGGGCGTCCTCGCTGAAGCAGTGAATGATGCCGCCGACGTCGCTGGCCTTCTCCTCGCGAAGGATGCGTAGCGTGTCCTCCGCCGCGTCACGGGTGTGTACCACGATGGGCTTCGAGACGGCGCGCGCGAGCGCGATCTGCCGGCGAAAGTGCTCCGCCTGCCGCGCACGCGGCGCGTGGTCGTAGTAGTAGTCGAGGCCCATCTCGCCGACGGCTACGACGGCATCTTCCCGGGCGATGGCCTCGATGTGCGCGGCGCGGTCCGCGGCGGCGAAGGCCTCCGCGTCGTGCGGGTGCACGCCGATGGTCGTGACCATCCAGTCCGCGTGCGCTTGCTGAACCTCGAAGGCCGAGCGGACGTCCGCGAGGCTCCGCGCACAGCCGATGGTGCAGAGACGCCAAAGACCGGCCTCCCGCGCCCTCGCGATCACCGCGTCGCGGTCCGCGTCGAACTTCCGGTGGTCCAGGTGACAGTGCGTATCGAAGAGCGGGGCGCCCATGGCGCGAAGATGTGGCGCGCTGCCCCGCGGCGCCAGCGGGAAGGCCCGGCGGCGCGAAGACGCGGAAGCGAGAAGCGCGAGAGAGGTGCTCCCCATGGCGGGCGACGCGGGCGCGCGCTCCCGTGATCGAAATACCCCGTCATGCGTCTGGCTGGTAACGACGTCGCAAGTGGGGTACCCAAAACCAGTGTCGGGTCAGGTCGCTCGTCTCCTCGCCTCGCATTTTCCGGGTTCCGAGCGCGAGCTGGTGGTGGGGGAGCTCCCCGTATCCGCCTTGGCAGAGCGCTTCGGCACGCCCCTCTACGTCTATGACCGGGGCGCGATGGAGCGGCGCCTCCAGGCGGTACGCAGTGCGCTCGGGCCGCGCGTCGACGTGCTCTTCGCGCTCAAGGCCAACCCGAGCGTGGGCGTCGCCCAGGTCTTCGCCGAAGCGGGCGCAGGAGCGGAGGTCGCCTCCGCCGGCGAGATCGTCGTCGCGCGGCATGCGGGCTTCGAAGGGCACCAGATGCAGTTCGCCGGTCCGGGCAAGCACGGGCCGGACCTCGACCACGCGCTGAGCGCGGGCGTGACGCTGAACGTCGAGTCGCGGGGCGAGCTCGAGGCCATCGCGGCGGCCGCGGCGGCCCGCGAGGTCCAGGCGTCCGTGGCGCTGCGCGTGAACCCGCCGGCGTCCATGTCGGGCTCGCGCATGCGCATGAGCGGCGGGAGCGCGAAGTTCGGCATCGACGTCGACCTGCTCGACGAGGTCGCGCGGCGCGCGACGGAGATGCCCTCGGTGCGCCTCGTCGGCCTTCACACCTACGCCGGCACCCAGACCTTCGACGCCGAGGGCTGGCTGCGCCACGCCCGCGCGCTCCTCGAGGCCGCGGCGCAGGTCGAGGCCGCGACGGGCGCACCCCTCGAGCGCCTGAACTTCGGCGGCGGCTTCGGGGTCCCGCTCTTCGCCAAGGACACGCCCTTCGATCTAGCGAGCGCGGGGGAGGGGCTCCGGGCGCTCATCGCCGAGGACGCGCGTGAGGACCGCCGTTACGCCGTCGAGCTCGGTCGCTTCCTGGTCGCGGAGGCCGGGCTCTTTCTCACCCGCGTGCTCTACGTGAAGGAGAGCCAGGGCACGCGGCACGCCATCCTCGACGGCGGGATGAACCAGCACGCCGCGGCGACGGGCGTCGGGAGCGTCTTCCAGCGCAGCTTTCCCGTGGTGAAGGCGAACGACGTCCGGGCCGAGGGCGAGGCGGGCTGCCGCCTCGGGGGTCCGCTCTGTACCCCGGCGGACGCCTTTCCGGAGGTCCCCGGCCTTCCAGAGCTCGTCCCGGGGGACCTCGTCGCCTTTCTCGCGTCGGGGGCCTACGGGCTCACGTTCAGCAACGTGCTCTTCCTGAGCCACCCGCTCCCGGCTGAGGTGCTCGTGGACGGTGACCGGGCCGTCCTGCTTCGCGAGCGCGGTGCCCCCGAGGACGCTCTCCGCGGCCAGCGCCGGATCGGCGAGGGGGCGCCGGCGTGATTGGGCGCCTGGCCGAGCTCGCGAGCGCGCGGCCCGACGACGTCGCCTTCGCGGACGTCATGAGCGCGCGCACCTTTCGCTTGCTCCACGACGACGGGTGCGCGCTCGCCGCGCAGCTCGAGCCTGGCGCTCTTGTCGCCGCGCTGCTGCCGAGCGGGGTACCCTTCACGACGCTCCAGCTCGCGGCCCTCGAGGCCGGCGCGACCTTCTTTCCCCTGCCACCGGACGCGACGGCCACGGAGCTTCGCCATGCCTTCGCGCTCGCCCGCCCGGACCTCGTGGTCCTTGGCGCGGACGGGAAGGGCGGCGACGCGCTCGAGGACGCGCTCGCCGAGGCGACGCCGCACGCAGCCTTCGGCGAGCGGCTGCCCGGCCACGCCGCGCGCGCCGGGCTCGACGCTGCGATGGTGCAGCTCACGAGTGGCAGCACCGGGCGCCCCAAGGGCGTGCTCCTGACGGCCCGTGCGCTCGAGGCGGGCGTGGGCGACGCCGCCCCCTTCGCGGAGGCCTTGGCGGGGCGCGCGCTCTTCTCCCCCATGCCGCAGTACCACGCCATGGGGGGCGCGCTGGTGCTCGAGCATCTGCTGCACGGCGTCGGCGTCCACGTGGAGGCTCGTTTCGTTCCCGGCGACGACCTCCGGCGCATGCTGGAGGCCCGGGTCGCGCTCCTCGCCGGCCCGCCCGCGTACTTCCGCACGCTGCTCCGGCTCGGTCTCTTTCGGAAGGAGCTCCCGGGGCTGCGTGCGCTGCTCCTGGGCTCCGCCGCCGCGGAACGGGAGCTGCTGACGGGGCTCCGCGAGGCGCTTCCGGCGGCGAGCCTCCATCTCCGCTACGGGCTCTCCGAGACCTTCGGCTCGCTCACGCGGGCGGACGTCGAGGCGGGCGCGCCCCTTCCAGAGCGCGGCTTCGTGGGCCGGCCGCTCGGCTCCGTGCACCTCGCGCCCCTGCCGACGCTCGCGGAGCCGGCCGTCGAGCTCCGCGCCGCGGGCCCCACCGTCGCGGAGGCCAGCCTCCATGCGGAGGGGCGGCGCGAGCTTCGCGACGTCGAGGGCTTCTTCCCCACGGGGGACGTCGCCCATGGCGACGAAGGTGGCGTTCATCTCCGCGGCCGGTCGAGCGAGATGATCAAGCGCTTCGGCTTCCGGGTGGACCCGAGCGAGATCGAGCAGCTCCTGGTCGGACACCCGTCCGTGCGCGATGCGGTCGTGCTCCCCGTTCCCGATCCGCTGGCAGGCAGCGCCATCGTGGCCTGCGTCGACGCGCCGCCGAACGCCGAAAGCGAGCTTCGTGCCCGCTGCGTCGAGCACCTCGGCCCGCGCAAGCGGCCCCAGCGCTTCGTCTTTCCCGAGACCTTTCCCCGGACGCCGGCCGGCAAGCCCGACCGCGCGGCGCTGCGACGCCTCCTCGAGCCGTCCCCCGCGACCGCGTCCCCTGCCTCATCGACCGAAAGAGCCTCCCCATGAGCGAACTACAGGCGACGATCACCACCCTCGTGCACGAGACCATCAAGTCCTCGAGCGGGCGAGAGGTGGAGCTTACGGCGGAGACCCCGCTGCTCGACACGGGCTACCTCGACTCGCTCACCCTTCTCCGCCTCCTCGCGGAGCTTCAGGAGGCGTTCGGCATCGACCTCGACGTCACGGACGTGACCGAGGACGCCTTCGCCACCCCGGGCGCCATCGCGGCGCTCGTCGAAGCGCGGCGCGACTAGCCGCGGCTACGCGGCGCCCGCCGCCGCTTCCGCCTTGGGCTTCTTCTTCCCGAACTGCGGGACCATCTTGGCGGGGACGCCGATGGCCATGTGGTTCGGCGGGACGTCCGTGAGCACGAGGGAGTTGGCGGCCACCGAGGCCCCCTCGCCGACCGTCACGGGCCCGTAGACCGTCGCGTTCGCGCCGATGAAGACGTCGTCGCCGAGCACCGGCGCGCCCCGCGCGTCTGCCGCGAGAGTCACCCCGTGCATCAAACCGACGCGGTCTCCAATGCGACTCGCGGGGTGAATGTTGATGCCGCCGGCGTGAATGAGGTGGAGGTCGTCGCCGACCTCCGTCGCGCTGTCGAGGTAGATGCCGCTCACGGTCTCCGAGGCCAGGAGGGCCGCCCGGTACACGACGCCGCTCAGCTGCCTCACCGGCGTCGGCTGCTTCCGGCACCACACGCCGAAGCGGTAGGTCGCGAGCGCCGGCATGGCCCGGAGCGCTTGGCTTGCGCGGTGGCGCTTCAGGTCGCCGGCGAGGGTCGAGAGCAGCGACATCGGCTCAGAAGTAGGACTGGAGGCCTCCGCGCCGCCGGATGTCGACGGTGGCGCAGTGGAAGCTGCCCCCGAAGGGATAGTTCTTGCGGAAGGGGCAGGGGATCGGGTCGAAGCCGAGGTCCCGCAGGAGCTTCATGGTCGGCTCCTCGCTCGCCTCGACGATGATCCGCTTCTCGTCGATGTTCAGCATGTTCATCGAGAGCCAGCGGAAGGAGTGGTACCAGGGGTGGCTCTCGGGCAGCGTCGAGCGCGGCGCCTCGATGAAGTCCCAGCCCGTCTTCTTCAGCTTTTCCGGCCAGGCCTTCATCGGCCGGTCCGGGTTCACGAGCGCCAGCCCGGGTCGAAGCGGGACGAAGGTCGCGTCGATGTGGATGGCCCGATAGTCGTCGAACTCCACGCGGTGGAAGTTGAACGTGTCGCCGTAGTGGGCCTCGAGCCACTCGATGCCGAAGTCGTTCGTGACGTGGCTCCGCTGGATGAAGATGTCCCGTCCGCAGCGGGACATGTCCGCGGCGTCGAAGAGCGGCTCGAACTCCGTCGTCACGTAGCCCTCGCCACGGGTCCAATCGAAGTCGTAGGAGCGGTCGCTCATCGCGGGTTTGGGCGCCGCGCGCCACTTCGCGCCCTGCTTGAAGTACTGCTTGCAGAGCTTCCGGTAGGCGAGGAACTCGAAGTAGCGTGAGCGCCACGCCATGGGCGCTTCGAGGATTTCGTTCCCGAAGACGATGAGCACGTCCCGGGGGTTCGCCTGGCAGTTGCCGCCCTGCGTCGACCAGAGCGGCGTCACCAGGGCGCGCGCGTGGTCGATGGCCTCGGGCCGTCGCACGGTTACGCCTTCGCCCTTCAGGATCCGCACCAGCTCGTCGAGCTCCCGCTGCGCCGGACCGAGATAGAGCTTCTCGATGGGCTTGCCCGCGTGCGCGCGGTGGTACGTCCGTGAGCGGTCGAGATGCTCGACGGCGGTCACGGCCTCGAAGGCGACTTCCCACGTGAGAGAGGCGGCGCCGTCGAGAATCCCGACGATGACCTCCTCCAGCGGATCCCACTCGTTCCAGGAGTTCACGACTCCCGTCACGTCCCCGGCCCCAGACATTGACGGCACGCTACCCCAGCCCGGGGAGGCCTGTGAAGTATCACCCTCTTTCAGCGGCCCCTCGGGAATCTCAGCGAGGCGTGGGATCCTCGGCTCGGCCGAGGGCCTCGAGCGCCTCGTCGAGGATGGCGGCGGTGCCGCGCCCACGGCGGCGCAAGCGCTCCAGCTCAGGCCGCAGGCCCGTGAGGCCCAGGACGCCCGAGGCCTCCGCGGCGTAGTCCCGCCCGGAGCCGCGCCAGCCCGTGAGAACGCCGCGGAGCACGTCCTCGCCCCGCGCGTCGCCGGCGCGGCTCAGCGCGGCGCCGCAGG
>CALCTH010000444.1 GCA_937893795.1 uncultured Myxococcales bacterium | reverse complement strand
GCCGATGCTCCGGCCCGGCGAGCTGCGCGTCGTGCGGCTACGGCCGCAGCCCCAGAACGTGCGCATCAGCGTCAACGGGGGCGACGCGCGGCCCTTCGGCCCGGACTTCACGGAGGTGGAGCTCGAGCCTGGGCGCCACGTCTTCCGCGTGACGGGCAGCTGCTGTCGGCCCCTCGAGCGCGAGGTCGTGGTCTCCCGAGAGGCGGAGCCCATGGAGCTCGCTCTGCCGCTCACGTACACGGATGCGCGCCTCCTCGTTCGACTGCCCAACGCCCCCGCAGACGCCCGCGTGGCCGTGAAGACCGGCAGCGGTCGGGTCCTCGTCGAGCAGGGCCTCGTCAACCAGATTCTACGCGTGCCCGTGGGCCGCGAGAGGGCCCCACGGGCCACTGTAACGGTGACAGCCCCAGGCCATCGCGCGTATACACGGGCGGTGCGCCTGACCTCGGGCGGGGACACCTTCCGACTGGTGGCCGAGCTCGAGCCTGCGCCGGTGGCCAACGGAGCCATCTGACGCCCTCACCGCCCTCCGACGTCCGCGCGACGCGGCCGCTCCATGCCCCGCATCGTCCCCGTTCTCGTCGCCCTCGCGCTCGCCATGCTGGCCACGCCCCGTGTGGCAGCGGCCGACGCGCTCGAGACCTTCCTCGACGGTCGCGCGGCCTATCAGGCCGGGGACTACCCGCGCGCCGTCGCGATTCTCGAGGACCTGCTCTTGCCCGTGCCGGCGAGCGACGACGTGCTTCTCGTATGCCAGGCGCGGAAGTTCCTCATGGCGGGCTACGTGCTCGTCCGCGACGAGGCCGCCGCGCGGGACGAGGCCCGGCGGCTCCTGAGCGACGAGAGCTGCCGCGATTCCGCCCTCGACCGCGACGCCTTCCCGGAGGCCGTCGTCTCGCTCTACGACCAGGTGCGCGTCGCCCTCGAGCAGGAGGAGCGCGCGGCCGAGGCGCGGCGCCGGCAAGCCCAGCAGGAGGAGCGCCGGCGGCAGCTCAGCGAGCAGCTCCGCGTGGAGACCATCCGCGAGCTCGTCGAGGTCGCGCAGCAGCAGGTCGTGGAGGAGCGGAACTCCCGCTGGGTCGCGGCGCTCCCCTTCGGCGTCGGCCAGTTTCGAAACGGCCATCGCGGCACGGGCCTCTTCTTCGCCATCGCCGAGGGACTGCTCGCCGGCGCCACCTTCGGCACCTATCTCTACTTCGAGTTCGGCATCCGCCGGCGCGTGGAGCGCTTCTCGGGCCAGGCGACGGTCTCCCCGGATCTCTTCCCGACGCTCCGTACGGCCCGGCTCGTCCAGGCCGAGCGCCGGACCCGCATCAGCAACCAGGTCCTCTTCAGCGTCACCGGGGCCGTCATGCTGGCCGGCGTCATCGACGCCCAGGTTCGCTACGTCCCCACGCGCACCGAGGTGCGCCGACGCCCCCTCCCGGACACGCTCCGCCAGGTGGAGGAGGATCCGGCGGCCTTCGCGCCGGACGAGCCTGAGGAAAAACCGAGTGATTCCGTGACCGGCCCCGAGCTCTCGGTGCATGCTCAGGGCCTCGGTCTCGGGCTCCAGCTGCGCTTCTGAGATACCGGCTTGACAGGCCGGGCTTCCCCGGTAGATTTCGCCTCCCTCGCGCCGGGGAGGATCCCGTTCGACACGCTCCGCATGCGTCCGAACGCCTCCGCTCACGAGGGCTCCAGAGCCACGGCCGACCGGCCCCGCTCCGGAGAAAACCACCGGAGAAACACCGGATTCCGCCGGCGCCTGCAGCAGTCGCCGGCTGCTTTCGTCTCTGGGCTCCCGCGCGAACGTCCATCGCCGGCGCCCCCCACGACCGAACGACCGCTCATGCCGACCATCAACCAGCTCATCCGCAAGGGCCGGGCCAAGCAGCGCCGGAAGACGAACTCGCCGGCGCTCCAGAACTGCCCGCAAAAGCGTGGCGTCTGCGTGCGCGTGTACACGACGACCCCGAAGAAGCCGAACTCGGCGCTCCGAAAGGTCGCCCGTGTTCGCCTCTCGAACGGCATCGAGGCGACGACCTACATCCCCGGCGAGGGGCACAACCTCCAGGAGCACTCGGTGGTGCTCATCCGCGGCGGTCGTGTGAAGGACCTTCCCGGCGTCCGCTACCACGTCGTTCGCGGCACCCTCGACGCCACCGGCGCCGGCGGCCCCTCCAACACCAACAAGGCCAACCGCACGCAGCGCCGATCCAAGTACGGCGTGAAGCGGCCCAAGTCCTGAGTCCGAGGCAGCCATGAGCCGTCGTCGCGAAATCCCCAAGCGTCAGATCACCCCCGACGCCAAGTACAAGGACCGTCTCGTCGCGAAGTTCGCGAACGTCCTCATGTACGGCGGCAAGAAGTCGACCGCGGAGAGCATTCTCTACGGCGCCTTCGACGTCATCGAGGCCCGCTACAAGGAGGACGCCATCGAGGTCTTCCGCTAGGCCCTCGACCAGGTGAAGCCCCGCGGCGAGGTCAAGTCCCGGCGCGTCGGCGGCGCGACCTACCAGGTCCCCGTCGAGGTGCGGAACGACCGCCGCACCAGCCTCGCGATGCGCTGGCTCGTGAGCTACAGCCGCGCCCGCGGCGAGAAGTCCATGACCGAGCGCCTCGCCGCCGAGCTCGTCGAGGCGAGCCAGGGCCGCGGCAACGCGGTCAAGAAGCGCGAAGACACCCACAAGATGGCCGAGGCGAACCGCGCCTTCGCCCACTACCGCTGGTAAGCCCAGCTCGACGAACTGACCTCTGGGAAGGTCCCGGCGCCGATGAGCCCGGCGAAACCGCCCGGAAAGGAACCCCGAAACGCACGATGAGCGAGCACCGATAAGGAGAGCTGCCGGGAAGACGGCGGCGTCCGAGATGACGAGAGCAGGCCGACGCATGGGTCACTCTCGGGGACGCCGCGACCGAGCATCTCTCTCGCCCCTTCCGTTGATCGCGTGACCCGAGGGTGGTCGCGCCTGCCGGAGGTGGCGAAGTGCGTTCTGAGCCGGAATCCGCCGGCTCGCGCACGGTGCGCGCCTCGCGCCCGCACCCGCTGCGGACGAACGGAAAGGACCACGACAATGGCTCGTCAGTACCCGCTCGAGCGCACGCGGAACATCGGCATCATGGCGCACATCGATGCCGGCAAGACCACCACGACGGAGCGGATCCTCTATTACACGGGGGTCAACTACAAGATCGGGGAGGTCCACGAGGGCGCCGCGACCATGGACTACTTGGAGCAGGAGCAGGTGCGCGGTATCACGATCACCATCGCGGCCACGACCTGCTTCTGGAAGCCCGAGGTCGGCAACTTCGCCGGGCAGCGGACGCGCATCAACATCATCGACACGCCGGGCCACGTGGACTTCACCATCGAGGTGGAGCGTTCGCTGCGCGTGCTCGACGGCGCCGTCGCCGTCTTCGACGGCAAGGAGGGCGTCGAGCCCCAGTCCGAGACGGTCTGGCGGCAGGCCGACAAGTTCGGCGTCCCGCGCATCTGCTTCGTGAACAAGATGGACAAGTCCGGGGCCGACTTCCCCCGGGCGCTCGAGTCCATCAAGGAGCGCCTCGGCGCGCCGGCGGTGGCGGTTCAGCTGCCCCTCGGCTCCGAGGACGCGCACGCCGGCGTCATCGACCTCCTCTCCATGAAAGCCTACCGCTTTCAGGACGTGAACCTCGGGGCCAAATGGGACGTCGAGGAGATCCCGGACGAGCACCGCGCGGAAGCCGAGGAGGCCCGGGAGGTGCTTCTCGAGGCCGCCATCGAGCACGATGAGGAGCTCGAAGCCCGCTTCCTCGACGACGACACGGACTTCACGGAAGACGAGCTCAAGCGCGCGGTCCGCAAGGGCACGCTCGCGCGGAGGCTCGTGCCCGTGCTCTGCGGCTCGGCCTTCAAGAACAAGGGCGTGCAGCAGCTCCTCGACGCGGTCGTGGAGTACCTGCCGACGCCGCTGGACGTGGACGCCATCGAGGGCACGGATCTCAAGGACTCGGAGCTCGTGCTCACGCGCCCCGCGTCCGACGACGCGCCCTTCGCGGCGCTCGCCTTCAAGATCATCAACGACCCGCACGGCGACCTGACCTTCATGCGGGTCTACTCGGGTACGCTTCGGGGCGGTCAGGCCGTGCTCAACCCGCGCACGGGCAAGAAGGAGCGCATCGGCCGCGTGCTTCAAATGCACGCCAACAGCCGGGAGGAGATCAAGGAGGTCTTCGCCGGCAACATCGTCGCGGCCATCGGTCTCAACGACGTCGTCACCGGCGACACGCTCTGCGACATCAAGAAGCCCGTGGTGCTCGAGCGCCTCGAGTTCCCCGAGCCCGTCATCAGCGTGGCCATCGAGCCGCGGACGCAGGCCGACTCGAAGAAGCTCGGCGAGGCCCTCGGCAAGCTCCAGCGCGAGGACCCGAGCTTCCGCGCGCACACCGACGACGAGACGGGGCAGACCATCATCAGCGGCATGGGCGAGCTGCACCTGCAGATCGTCGTCGACCGCATGAAGCGCGAGCACCGCGTCGAGTGCAACGTGGGCGACCCGCAGGTCTCCTACCGGGAGGCGCTCAGGAGCACCGTCAAGGCCGAGGGCACGCTGAAGAAGCAGACCGGCGGCAAGGGCATGTTCGGCCACGTGTGGATCGAGGCCGGACCCCTCGAGGGCGAGTCCGACGAGAACTTCGTCTTCGAGAACGGCATCACCGGCGGCGTCATCCCGAAGGAGTTCATTCCTTCGGTCGAGAAGGGCGTGCACGACGCCATGGGCCGCGGCTACCTCGCCGGCTTCCCCATCATCGGCGTGAAGGTCCGCCTCTACGACGGCAGCTTTCACGACGTCGACTCGAGCCAGGCGGCCTTCGAGATCGCCGGCTCCCTCGCCTTCCAGGAGGCGGCCAAGCAGGCCGGCGTCGAGCTCCTCGAGCCCATGATGGCCGTCGAGGTGCGCACGCCCGAGAACTACATGGGCGACGTCATCGGCGACCTGAACTCGCGCCGCGGCCAGGTCGGCAGCATGGATGCCATCGGCAACCTGCAGCAGATCAAGGCCATGGTGCCGCTGGCCAACATGATGGGCTACATGACCGACCTTCGCAGCAAGACGCAGGGCCGGGCGCAGTTCTCCATGCAGTTCGAAAAGTACGCGCCGGTGCCGCAGGACGTCGCCGACGAAGTCATCAAGAAGATTCGGGGCTACTGAGCTCCGCGTAGTTTCACCGCAGTCAGTCCCCCCTCGAAACAAGCATCCGCGTCTCTAAAGGAGAAGCTTCAATGGCCAAGGAAAAGTTCGTTCGCGACAAGCCGCACCTCAACGTCGGCACGATCG
>CALCTH010000443.1 GCA_937893795.1 uncultured Myxococcales bacterium | reverse complement strand
GAACGAGCGCCGCGCCGTGGGCGGCAACAGCCCCGACGGCAGCTCCCATGGCCCGAGCTCGCCGCTCGCCGTGGCCGGCGTGCTGACCTGCGCGGCGCGCATCCACACGCTGGACATGAACGCGCGGCGCTACTTCGCTCACGTGAGCCCCGAGGGCGAGAACCCCGGCAACCGCCTCGCCCAGGCCGGCTACTCCGGCGGCGGCTGGGGCGAGAACATCGCCCGCGGCTACCCGACGGCCGAGGCCGTGGTTCAGGGCTGGATGTCCAGCACCACGGGCCACTGCGCGAACTTCCTGAACGCCAGCTTCCGCAGCATCGGCGTCGGTCACGAGGACACGACCTGGACCCAGGTCTTCGGACGCTGAGAGTCACCGCTGGCTCCGCTTGCGTCGCCCGCGAGCCTTGCTAAGTCTCGCGACCCCGGCGGCGCACGGCACACGAGCCAGCGTGGCGGGGACGAAGGCGAAGCGAAGATGGCCGTTCCGAAGCGTAGGAAGTCGCGTATGCGCCGCGACCAGCGACGGGCTCACCACGACAAGGTGAGCGCCCCGACGCTCGTCGAGGTGGAGTACAATGGGCAGATCGTCGTGGTCCCCAAGCGGATCGCGAAGGCGCTGCCCTACCTGACGGAGCGCGAGCTCCAGAACCTCGGGGTGGAGCTGTGAAGGTCCTCAACTCGCTCAGCAGCGCGAAGAAGCGCCACCCGGACTGCCGCGTCGTGCGGCGCCGGGGCAAGGTCTACGTCATCTGCAAGTCGAACCCGCGCTTCAAGGCGCGTCAGGGCGGCGGCAAGAAGAAGTGAGCGCTCGGCCCTCGCGGGCCGCCGAAGAGAAAGCCGCGGGAGCTCAGCTCTCGCGGCTTTCGTCGTTCCGGGCGCCGCGCGCCGCGCCGCTGTGGCTCCCCGCGGGTGAGCCTGCTACTGCCGCCCCGTGACGGAGAGCGAGCGGCGCGTGCGCATGAGCCGGGGCCGCATGTTCGCGGCGTTCCTGAGCATCGCTCTCGGCGGCCCCTTGGCCGTCGCCCTCCTCTTCCCGGACGTCTGGGAGGCGCCGAGCGAGCTCACGTTCTTCGTCTACGTGCTGCACCAGCTCCCGGTGCTGCTGGCGACGCTCTTCGTGCAGGGGCCGCTCCTGCGGCAGCCGGTGCTCGCGCCGCTGGGGCTCACGGGCCGGCCGAACCGCTGGTGGCTCGTGGCGTGGCTCGCGCCCGTCGTCCTCCTCGCGCTGGCTCTGGCCGTCGGCGCCCTCCTCGGCGACGCGCCGGCGCTCGACACCGCGGGCTACATCGCAATTCGCCGGGCCGGCCTCGGCCCCGAGCTCCTCGCGAGCTTCGACGAGGCGCTGGCGGCGAGCCCGCCCTCGCATCCCTTCCGCTACGTGCTGAACGCGCTGCTGGTGGGGCCGCTCTTCCCGCTTCTCATCGCGCTCTTCACGGAGCTCGGCTTCCGCGGCTTTCTCTTCCGCGAGGTCCAGGGCGGGTTCTGGCGCCGGAGCCTGCTCATCGGCCTCGCGGAAGCGGCTTTCCTCGCGCCGCTCGGGGCCTTCGGCTACCAGTTCCCGGGCACGCCGCTGCTCGGGGCCGGGCTCCTCGCGGCCTGGGCGCTCCTGGCCTCGCCGGCGCTCGTGTACCTCCGCGTGCGCTCCGGCAGCGTCATCGCGGTGGCGCTCTTCCGCGGGACGCTCTTCGCGATGACGACGATCGCGGCGGACCTCAGCGGCGCGGCGCCGGCGCTGCGGCCCTTTTTCGGCGCCGCCGGGCTCGTCGCGCTCGCGCTTCTGCTGCTCGGCCTCTTCGTACACGACTGGCGCTTCGCCGACGTCCGGCTCATGGGCGCCGGCCTACAGAAGGCGCCGTCCTCGCCGTAGCTTCTGGGGTGGCCCTCCGCGGGCCCATTGGAGCGCAGGCAGATGGATCTCAGTGAGCTGCACATGTTGGTCGAGGCCCTCGGCGAAGAAGACGTCGCCGGGCTGCTCGAGATCTTTCTCGGCGACTCGATGGACCAGCTCGATGTGATGCGCGGCCACCTCGACACGGGCGACATGCAGGCGCTGGGACGCGCGGCGCATACGCTCAAGGGGAGCTCGCTCAACATGGGCGCCGCGGAGCTCGCGAGCGCCTGCGCCGCCCTCGAGAAGGCCGAAGACGTCGACACGGCGCGCGGCCTCTTCCCCGCGGTCGAGGCCAACGCCGCGAAGGTGCGCGAGATCTTCGGCGCCGAGCTCACCAAGCTCCAGGCCAGCGCCGCCTGAGCCCGCGGAAGCGGGAGGCGCTCGGGGTAGCTGCGCTGCGTCGCGGCGTGGCGGCTACCGGAAGGGATGCGGCTGCGCCTGGGGCCAGCGCGGCACGGGCAGGCCGCTCGGCACGCTCGGAGGCGTGTCGACGTTCGGCGGCTTCTCCAGCTCGAGGAGCGTGTCGAGGCGGCCCAAGAACGCGAGCAGGTCGGCGATGTCCGCGTCCGTCAGGGACACCGGCGACGTCAGCGCGGGATCGAGGGCCCCGAGCACGGCCTCCCGGAGGTCGAAGCGCACCGTCGCCGCGAGCGTCGGTGGAAGCTGACTCGCATCGTAGGCTGCGAACGCGGCCGACGGGTCGAGGTGGTGGCGCACGGCGCCTTCCAGCGTCGCGTAGGCGCCGTTGTGCATGTAGGGCGGCGTCAGTCGGACGTTGCGGAGCGGAGGCGTCTTGAAGGCAAAGCGGTCGGCGGGGTCGCCGCTCACGCGAAGGCGTCCCTCGTCGACCGCGCCCTCGAACCCGGGACCGAGCGGCGGCACGCCGATGTTGTGAAAGCCGTCGTCGCTCAGCAGCGGCCCACCGTGGCAGCGATCGCAACCCGCGCGACCGAAGAAGAGCGTCTCCCCCCGCTGCGCCGCGTCGCTCATGTCGCCGACGTCCCGGCGCGTGGGCCTCCCCTCCCAGCGGTCCGTGATGAAGGCCGCCAGCGCGTCGCCGAGCAGCGCCGGGTCGAAGGGACGGAGGGTCTCGGCCGCGAGCGCGCCATAGTCGGGAAAGGCGGCAAGGCGTGCCACGACGGCGTCCCAGATCGCCAGCGGTTCACCGTCGTCGAGCTCGCCCAGCTCGTTGGGCCCCAGCGCGCCGCGCTCGCCGGGCTGGCCGCGCATCTCCTCCCGGTCGAGGAGCGGTAGAATGGACGCGAGCGCGAGCGGGTCCACGAGGCCCGCCGGGATGGGCGTCGGGGCGCGGAGCACGCCCCCGGGCAAGGCCTCGACGCGTCCGTCCCAGAAGAAACGGCGGCCACCGGCGCGCTCGAACAGATCTTGGGTATGCCGCGGGAGAATGGCGCCTTCCGCGCGGCGGCGGAAGGGACCGAGGCCCTCGGCACCCTGCCCAAGCGAAAGCGGCAGCCCCTCGGCGGTGGCCAAGAAGGTCACGTGGCAGGTCGCGCAGGCGATGTTCCCGTTCCCGCTCAGCGCCGGATCGAAAAAGAGCGCTTCTCCGAGGCGGACGAGCGCCGACGCCGCGTCCCCAGGAACGCCCAGATCCGCGGCGACGGGGGTGCCGGGCAGGCCCGGGGGAAACCCGGACGCTCCACCGAGCTCCACCTCTTCGGCACAGCCACTCATGAGGAAAACGGCAAGGGCGATGGTCAGCGCGCGCATGGTGGAGCGCTGGACCGCGGAGGGGACCGGATGGCTCACGCGGGACCATCGCTTCCGAAGAGAAGGCCGACGCGGCCGCCGAGGGTCGGACCGTGAAAGGCGCCGAGCGCAAAGCGCTGGCTGCCGATGCGAAGAAACGACCGCACGCCACGGAAGGCACCCACGTTGAGCGCGAGCAGGCCCCGCAGGCGGTGCCGGCCCAGCGCGACGGCAACGCTCCCGACCGCTCCCCAGGCGTGCGTGCAATGCACCCCCGGTGCCAGCACGTCGTCGCGGTGGCCTTCGACGCAGGCGCGGGTCCACAGCCAATTCGGGATGCCTTCGCCAGCA
>CALCTH010000442.1 GCA_937893795.1 uncultured Myxococcales bacterium | reverse complement strand
AGGCGATGCCCTCGAGGGCGCGCGCGGCGACCCGGGCGTCGTCGCCGCCGGTGCGGTAGGCGGCCTCGAAGGCAGCGCGGGCCTCGGCGGGGTTGCCGGCGTCGAGCTCGAGGGCGCCGAGGGCCAGCTGGGCGTTCACCGCCGCCTCGGTCTCCCCGAAGTCGCGCACGACGGCCTCGAGCTTCGGCCGCGCGGCCTCGGCGCGGGCGGCGAGCGTCGGGTAGGACTCGTCGATGTCCTCGGGGACCTCTTCGCCCTCGTTGACGATGGGGGCCGTCGCCGTCCGCGTGGCCTCCCAGAGCGCGCCCGTGGCGTCGGCCCCGGCGCCGCGGCCCAGCGCCCGCACCCCGAGCCCCACGGCCGCGACGAGCACCACCGCGGCGGCGACGATACCCAGCACGCGCCGGTTCTTTTCGAGCCAGGAGGTGACCTCTTCGGCCCGCTCGATGGCGCGGTCCTCGATCTCCTGGGCCTCCTGGTGCCGCTCCTCGCGCTTCTTGGCGGCCTTGGCCGCCTTCTGCGCCGCGAGGCGCTCGCCGGCGGTCTGCCGCGGCGCCTTCTTCTTCCGGCCCGTCTTCTTCATGCGAGTGCCGGCCTTGGCAGCGGAGGGCGCGGCGGCGGGAGAAGCGGCGGCCGCGACGTCGGCGGAGGCCTCGGCATCGCCCGCGTCAGCCTCCCCGCCCTCTGCATCCTCTGCGGCGTCGGCGACGTCGCCGGCGGCCTCGAGGGCATCGTCGGTCGCGCTTTCGGCGGCGTCCGCAGCGGCCTCGGCCGCTCCCGCGAGCGGGGTCCCGGTTTCTTCCTCGGTGGTCTCGGCGTTGTTGGCCAAGGTGCTCTCTCCTTCGGCGCGATCCCGCGGCGGTGACGCGCGGCGCGGCAAGCTTGCATGGGCCCCGAAAGGGGTCAACGCGCAGGCCGCCGTCGGTCCACGCCCCGCGCGCTCCGCGTGCTAACCCTCTCGCCATGCGCCTGCTTCCCGCTCGCCGTCTCGCCGCGCGGGCGTGCCTCGTGCTGGGCGCCGTGGCGCTGACGCTGGCCACCGCCGAGCCTGCCGCGGCCTACGAGGAGCAATGGTCCCTCGAGCTCGACGCCGGCTATGCCCGCGCGCTGCCCGCGGAGGACGCGCCGGCGGACGGCCTCCAGCTCGGCCTCACGGCGGGCTACGGGCCGAACGACGTGTTCACGCTCCGGCTCCGCGGCAGCTACGCGCTCCATCCGGCGAGCGACCCGCTGCACGTCGGGCTCTTCGCCGTCGAGGCGGTCTACCTGCTCGACGTGCTCACCTGGGTGCCCTACTTCGGCGGCGGCGTGGGTGCCGCGCTCAGCGCCCGGGACGGCCGCCAGCGCGTCGACCTGGCGCTCACGGCCGTCGTCGGCGTCGACTACCTGGTGCGCCGCGATCTGCTGGTCGGCGTCGAAGCCCGCGGGGCCTTGCTCCCCACGGGCTTCGCGCGTGACGCCTTCGAGCCCGGCCTGCTCAGCGTCGCGCTGAAGGTCGGCTGGCTCTTCGACGGCTACTGAGTGGCGACCGAGCGGCGGCGCCGAGCGGCGGCGCCGCTCAGGCGTCCTCGTCGTCCGCGCCCCGGCACGCCGGGCCGTCGTCGGGGCAGTTGTTGGCGTCGCAGTCGGTGAAGCCGTTGCCGTCGTCGTCCTCGCCGTTGGAGCAGGCGAGGTCCGTGTTCTCGAGGGTGCCGTCGCACACGCTGACGTCCTCGTTCATGGAGCAGTCGAAGTCCTCGCAGTCGACGAAGCCGTCCTCGTCGTTGTCCATCCCGTCCATGCACGTCGCGTCGGTGCCTTCCGGGCTATCGCAGACGGTGACGTCGTCGTTCATGGAGCAGTCGAAGTCCTCGCAGTCGACGAAGCCGTCCTCGTCGTTGTCCATCCCGTCCATGCACGTCGCGTCGTCGCCCTCGGGGAGGTCTTCGTCGCACACGGTCACGAGGGGCTCGTTCCGCGAGCAGCTGAAGTCCTCGCAGTCGACGAAGCGGTTCCCGTCGTCGCTCTCGCCGTTCATGCAGCGCGCGTTCGCCTGCGCGGCGATCTCCTCGGGCGTGAGCGACACGGGGTTGCCCTCGGCGTCGCATACGACGATGGCCTCCGCGCGGCAGTCGCTGTCGGCGCAGTCGACGTCGCCGTCGCCGTCCGTGTCGAGGCCGTCGGCGCAGAGCGCGTTGTTGCTCTCGCGGACCACCTCGGGCGGCTCGAAGCAGGGCGCATGGAAGTGCTGGCAGCTGAAGTCGAAGCAGTCGACGAAGCTGTTCACGTTGGCGACGCCGTCGGAGCAGCGGGCCGCGATGGCCGCCGGAATGTCCGCCGGCGTAGCGGCCACGCCGGGCCCGTCGCAGACCACGATGCCGTCGCCCTGACACTGCTCGTCGTCGCAGTCCGTCGCGCCGTCGCCGTCGTTGTCGATGCCGTCCGCACAGTCGACGTTGTTCGCTTCGAAGGCGCAGACCCAGCGGAGCTCGCAGCCGCGGTCGAGGCAGTCGAGGAAGCCGTCGTCGTCGTTGTCGATGCCGTCGGCGCAGGTCTGGTTCGCGTTCTCGCCGAAGACGGTGCTGCCGCCGCCGTCCGAGCCGCCGCCGTCCGAGCCGCCGAGGTCCGAGGGACCGAGGTCGACGCGCGGCCCCATGTCCCCGGTGCCGTCGGCGTCGTCGCCGCAGGCCCCCAAGGCCAGCGCCAGGGTGAGCACGGCCGCTCGCTGCATCGCTCGTCGCATCATGGTGCTTTCTCCCGGCCCCCGAGGGGCGCTGCTGGCGAGCTATCCGCGAGGCGCGGGCGACGGCAACCGCTGGGCCCGGCCAAAGGTGCGATGGCGCGTGATCGAAAGCCTGGCGACTCCCGTGTGCGCGCGGGCCCGATGCACCACACTCCGCGCATGAGCGAGGGCGCAGCGGACCGGCCAGCCGTGACCTACCGCGCGGGCTTCTGGCCCGGGCACGCGGCGCTGCTCGCGGCGCTGAGGAACGAGGTCGCCTGGGAAGCGAGCATGTCCGCTCGGGAGACGGCGTCCTTCGGTCGCCCCTACAACTACGCGCAGATGGTCTACCCGGCGCGGCCCATGCACCGGCTGCTCGTGCCCGTGGTGGAGGGGCTTCAGGCCGCGCTCGGCATCGCCTTCAACAACTGCCTGCTCAACTACTACCCGGACGAGCGGGCCAAGATGGGCTTTCACTCGGACGACGTCGCGGACCTCGAGCCGGACACCGGCGTCGCCATCGTCTCGCTCGGCGCGGCGCGCCGGCTGAGCTTCCGGCGGCGCGCCCGTCCGGCGGGGGGCGCGCCACCCCATCCCGACGGGCGCTTCGCCCTCACCCTAGCCGGCGGCTCGCTGCTCTTCATGCCCCACGCGGTGCAGCATGAATGGGCCCACGCGCTCAAGCGGCAGCGTCCGCGCGCGGGGCCGCGCATCAGCCTCACCTGGCGCTGCTTCCGCTGAGGGCGGTCTCGTCGGGCGTGACCGCGAGGAAGGGGCGGAGCGTCTCGAGCGTACGGGCGCCGATGCCGCGCACGCGCCGGAGCTCGTCGACGCTGGAGAAGGGGCGCCCGGCGACGATGCGCGCGGCGATGGCGGGTCCCACCCGCGGCAGAAGCTCGAGCTCGGCGGGCGTCGCCCGGTTGAGGTCGAGGCGCTCCCCGTCACGCAGCGCACGCGCGCCGGCCTCGGGCACCGGCTCGGGCGGACTCCAGGGCTCCGGGGGAGGCCCCGGATGTCGCGCGAGGGCCGCGAGCGCGCAGGCCAGCGTGATCGCGGCGAGGGCACGGAGCGGCTCCGGGGGAGTCGACGACATGGCCCGGCTTCGGCGGCCGGGGAGGCTGGTTGTGCGGCCCGGCGGAACCGGCGGTAGCGTGAACGCCGTGCGAGCCATCGACTGGATGGGGGCGATGGCGCTCGCCCTGGGCGCGGCGGTGCCGGCGACCGCGCAGCCGGTGGAGGAGCCGGCGCCGCTGATCTGGGGACGAAGAGCGCCGGTCGTCCCCGTCGACGTGCTCGCGCTGACGCCCGGGCAACGCCTCACCGTCGACCTTCGCCTCGACCGCGAGGAACGCATCGCGCGCGGTCTTCTCACCATGGGCACCTTGGGCCTGCCGCTGCTCCTCACCGGCGCGTTTTCCTTCGTCGCGGGAGGCTTCGGGGGCAACGACGTACAGACGAGCGTAGGCATCGGTCTCATGATCGCCGGCGCGCTGGCCCACGTGACGGCCCCCATCGCATTGCTCGTGCGCGCGCAGTCGCTGGCCCGGGCGCTACGCCAGCGCGGGCTGCGGGTCCCGCGCGGCCAGATGCTCCTCAGCATCCTCTTCCAGTCGCCCTTTCTCCCCGCCAGTCCTCTCGGGGCCGGCTACGCCTTCGCCTACCACCGCCGGGCCACCCGGCGGATGCGCGGGCTGATCCACGTACGCGTGCACGACGCGCCGCGGGCCTGGTAGCGCCCTCAGGTGTCGCCGAGGGCGAAGCCGTCGTGGAGCGTCCGGACGGCGAGCTCGGCGTATTTGGCGTCGATGAGGCACGACGTCTTGATCTCGCTCGTCGTGATCGCCTGGATGTTGATGCCCTCGTCGGCCAGCAGGCGGAACATGCGCGCCGCCACGCCGGCGTGGCGCCGCATCCCCAGCCCCACGATGCTCACCTTGACCACGTCGGTCTCGATGAGCGTGCCTTGGGCGCCGACGTCCTCGGCGATGGTCTCCGCCAGCTCGCGCATCCGCTCGGCGTCTTCCTGCGTCACCGTGAAGGTCAGGTTCGTGCGCCCGTTCTGCGGCGCCGACTGGATGATCATGTCGACGGAGACGCTCAGCTTGGCCAGCGGCTCGAAGATGCCGGCCACGACGCCCGGCGTGTCCGGCACGCCGCGCATGACGACCTTCGCCGCCTTCTTGTCGTAGGTCACGCCGGCCACGACGACCGCCTCGAGGGATTCGTCCTCGCCCGTCACCATCGTTCCCTCCGCGTCCTTGAAGCTCGAGCGCACGTGGATCGGCACGGCGTACTTCATCGCCAGCTCCACGCTCCGGATTTGCAGCACCTTCGCGCCGAGGCTGGCCAGCTCGAGCATCTCCTCGTAGCTGATGCGCGCGACCTTGCGTGCGCTCGGCACCACGTTCGGGTCCGTTGTGTAGACGCCGTCCACGTCCGTGTAGATCTCGCAGACGTCGGCGCGCACCGCCGCCGCGATGGCCACCGCGCGCGTGTCCGAGCCGCCGCGGCCGAGCGTCGTGATATTGCCCGCGTCGTCGATGCCCTGGAAGCCCGCGACGATCACCACGTCGCCCTCGGCCACGGCGTCGCGGAGCCGCGTGTCGTCGACGCGGCTGATGCGCGCCTTGGTGTGCACGCTGTCGGTCTCGACGCGCACCTGATGGCCCATGAGGCTCCTCGCCGGCACGCCCATCTCGTTGAGCGTGATGGCCAGGAGCGCCGCCGAGACCTGCTCGCCGCTCGAGACGAGCACGTCCACCTCGCGCTCCTTGGGGCGCGCCGAGAGCTCCCGGCCGAGCCCGAGGAGCCGGTCGGTCTCGCCGGCCATGGCGCTCACGACCGCGATCACCTCGTGGCCCGCCGCGCGGGTCTTGGCGATGCGCCGCGCCACGTTCCGGATGCGCTCGATCGAGCCGACGGAGGTCCCGCCGTATTTCTGAACGTGAAGGGCCACGGCGCGGCCAGCCTATGCGCTTCCGGGAGCCGGTCAATCGCGGGAGCGACGGCGGCGGATGATGCGCCGCTCTTCCTCGTCCCGGGCGCGCTCCTCTTCCTCGGCGCGCGCTTCCTCGGCCTCCTCGTCGCTCTCTTCGGGCTCCGGCGCGCGCACGGGGGCGAGGGGCGGCCCGTAGGAAACGCGGAGCTTTCGAGCGAGGCGGTCCAGGATCATGCGCTCGACGTAGCTCGGGCGGCCCGGCACCTGGAGCGTCACCTGCACGACCTCGCGGCCCTGCTCCTCGAGGCGCGCGAGCTCGAGGCTCGCTGGGTAGCTCTGGTCCTGGTCCACGACCTCGAAGAGCACGAAGCCCACCTCCTGGTCGCGCTCCCGGATGGGGAAGCGATAGTCGACGCGGAGCAAGCGCACGACGGCGCTCCACACCTGGGCGTAGCGGTAGGCGTGGCGGTCCGAGCGCCGTGCCGACGCGGGCGCGGCCGCGCTGAGCACGATCGCCACGGCGAGGGTCGAGAGCAGGGCCCGCATGGCCCGACGCTACGCCCGGGCCGCGCGGCCCCCAAAAAAGCCGCGCGGCGGCTACTCCATGGCGGCGGCGGGGTCGCTCTGTCGCATGCCCTCGCGCAGCGCCTCGGCCCCGAGCAGGTCCGACAGACGCAGGTTCATCGCGTAGAGGGGCACGACGCCCACCACGACGATGAAGAGCGCCTGGATGACGAAGAGCAGGAAGATGTAGACGTCGCCGGGCCCCTCGACGATGGACGCGGCGAAGTAGAGCTTCAGGCCGGCCTGGATCGCGAGCTGGAAGGCCCCGAAGAGGCCCGGCGCAGCCGGCAGGAGGATGCCGATGGCCAGGATGCCCATGATCGCCACGGCGTGGCCGAAGCCGAGCGGGATGCCCGACCCCCACGCGAGGAGCCACATGCCCGCCGCGTTGGTGCCCCAGTAGGCCAGAGTCTCGAGGAGGAAGCCGGCCGTGAGCCGCGCCGAGGTCAGCGAGCGGAGACCATCCGCGACGCCGTCGACCTTCTCGGCGAGGAGCACGCCGACCTTCTTCGACACGAGGCCGACGACGGTCTGGGTGGTCCGCACGGCCCAGCTCCGGAACGCGAGGAAGACCCCGAGCGCGACGAAGGCGCCGGCGAACACCGTGAGCGCCAGGTAGCCGTAGTAGGGAAGCGCGCTCGCGACGGGGTCGTCGCTCGGGAGGCGGGGCAGCGCGAAGAGGGCCCAGGCGACGCAGAGGCTCGTGACGAGACCGTCGATGACGCGCTCCACGGCGACGGTGCCGATTCCGACGCTCACGGGGATCTGGTGGCGCATCTTCGTCAGCGCCGGCCGGGCCATCTCGCCGAGGCGGAGCGGAAGCGCGAAGATGGCGAAAAAGCCGATCCAGTTGAGCGCGATCACCTCCCGCAACGGCACGCGCTTCACCGGTTCGATGAGGAAGCGCCAGCGCGTCGCCCGGAGCAGATGCGTCACCGTGAGGCAGGCGACGTAGGCCGGGATCGTCCAGAGCCGGACGCCCGCGAAGTCCTCCCGGCTCGGGATGAACTCGAGGCCCGAGCGCCGGCCGATCCACACGAAGAGCGCGCCAAGCAGGAGGCTCAGGGCGAGCTTCGGGGCCAGGCGGCGGGCGAAGCTGGGCTCGGCAGGCGAAGTCATCGAAGGGCGGGTACCGACAGCGTTGCGCCGGTGGGGCGCCGCGTCGAGGCCGGCGGCGGGGCCGGCTCGATGGGCGCTGCGGGCTACCAGCCCGCGAGGCCGTCCGCCAGTAGCCGCCGGGGCCGCGCGCTGAAGAGCGCGTGCATCTCGGCGCGGCCGACGCGTTTTTCGAGCCGCGCCATGCCCTCGGCCACGTGGGGCAGGTCCTTGGGCTTGTGCAGATCGGAGCAGGCGGCGGCGTAGAGGCCCTCGTCGAGGATGCGCTCGGCGGCCTTGCGCGGGCGCCGGCCGTAGCGGCCGCTCAGCGACATCACGTCGAGAAGCGGCGCGGCGCCCTGGCTCACGAAGCCCTCGAGCGCGTCGCTGTCCTTGAAGAAGGGCCGGTAGCGCTCCGGATGCGCGAGCACGGGCCGGATGCCCTTCAGGCGCATCTGGAAGATCACCTGGCCGAGGTTGGCGGGCAGCTGCTCCCGTGGGAGCTCGAAGAGGAGCGCCTTGCCGCCGGGGTAGCGCACGGCCTCATCGGCCTGGATCAGCCGAAAGACCACGTCGTCGAGCCAATGCTCGGCGGCGAGGCCGAGGATGGGCAGCGGCGCCGGCGCCTCCGCCAGGGCCTCGCGGAGCCGGGCGTGCGCGGCGCGCAGCCCGGGGCCGCGGTTGTCGAAGTGGCCGGGCTTGATGTGCGGCGTGGCCACCGCCGCCTCGAAGCCGAGCTCCTTGAGGCCGGCGAGGAGCGCGACGGCGTCCTCGAGGGTGCGCACGCCGTCGTCGATGGCCGGTACGTAGTGGCTGTGAAGGTCGACGAAGCCCGGGCCCTCCAGGGCGATGGACCCGCCTTCGAGCGCGATGGCCTCCGGGCCGTCCGCCGCGCTCATGGGCCGGCGACCTCCCCCGGTGCCGTGAGCTCCTGGAGTCGCGCGCGCAGGGTCTCCGGCGTGTTCCGGGCGGGCTCTTCCACGACGTCCTCGAGGAGCTGGCGAAGGAGCTCCCCCACACGCCGGCCGCCCTGGCCGCCGAGGGCCGCGATCACATCGTGCCCGCCCACGGCGAGGTCGCCGACGGCGAGGGCGTGGCCCGCTTGCGTCTCCCCTCGTGCGCGGGCCGCCAGCTCCGCATGCCACGGCGCCGGCGCAACGGCGCGGGCGAAGGCCATCACGTCGGCCAGATGCGCGGGACCGATGTCCATGAGCCAGCGACGTACGGCGACGGCGGGCCCCGTGGCCAGATCGCTGGCCGGGAGCCCGTGGCGCACGAGGTGCAGAACCCGCTTCCGCTCCTCGTTCGAGAATCGGTACTCGCGGAGCCAGGCCGCGAGCGCGTCCTGGCGCCCCGCCAGGGGATGGAAGAGCGCGGCGAGGCGGAAGGCCGGGTCGTCCTGCCGGGCCCCGGTGGCGTCGAGGGCGGTGAGCGCCGCCTCGAAGGCCTCGCCGTCTCCTTCGCGAAGCGCCTCGAGCAGCGCGCAGCTCCGCGCGAGGATCCCTGTCTCCGCCATGGTGCGGAAGGCCGGCGAGGCGACGCGCGCCTTGCGCACGGTCTTGAGCCACTCCTCGCGGACGCGCTCCTTCGAGACCTGGGCGAAGACGTCGAGGGCGCCGGGGATGGCCGCCCGCGTCGCCGGCTCGAGGGCGAAGCCGAGCGTGGCGACGAAGCGCGCGCCACGCAGCACGCGGAGCCCGTCCTCGCGAAAGCGCTCGCCGGGGTCGCCCACGGCGCGGATGACCCGGGCCTCGAGGTCGACCTGGCCGCCGTGCGGGTCGACCACGTCGTCGGCGAGCGGGTCGTAGGCGATGGCGTTCACCGTGAAGTCGCGGCGCGCCAGGTCTTCGACCACATCGTCGACGAAGAAGACCTCGTCCGGACGGCGCCCGTCGGAGTAGGCGCCTTCCCCGCGCAGCGTCGTGACCTCGTAGCCCTCGCCCTCGTGCAGCACCGTGACGGTGCCGTGCTGAAGGCCCGTCGGCACCGTGCGCCGGAAGGCCTTCCGCACCTCCTCGGGCCGCGCCGTCGTGCAGATGTCCCAGTCGGAGACCTCGGCGCCGCGGAGGAGATCCCGGACGCAGCCGCCCACGACCCAGGCGCCATGCCCGCGCGCGCCGAGCCGCGCGCACACGGCGCGGACGGGCGCCGGGATGGCATCGGGGTGGAGCGCCGCCAGGGACATGCCCCGTGGCCTAACGCCGAATCGCGAGCGCCGCCACGCCGCTTGAACGTCGCGCGCCGCCGCCGCAGGCTCTCCCGATGAGCGCGGCCTACGAGCCCCGCCGGCCCCGGTCGTGGAGCACCGAGGTCGGTGCCCTCCCCGCTCCGCCGGAGCGAACGCTCGTCGAGCGCCTCGTGCGCGGGCCCCGCGTCGTACGGCGGACCAGCCGCCGCCTCGGCCGCACGGGGTTCTTCGTCTTCGAGACCATCGCGCACCTCACGGAGGCGGCCTCCCGGCCCGGGCCCGGCGCCAGCGCCGGACGCCGGGCGCGGCGTCTGAGCTGGGTCTGCGAGAACCTCTGCACGTTTCTGGGCCTCGACGTGAGCGTCCGCGGTCCGCGGCCGCCGGAGCCCTCCGTCATCGTCTCGAACCACCAGAGCTACACCGATCCGCTCTGCATCCTGCGCCACGCGCCGGCCTTTCCCATCGCGAAGGCCGAGGTGGTCGACTGGCCGCTCCTGGGCGACGCGATGCGTGAGCTGGGGCTGCTCTTCGTCGAGCGGGGCTCGGCGCTCAGCGGGGCCGGGGTGCTCCGGCGCAGCCGCCGTCTGCTCGCCGCCGGCGCGTCGGTCCTGGCCTTTCCGGAGGGCACGACCAGCATGGGCGCCGACGCGCTCCCCTTCCGCCGCGGCATCTTCGGGATCGCGGCCATGGACGGCGTACCCGTCGTGCCCGTGACCGTGCGCTACGCGAGCGACGAGATGGCCTGGGTGGGCTCCGAGAGCTTCGCCTCGCACTGGGCGCGGACGGCGGCCCGGCGCCGCAACCCCGTGAGCGTGACCTTCCACGACGCGATCCACCCGGCGGCCGGCGAGCCGCCGGCGGCCCGGCAGGTCATCCGCGAGGCGCTCCCCATCCATGACCCGCCCCGTCCGCGCACGTACTGATCGCCCCGATCGCCTCGTCGCCGGGACTTTCCCCGGGCCCCCGGTCGCCGCATTCTAGAGATCCGTGGCTCGCACCCTGCCTGCCCTCATCCCGGACGTCGTCCCCGGTCGTCTCCGTGAGCTGGAGGAGATCTTCGCGCTCATCGACCGGCTCGGCGACGACGCGGAGGTGCGAACGCTGACGCACGTGGAGCTGGCCGGGAGCCGGCTCCCGGTGCACGGCATCGTGCTCGGCGCGGCCGACCGCTCCGCGCCGACGCTGCTGGTCGTCGGCGGCGTGCACGGCCTCGAGCGCATCGGCACGCGGGTGGTGCTCGCCTTCCTGCACACGCTGACCGAGCGCCTTCGCTGGGATGCCGTGCTTCGGGAGACCCTCT
Source organism: uncultured Myxococcales bacterium (assembly GCA_937893795.1). Lineage (GTDB taxonomy): Bacteria > Myxococcota_A > Polyangia > Polyangiales > Houyiibacteriaceae > CALCTH01. The sequence goes on along the minus strand of CALCTH010000442.1, from coordinate 4,977 downwards.
CGCGGAGCCGCATCTGCCTCGTTCCCCTCGTGAACCCCGGCGGCATGCTCCAGCGCACCCGCTCGAATCCGCGCGGCGTGGACCTCATGCGCAACGCGCCGACCTCGGCCGCGGCGCAATCCACCTTCCTCGTGGGCGGCCACCGCCTCTCGCCGGCGCTGCCCTGGTTCATGGGCGAGGGCGACGGCATGGAGCCCGAGGCCGAAGCGCTCTGCCGCTTCGTCGAGGAGGAGGTCTTCGGCGCCGACGTGGCGATCTCCCTCGACTGCCACTCGGGCTTCGGCTTCGACGACCAGCTCTGGTTTCCCTACGCCCGGACGCGCGCGCCCTTCCCGCACCTGCCGGAGGTCTTCGCGCTCAAGCGCCTCCTCGACGCGACGCTGCCGCATCACGTCTATCGCGTGGAGCCCCAGGCGCAGAACTACACGGTGCACGGCGATCTCTGGGACCACCTCCACGATCTCTACGCGGCCCGGCGCCCGGAGGGGACCTTCCTGCCGCTCACCCTCGAGATGGGCAGCTGGACCTGGGTAAAGAAGAACCCGCGGCAGCTCTTCGACGTGCTCGGCTCCTTCAACCCCATCAAGCCGCATCGCCTGCGGCGCACGCTGCGCCGGCACATCCCGCTCTTCGAGTTCCTCGTGCGCGCGGCGGCCAGCGCCTCGGCCTGGGCGACGGCGGATCCGCAGCTCCGCGAGACGCGCAGCGCCGCAGCCTACGAGCTCTGGTACGCCGACTAGCCGCGGGGGCGCTCGCCGGCGGGGCGTTTCCTTTCTCACGGAGATGTTTCCCCCGCGCGGCCCGGGGCCGTACGAAGACCCGCATGGACCTCGAGGGCGTGACCTACCCGAAGTTTCCGGAGAGCGTGCCTCCGGGCTCGCTCCGAGGCGGCCGCTACCGCCTCCGCTTCGCGAGCAGCGCCGAAGACCTCCGGAAGGTGCAGCGCCTGCGCTTCGAGGTCTTCAACCTGGAGCTCGACGAAGGCCTCGACAGCGCCTTCGACCTGGGTCGCGACGAGGACGAGTTCGACGCCAACTGCCACCACCTGATGGTCGAGGAGGCCAAGACGGGCCAGGTCGTCGGCACCTACCGCTTCATGACCCAGGATCTGGCGCGGGCGCGCGGCGGCTTCTACTCGGAGACGGAGTTCGACTTCGCGGATCTGCCCGAGGACGTGCAGACGCGCGGGGCGGAGATCGGCCGCGCCTGCGTGGCCGCCGAGCATCGGAGCGGCCGAGTGATCCACCTGCTCTGGAAGGGGCTCGCCCGCTACCTCGCGTGGAACGAGAAGCGCTACCTCTTCGGCTGCGCGTCGATCCCGAGCATGGATCCGGCCGTGGGCGAAGCCGCGCTCGCGCTGGCCACCGAGCGAGGGCAGGTCAGCGAGGCGATCCAGCTCACGCCGCTCCCGAAGCTGCGCATGGACCCCGCTGGCAGCACGCTCGAGGGCGAGCCGGAGCTACCGCCGCTCCTCGAGAGCTACCTCCGCCTCGGCGCCCGCATCTGCAGCGCGCCGGCCCTCGACCGAGCGTTCAAGGTGATCGACTTCTTCGTCGTGCTCGACCTCGACGCCACGAGCGAAGGGCTTCGCAAGAGCTTCTTCGGCAAAAGCGAGTGGAGCGAGGACTGACGCCGGCGCGCATCTGGCGGAGAAAATCCACAACCTGCTAGCTTCGCTCCCGCCGGGGCCGGCTCTCACCATGCGCTTCACCTCTTTCTTTCTCGCCGCCGCGCTGTCGGCGTTCTGCGCCGGCTGCACCGAGCTGCTGCCCGGCGATCAGGAGGCCTTCCCGCCGGACCTCGGGATGGCCGACATGAGCGACGGCTCCCTCGCGCCCTGCCCGCTCGCGGAAGACGCCCGCGGCGCCACGACGGTGGACGTCCCGGCGGCGATCACCGAGGGCGACGCGAGCGGTCGCGTCGACTGGACCTGCGACACGACCTACCGCCTCACGGGCCCGACGGTGGTCGCCAGCGACCTCGAGCTCCGCATTCAGAGCGGTACGCGGATCGTCGCCGACGAGGGCGCCTACCTCTACGTCCGCGTGGGCTCGCGGCTCACGGCGCGCGGCGAAGCGAGCGCCCCGATCGTCTTCACGAGCAGTGCCGCCGTGGGCGAGCGCCGGAGGAACGGGTGGCGCGGCCTCTTCCTCGCGGGCCGCGCGCCGCACAACTTCACGTCCTACACGCCGGCCGACGCGCCCTCGGGCTTCGCCGCCGTGCCGAGCGGCACGGACGTCTCCTGGAGCTGCGGCACACTCGAGTACGTACGGGTGGAGTTCGCGGGCATCACCAACGGCTCCGAGGGCGACCCGGGCGCGGCGCTCACGCTGATCGGCTGCGGCTCGGAGACCACCGTCGACTTCGTCCAGACCCACGCCACGGAGGACGGCTTCGGCTTCGTCGGTGGCGGCGGCTTCGTGGCGCGGCACCTCGTCGCCTCGGCTTACCGGGACGACGGCATCGAGTGGACCGGCGGCTTCGGCGCCCGGGACAACGGCGGCGGCGGCATCCAATACGCCGTGACCCTCGGCATCGCCGACAGCGGCAACGGCGTGCAGGGCAACAACAACCAGAACGCGGTCAACGCCACGCCGCGCTCGGAGGCCTTCGTCTCCAACCTCACGGCGGCGGCCCTCGTCGGCGGCCTCACGGGTGAGGAGACGGGCGTCGAGTTTCGCTTGGGCAGCCTCGGCGTCGTCGCCAACTCGCTCTTCACGCACCTCGGCCGCGGCATGAACGTGGGCTCCGTGCTCCGCCTCGACGATTTCAGCCGCGACCTCGCGCCCGCCGTGAGCGGCAGCGTCTTCGTGGTCGGCGCCGCCAGCGACGACATCAACGTCGACGTGCCCTTCCCCGGCGGGCCGCAGGCGGGCATGGGCATGGACGACGTGCCCGAGTCGCCGGACGACGACGGCGGCTTCGACGAGTACCGTTCCATCGGCATCAACGACAGCTTCAACAACCGCGGGGCCAACCCGACGATCTTCGACGTGAACGTCGCGCTCGGCAGCTGCTGTGACTTCGGCGGCCCCTTCGACTTCGTGCCCACGCAGCCCGCGAGCATCGGGACCCGCACGCCGGTGCGGCCGAACTTCGACTCGACGGACTACGCCGGCGCCTTCGAGGGCAACGACCCGGCGCCCTGGGACCGCGGCTGGACCGACTACCCGGCGAACTGAAGCGCTCGCGGCCGCCGCCGTGGTGGACCCCTCGCGCCAGACCCGGAACTTCGCCCTCGCCTTCAGGCCCAGCGTCGCAGCGGACGCCCCGCCGGACGGAGGTTTCTTCGATGGGACCGCTCGCTTCATCGGGGCCATCGGTCCGGGCGCCGACTTCACCGCTTGGACGGTCTACCCGGAAGATTGAAATAGCAGTGAAAGTTCGGTGCAACGGGGCTCCATAGCTGTCACACTTCGGCCCTCGAAACCGCCTGTCTCCGGCCGCGACTTACGGCAAACTTGCCCTTCACGAGACCGGCACCGAAGGTCTCCGAGCCCATGGCGGATAGCGTCGCACCGAAGCAGGACCCGCACGACTCGGTGGATGACTCCATCACGGGCTCGGCGGAGGCGGCCAAGCAGATCGCCGCGAGCCTGAAGAAAGGGTGGATCCCCATCCAGCGCGCCAAGCTGGACGAGGACTACACGCTGGTCGCGCGCCTCGGTCAGGGCGGGATGGCGGAGATCTATCTCGCCGTGCACCACGGGCTGAGTGGCTTCCGCAAGCTGGTCGTGATCAAGCGGCTTCTTCCGCACATGGCCCACGACCCCGAGGTCGTGCAGATGTTCCTCGACGAGGCGCGGCTGGCGGCGCGGCTCACTCACCCCAACGTGGTGCAGACGACCAAGGTCGGGGCCGCCGAGGGTCATTACTACCTCGCGATGGAGTTCCTCGACGGGCAGCCGCTCAACCGCATCTTGCGGCGCCAGGCGGAGCTCGGGCGCCGCATGCCGCCGGCGCTGGCGGCTCGGATCATCTCCGATGCGCTCGAGGGGCTGCACTACGCGCACGGCGCGAAGGACTTCGACGGGAGCCCGCTCCGCATCGTCCACCGCGACGTCTCACCGCACAACCTGATGGTCGGCTACGACGGCATCGTGAAGATCCTGGATTTCGGCATCGCGAAGGCGACGCTCCAGGAAGCCGCGACGCGCACCGGCCTGATCAAGGGCAAGTTCGCCTACATCTCGCCGGAGCAGGCCACGGGGGAGCCCGTCGACGCGCGCGCCGACGTGTGGTCCATGGGCGTCTGCCTGTGGGAGTGCCTGGCGGGGCGCCGGCTCTTCAAGGGCAAGAGCGAGGTCGCGACGCTGCACGAATCCCTCACGAAGGAGATTCCGGAGATCGTCGACTACGCCGGCGAGGTCCCGCGCGAGCTCGAGGAGATCGCGTTCAAGGCGCTACAGCGCGAGACCGACGCGCGCTACCCCTCGGCGGAGGCCATGCGCGCGGACCTCGAGGACTGGCTCGCCACGCAGTCCAGCGAAGGAGGCCGGGCGCGCCTCGGGGCGTGGGTCCACGACCTCTTCGCGGACGCGCACGCCAAGCAGCGCACGCTCATCAAGCGGCTCACCGAGTTTCCCGACGAGGCGCGCCACTCCCTCGCCACGCTCGCCACGGGGACGCACCCGGCGCTGGAGCTTCCGCCGAGCGGCAGCCATACGGGTCTGACGCCCCACAGCATGGCGCCACCGCCGGAGACGCGGGACGACCGGCTCAAGCTGGCGCTCCTCGCGCTGGTGCTGGTGCTCGCCGGGGTGCTCATCTTCGTGCTCACGCGGGACCGGGCGCCAAGCCAGGTCGCGCTCCAGCCCGCGCCGGCGGCGCCTGCCGCGGCGGCGATCCAGCCCGAAGCGCCGCGCATGGAGGCGACGCCGCCTCCCCTTGCCGAACCCACGCCCTCGGCCGCGGTCGGGGCGCCCGGCCCTCCCTCGAGCGCCGCCTCGAGCGCCGCCGGCGAGGACGCCCCTCCCC
>CALCTH010000441.1 GCA_937893795.1 uncultured Myxococcales bacterium | reverse complement strand
GCTCTTCACGGCCGCGCAGCGCCTTGAGCTCGAGGGCCCGGTCGAGGACCGTGCCCAGCGCGCCCGCGCCGAGGTCCTCCAGGGTTCGCAGATGCGGCACGGGGGTCGAGGCGGTCATCGGGGCCGCAGGGTGTAGCACGCGCCGCGCTCAGCGCGTGATTTCCGTGCCGATGCCCTGGTCGGTGAAGATCTCCATGAGCGCCGCGTGGCGCTTCCGCCCGTCGATGACGTGGGCCTTCTCGACGCCGCCGAGGATGGCCTCGAGGGCGCACTGCGTCTTCGGGATCATGCCGCCGTTGATCACCCCGGACTCGGTGAGCTCCTCGATGTCCGTGGCGCTGAGCGAGCTGATCACCTCGCCGTCGTCTCCGCGGACGCCCTCGATGTCCGTCATCAAGACGAGCTTCCGGGCCTGAAGCGCCTCGGCGACCTTCCCGGCGACGGTGTCCGCGTTGACGTTGAGCGACCGGCCCTCGTCGTCGACGGCGACCGGCGCGATGACGGGCACGAAGCCGTTCTCGACCAGGTCGAGCACCACGTCCGGGTTCACGTGCCGTACGGCGCCCACGCGGCCCGGGTCGACGAGGCGCCCGGCCTTGGTGCGCATCTCGTCGACCTTCTCCGCCTGGATGAAGCGATCGTCGCGGCCCGTGAGGCCGACCGAGCGGCCCCCGTGGTGGCCGATGAGCGAGACGATCTCCTGGTTGATCTTCCCGCCGAGGACCATCTCGACGACTTCCATCGTCCGCTCGTCCGTGACGCGGAGCCCGTCGAGGCGCTCGCTGACGACGCCGAGGTCCGCGAGCTTCTCGTCGATCTGCGGCCCACCGCCGTGCACCACCACGGGGTGGAGCCCGACGTACTTCATGAGCACGACGTCGCGCGCGAAGGAGTCCCGAAGCACCGGATCGACCATGGCGTGGCCGCCGTACTTGATGACGAAGATCTCCCCGTGGAAGCGCTGAATGTAGGGCAGCGCCTCCATGAGCACGGCCGCCTTCAGGGCCAGAGACTCCATGGGGAGCCGCTATACACCGGGGGGGCGCCGGTGGCGAAGGACTGGCGGGGCGGGGCCGCGCGCGTTCGCGGAGGCGCAAGTCGCGGGCAGGGAGTCGGCCCGTGGGGGGCCGACTACAAGATGTACTTCGCGAGGTCGCTTTGGCTCGCGATGGGCTCGAGCTTCTCCTCGACGTAGGCCCGGTCGACCTCCACCGTCGCCTCGCCCAGCTCGGAGGCGGTGAAGCTCAGCTCCTCCAGGAGCGCCTCCATCACCGTGGCCAGCCGCCGGGCACCGATGTTCTCGGCCTTCTCGTTGGCTGCCGCCGCGTAACGGGCGATGGCTTCGAGGGCCCCCTCGTCGAGCTCGAGGGTGACGCCCTCGGTCTTCATCAGCGCTTCGTATTGCCGCGTGAGCGCGCCCTTCGGCTCCCGGAGAATCCGAACGAAGTCCGCTTCCGTGAGCGCGTCGAGCTCCACACGGATCGGGAAACGTCCCTGAAGCTCGGGGATGAGGTCGCTGACGGCAGCGATGTGGAAGGCGCCCGCCGCGATGAAGAGGACGTGGTCGGTGCGCACCGGCCCGTACTTCGTGCTCACCGTCGAGCCCTCCACGACGGGCAGCAGATCCCGCTGCACGCCCTCCCGGGAGACGTCGGGGCCTTGCCCGCTGCTGCGACCGGCCACCTTGTCGATCTCGTCGAGAAAGACGATGCCTGCCTGCTCGGTACGCTCGATGGCCTCGCGCTGCACGGCGTCCATGTCGACGAGCTTCCGCGCCTCCTGTTCCTCGAGGAGCTCGCGGGCGTCGGGCACGCGCACGCGGCGGCGCTTGGTGCGGCCCTGGAAGCCCGGCATCTGCTGGAGCATGTCTTTCAGGTTCATCTCCTCCATGCCGCTCTGGCCGAAGATGGTCATGAAGGGATTGCCCGTGTCCTGGACGTCGAGCTCGACCTCGAGCTCGTCGTGGGCACCGGCACGAAGCTGGGCACGGATGGCATCGAGGCGCTCCCTGGAGTGCGTCGCGCCGGCGCTCCGCTTCACCATGAAGGGCCCGAAGGGCTCGCCGGCCTTGGGAGGCTCCGCCGGCGGCGGGTGGAGCTGGTTGGCGAGGAGCGCGACGAGGCGCTCTTCGGCGAGCTCCTCGGCTCGCATCTTCACTCCTTCGACGGCCTCGGCCTGCACCATCTGAATCGCCGCCTCGACCAGGTCGCGGATCATCGACTCGACGTCGCGACCGACGTAGCCGACCTCCGTGAACTTGGAGGCCTCGACCTTGACGAAGGGAGCCTTCGCGAGCTTGGCGAGGCGCCGGGCGATCTCGGTCTTCCCGCAGCCCGTGGGCCCGATCATGATGATGTTCTTCGGGGCGATCTCGTCCCGGAGCTCGGCGGGCACCTGCTGGCGCCGCCAGCGGGTGCGGAGCGCGACGGCCACGGCTCGCTTCGCCTTGCGCTGCCCGACGATGTAGCGGTCGAGCTCGCTGACGGTCTCGCGCGGCGTGAAGCTGGTGGTCACTGCCCGGGCTCCTCGGAGAGCGTCTCGAGCACCACCTCCCCGTTCGTGTAGACGCAGATCTCCCCGGCGATGCGGAGCGCCTCCCGGGCGACGTCGGCGGCCCCCTGATCCGTGTGGCGCAGCAAGGCGCGGGCCGCGGCGAGGGCGAAGCTCCCGCCGGAGCCGATGGCGATGACCCCGTCCCCGTCCGCGCCGATGCCGTCCGGCTCGATGACGTCGCCGGTGCCGCTGAGGAGGAGCGTGAGCTCGGCATCCATCACGATCATCATGGCCTCGAGGCGCCGCAGGTAGCGGTCCGTGCGCCAGTCCTTGGCCAGCTCGACGGCCGCGCGGCGCAGCCCGCCTCCCGTGCGCTCCTGCAGCTTCTGCTCGAAGCGCTCGAGCAGCGTGAAGGCGTCGGCGGTGGCTCCCGCGAAGCCGACGACCACCTTGCCGCCGTGAATGCGACGCACCTTGCGCGCCGATCCCTTCATGACGGTCTGGCCGAGGGAAACCTGTCCGTCGCCGGCCATGGCCGCGACGCCTCGCCGGCGGACGGCCACGATGGTGGTGCTGCGAAAGATGGGCTCTTCGGGCACGGCTCGACGCTAGCAGGTCCGCGAAGGCGGGCACCGGGTCTTCACTCCCGCGGCGTCGACCGGTCGCCGAGCGGGTGCGCGGCCGCGTGCACGGCCTGCAGGCGATCGACGCTCACGTGCGTGTAGCGCTGGGTGGTCGAGAGGCTCGCGTGGCCGAGGAGCTCCTGGATCGATCGGAGGTCCGCCCCGGCGTCGAGGAGGTGCGTCGCGAAGCTGTGGCGGAGCGCGTGGGGGTGCAGGTCGCCGCGGCCGGCGCCGGCGCGGCCATGACGCCGTACGACGTTCTGCATCTGGCGTACGGAGAGCGGCGTGCCGAAGCGCCCGAGAAAGAGTGCCGTGGGATGGGGCGGACGCGACTCGGTCCGGAAGCGCGCGCGCTCCGCCAGGTAGGCCTCGAGCGCCGCCCGGGCCGGCATCGCGAAGGGGACGGCGCGCTCCCTGTCACCCTTGCCCAGCACCCGAAGCTCCTTGGCCTCGAGGTCGACGCGCGCCAGCGTCAACGTGGCCGCCTCCCCGACGCGGATGCCCGTGCCGTAGAGCAGCTCGAGAAGCGCCGCGTCGCGTCGCCGGAGCCTCGCGGGCCACCCGTCGTCTCCCGTCGGCGCGTCCATCACGCGAAAGGCGTCCTCGACGGTCAAGAAGGTCGGAAGGTGGCGCGGCTGCTTGGGGCGCTGCAGGAGCAGCGCGGGGTTGTCGCCGAGAAGGCCGACGCGCCGGCAGTAGCGGAGGAACGTCCGAAGCGTGGAGACCTTCCGGGCGAGGCTGGCCGGCGCGAGCCGCCCGTGGAGCCGCGAGAAGAAGGCCCGCAGCTCGAGCGCCTCGAGACGTGACACGTCCAACGCCCCGCCCGCTTCGGCGAGGAAGGCCTCGAGCTCGCGGAGGTCTCGGCCGTAGGCGCCGACGGTGCGCGGGCTGAGGCGACGCTCGTGCGCGAGGTGGTCCAGAAAGCGCGCGATCTGGGACGCCAGGGGACTCTCGGAGGCCGGCTCCACGGAGTGACCCTAGTGCGCGCGGCGCGGGCCGCGCGAGCTTTCCGACCACGTACACGACTATTTTAGTGTATTAATATGCGCTTTCTGCTCGACATGGGGCACAAAGCGGCGCATGAATCCGACCATACCCATGCGGGAAATCGATTTTCTAGTCCTGTACGAGCACCCCGAGTGGCAGAAGCCGCTCTTCGCCGCCCTCGAGGCGCGCGGGCATTCCTGGGCCGCCTTCGACCTCAAGAAGGCCGCCTTCGACCCCGCCGCGCTTCCGAATGCGCGCCTCGTGTTCAACCAGGCCAGCCCGAGCGCCTACGTGCGCGGGAACGGCCGCGCCATCCCGCACGCCATGACGCTGCTCCGCAGCTTCGAAGCGGCAGGCATCCCCGTGCTCAACGGCCACGGGGCCTTCGCGCTCGAGCTGAGCAAGGCCGCGCAGCTGGCGCTACTTCGCCGCCTCGGGCTCCGCGGACCACGCACCGTCGCGTTCCACGCCGCCGACGGCCTCGAAGAGACGCTCGCGCGACAGGAGACGCCCTTCCCCTTCCCGGCGCTCATCAAGCCCGACATGGGCGGCAGCGGCGCCCGCATGCATCGCGTAGAGAACGTCGACGACGTGCTGGCCGTCATCGCCCGGGAGCCCACGCTCTTCGAGCCGGACCCGGTCATGCTGCTCCAGGAGCTGCTCCCCTACGACCCCGAGCACGGCATCGTCCGCATGGAGTTCCTCGACGGCGAGCTCCTCTACGCCATGCGCGTCGTGTCGAACGGCGCTTTCAATCTCTGCCCGAGCGAGGTCTGCCACCCGGTGGACGGCGCCGAGGGCGTCTGCGCCGTGCCGGCGGGTCCGAAGGTCGCGTTCCACGACTACCCGGAGGTTCCGGAGGAGGCCGTCGAGGCCGGGCGACGCATCGTGCGCGCTGGCGGCCTCGACGTGGGCGGCCTCGAATACGCCTGGGTGGACGGCGAGCCGGTCTTCTACGACATCAACGCGAACTCGAACCTCAGGCCGGCCATCGCGGAGCTCCACGGCTTCGACCCCTTCGAGCGCGTGGTCGACTTCCTCGAGACGCGCCTCCGGCGCCGTGAGGCACGCGCCGCCGAATGAGGCCGGCGGCGCGCGCGTCGCCTACCAGGCCATGGGGCGCGGAGGGCCCGTCGAGATCTCTCCGTCGACGGCGAAGGGGTCCCTGGGCGCCGTCGCGTCGGGCGGGATGTTTCCGCGCCGCGAGTTCACCTGCACCTGGCCCCCCGCCCCTTCGATGGGGAAGGAGACGCTCGGGTCGTAGGCCGAAGGCAGCGCCGGCATCTGCGCGCTGGTCGCCGTGCCGCTCGCGATGAGCCCCACCACGCCGCGGTTAACGCCGACCTGCAGGACCAGCTGGTAGAAGTCGATGTCGTCGGCCGGCGCGATCCACTCGAAGCGCCCGTCCCAGGTGTCGCCCCCCGTGAGCCGCGCACCGTCGAGGAAGGTGAGCTCCTGGGCCGGATCGGGCGCCCCGCTCAGCCACCGGAAGGTCCGAACGAGCGGCGTGAAGCTGGCGTGGGGCGCGAAGGCCCAGACCGGCGCCTCCCCCGTCGAGGTCGGGAAGCTGTGCACGCGGAAGCTGAGCGTGTCCTCGGTCACCACGAGGTCCGTGAGCGCGCTCGTCCCGAGGTAGGTGCCGGGTTCCGCGTTCACCACCCAACCGAGCCAGTCCGTCGGAAGGCTCCCGCTGCGGTAGGGGCTCGCGGGATCGCTCGGCAAGCGCATGGTGAAGGTCTGGACCTCCGGCTCGTCGTCGAGCTCTCCGTCGAACGCGACGTCGAGGGTCCACTCGGTTTCGCTCTTCACCCAGTCGACGCGCGCGAAGTCGAAGAGGTCGCCGTCCGTCGTGTAGGCCGTGGCGTAGCCATAGTCGTCCCAGGCCTCGAGCTGAGCGGGCGTGAGCCGCGCGTCGAAGTCCATGCCGGACGCGATGCAGCTGACCTGGAACTCGGCGAAGGCGAGGCACCAGCGGCCGGCCGTCGGCTCGCCCGTCGCCCGCGCGCGTACGCGCACGAGATCCGTCGCTGCCTCCGGCGATACCTCGCCGATGCGGAGCGGCACGCTCGCGACCTCGCGCAGCTCGGCGAGCGTGAGCCCGTCGTAGGCCGCCACGAAGTACCCCTCCAGGGCCGCCACGCCGGAGAAGCGGTCCTCCGTGTAGCTCACCACGAGGTCGACGCTTCCGCTCGCGTCGGTGGTGCCCTCCACGCGCTCGCCGCCTCCGGGATCCACGGCGACGTGGACGCCCATGAGCGGCGCCTCGAGCAGGTCCTCGACGCGCAGCTCCAGGGTCACGGTCTGCGGCGCCGGGCCCTCGTCCAGCGTGGCGTCCGGCGCTCCCGAGTCCATGGGCGCCGCCGCGTCGTCACCGCAGGCGAGCGCCAGCGCGAGGCCCGAGCACGCCCCCACGTGCCAAAGCTTGGCTTTCATCTCCAACCTCCTCCGTACACCGTTATCGGAGAAGTCGGCGCCCTGCTCAAGCGAGAACGCTACGGGCGTAAGCGCCTGAAAGGCCTGCGCCACCGTACGCGGGGCGCCGCGCGTGGGTCAGGCCGGCGTCGCGTGGAGCTGCTGCGCCAGGTAGAGCGGCAAGCCGATGTCGCCGATCACGTGGAGCTCACTCTCGAGCCAGTCGATGTGGTCTTCCTCGGTCTCCTGAAGGAGCGTCTCGAGGAGTAGCCGCGTGCCCGGGTCCTTCTCGTCATCGCAGGTCCCGATGCCCGCGCGGAGCTTCGTCGCGACGTCGACCTCGTACGCAAGGCTCATCTTCAACATGTCGTCGACGCCCTTGGGGTACGTGACCGAGAGCCGCGTGGCGACGTCTGGCTGCCCCTCGAGGAAGACGATGCGGTCGATCTGCTTCTCGGCGTGCTGCCGCTCGTGCTCCGCCTCGTGCTGGAACATCCCGGCCAGCCGATGGTAGCCGCGGTCCGTGAGCTCACGGGCGCAGTAGAGGTAGAGGTCGGACGCCGTGAGGTCGGCGACGAGAAGCTCGTTGAGCAGGTCGATGACGAGGGGCGAGCCCTTCATGCGAGAGCGGTAGCAGGCCACCGCAACCCCGCGCAACGCCTCATTGGCCTGGCGTGACCGCCACGGTGTCGAGCCACGCCGGCAGCGCCGACAGCGCTCGCTCCGCCTTGGCCTCGCGCCGCTCGCGCTTGCCGAGCTTGCGCCGCTTGCCCTTCGGTGTGGTGACGAAGGGCGACGCCAGCGGGGGGAACATCGACCAGACCACGTTCGAGGGCTGGAAATCCTCCCGCGGCGTTCGGAGATGCCCGCGAAGCGCTCCAAGCGCCGTCTCCGGGGGCGGCGGAGCCACCGGCTGGCCCCGCACCAGCTCCGTACCGAGCGTGGCGCCGAGCACGAGCCCGAGCGCCGCGCTTTCGACGTAGCCTTCGACGCCGCTCACCTGCCCCGCGAGGTACACGCCGGGATGGGCACGAAGTGCGAGCCGGTCGTCGAGCACCTCGGGGCTCCGGACGAAGGTGTTTCGGTGGACCGAGCCGTAGCGCTGGATCTCCACGTTCTCGAGGCCCGGGATCAGGCGCAATACGCGCTTCTGCTCCGGCCACTTCATGCGGCTCTGAAAGCCCACGAGGTTGAAGGCCGTACCGGCGGCGTCTTCCTGCCGTAGCTGCACGACGGCGAAGGGCCGCTCGCCCGTGCGGGGATCCGTCAGCCCCACGGGCTTGAGCGGCCCGTAGGCGAGCGTGAGGCGCCCGCGCTCGGCCATGACCTCGAGGGGGAGGCAGCCTTCGAAGTAGCGGGGCTCCTCGAAGTCCTTGGGCGCCACCTTCTCGGCCGCGAGCACGGCCTCGAGGAAGGCGTCGTAGCGGGCCTCGTCCATGGGGCAGTTGCCGTAGGCGTCGTCGCCGCCCTTGCCGTAGCGACTCGCCTTGAAGGCGACGCTCCAGTCCACGCTCTCGGCCGTCACGACCGGCGCGATGGCGTCGTAGTAGGCCAGGCGGCCCTGGCCCACGACCCGCTCGAGGTCCGCCGCGAGCTCGTCCCCCGTGAGGGGACCCGTCGCGAGGATCACCGGCGCCGCGGACGAGGGCTCCAGCTCGGCGAGGCTGCGTACCTCGCGCGCGACGACGTCGATGCGCGGGTGCGCGTGGAGCGCCGCGGTCACCGCCTCGCCGAAGCGGGCGCGCTCCACAGCGAAGGCGCCGCCGGCCCGGACCAGCGTGTAGGCCCCCAGCCGCCACACCAGGCGACCCGCGCGGCGCATCTCTTCCTTCAGGAGCCCAACCGCGTTCACGAGCGCCGCCCCGCGGAAGGAGTTCGAGCAGACGAGCTCGGCGAAGAAGTCGTGCTGCTGCGCGGGCGTGCGGCGCGTCGGCTTCTGCTCGATCAGCCGTACCGCGACGCCACGCGCGGCGAGCTGCCACGCGCACTCGCTGCCGGCGAGGCCGGCTCCCACCACGGTCACCCTGGGGCTCATCGCCGGAGAGTGAGGCCGCGGGCGGCCCGGGGCCAGGCGGCCGGGCCTCACTCCTCGACGCGCAGCCAAAGACCCTCGCGTTCGGTCGCGAGGCCGAGCAGGAGCAGCTGGAGAAGCGCGCGCTGGACGACGGCCACCTCGACCCCGAGCGCTTCCGCGAGCTCGTCCACGTGCTGCGGCGTGGCGCCCAAGGCCCGGTGCACGGGGCGTAGCGTCGCCGGTGGGCTTCTTCGCGCGGCGCTGGCCTCGTCCGCGGGCGTCAC
>CALCTH010000440.1 GCA_937893795.1 uncultured Myxococcales bacterium | reverse complement strand
GCGCTTCCCCCCGCGTGGGGGGGGGCGCCCCCCCCGCGTCGCCCGGGGGCTCCCCGCGTCTCTTCGACGACGCGCGGAACTGGCAGCTCGTCCGCACCCTGCTCCTCGACGACGCCGCGGCCGTGCAGTGGCTCTTCGTCTCCCGCGGCCTGAAGGCGCGGCTCTTGCGCTGGGCGGCGCGCCACGAAGGGAGTCGCGAGGCCCTCTTCCGCGCGAGCTGGGTCTTGCATCAGCCGTCCCGGGGCAATCCGCATGCGGACCACTTTCACGTCAGGGTCTTCTGCACGCGCGAAGGCCTCGCGACGGGGTGCCAGGACCGCGGCCCGCGCTGGCCCTGGCTGCGCGAGGCCGTGGAGAAGCCGGCGCTCCCGGGAAGCGGGCTCTCCGATGCCGCGCTTCTCCGGGCGCTCCTCGGACCTCCCCGCTCCTGAACGATCAGAGTCGCGCGACGCGGCGCGCGACGGTGCGGGCGTCGGCCTCCATCGGGAGATGCTGCCAGCACGACGCGTCGTCGAGGAGCGCGAAGAGCGAGTCGCGCTCGGTCGTGCCGAGGCCCCAGAGCACGACCTGCGTGCCCGGCGGGAGCTCCGTGGCGACCGTCGCGAGCGTGGTCGGGTGAATGGCGCGATGCTGGCAGTCGAGGACGATCACCGGCGCCTCCCTCCGCGGCTGCTGGAGCAGCTCGAGCAGGGCGACCACGTCCTCGGCGAAGAGCGTCGTCGCCTCCTCGGGAAGGCCGCGGGCGAGGCGGGCCAGTCGGTCTTCGTCCTGCGTCGCCACGAGCACGTCTCGAGCGAAGGCGGAGCGGCCGCGCGGGGCCGGTCCAGACTCCAGGCTCGGTAGCCCCGTGGGCACCGGCCCAGACTCGAGCAGCGCCTCGGACTCGGAGGCCCAGAGCGGCGTGCCGGCGGCCGGCGTCAGCGCGGGAAAGCGTGCGAGGAGCGGCGTCAGGGACTCCGTGACCGCCAGGGCGGCGTCGTCGTCGAGGGTCACGGCCGTCGCCGCACGCAGGTCGTGGGCCACGAAACGGCGAAGGCCCGAGCCCCCCCGCGGGATCTCCGCGACGCCGGCGCTCTGAAGCGCGCGCCGCAGGATCCGGGAGGTTACGGGGCGGGTGGCGAAGGCTTGGAGCGCTTCCACGATCGCCGCGGCCACGGGATGCGGCCGACTGGACGGCAGCGTCCGCGGACGCTCGGACCCAGCTTTCACGCTCCTGACCATAGTCCGCTGCGACTGTAACCTCCAGTTCTTTCTCTCGCATTTCACACGCGGCGTCATCGCCCGATGCGGAGGGCGCCGCTAAGACGCGCGGGTGCTCGCGGTTGGGGTAGACGAGAACGGCATGGGTCCCCGCCTGGGGCCCCTCGTCGCAACGGCCGTGAGCCTGGAGCTGCGCCGCTACGACCCGGCCCGGCTTCGGCGGCGCGGTGAGGCGCTCCGGATGGGCGACAGCAAGCGCTTCGGGGCCTTCGGGCGCATGGGCGAGCTCGAGGGCCTGACGCTGGCGCTCGCCGAGCGCGCGGCCGGCCGCCCGATCCGCGACGCGGACGCCCTCCTCGATGCGCTCGGCCTCGATGGTCTGCCCGGGCTCCGTGCCCCGTGCCCCGGCGGCGCGACCACGGCGCAGTGTTGGACGCCGCTGCCCCTCCCGGCCTTCGGAGGCGACGCCGACGAAGGCAGAGCGCGCCTCGCCAAGCTCGAGGGCCGGGCGCTCCGCGTGCGGCGAGTCCGCACCGTCTGGGCCTGCGCCGGGACGCTGAACGCGGCCATGGAGGCGGGCGTGGGCAAGCTCGACGTCGACCTCCGCCTCTTCGAGCGGCTACTCATCGATGCCCGCACCGCGCTCGGGGAGCCTCTCGACGCACGCTGCGGCATGATTGGCGGCCTTCGACGCTACGCGCCGCGCTTCCACCACCTCGAGGGCGCGGAGGTGCTCTCCGAGGTGAAGGGAACGAGCCGCTACCGCGTGCCGGGCCTCGGGACGCTCAGCTTCGAGGTGAAGGCCGACGATCGGCACCTGGCCGTCGGCCTCGCCTCCATGGTCGGCAAGGTGGTCCGGGAGATCGCGATGCACCGCATCGTCGCCCACTACCGGGCCTTCGACGACACGCTCCGGCCCGCGAGCGGCTATCACGATCCCGTCACGCGGGCCTTCATCGTGGCCACGGCGCCCCATCGCCGCCGGCTCCGCATCGCCCCTCCCTGCTTCGAGCGGCGGGGCTGAGGAGGGCCGGGGGCGCGGCCGATGCGGAGAGGTCGTGACGCTCCGGGTCCATGCCCCTAGGCTGAGAATATGGCAGCGACCGCCGGACTGCTCTTCATCGGGTTCTGGATCGCCGTGGGCTTCGGGATCCTCCTGGCCGACTTGCGCGCCTATCGGCGTGCCGGGCCGCTTCAGGCGCGCCCCGTCAACGTCGCGGACCTCCAGGACGGGATGGCGGCGAAGCTCGTCGGGACCCTTCGGCTGCCCGCCGAGGCGCTCCATGCACCCGTGAGCGGCCGCGCGTGTGCGGGCTACGAGGTGCGAATCGCTCGAAAGCGGCGCTTTTGGTGGCGCGACGTCGGCACGCAGCGTGCCGCCGGGGGCTTCTACCTCGACGATGGGACCGGCGAGGTCTTCGTGCCGCTCAGCGAGGAGACCTCGCTGCAGCTCATCACCGCCGCGCGGTACACGAAGAACCAGCGGCGGCGCGGCCCCAAGGCCATCCGGCGTCTGCTCGGGGCCTGGCTCGCCGAGGAGCCCGAGGCGAGCTACCGCTGCGACGAGGGAGCCCTCGTGGAGGGACAGCGCGTCGCCGTCTTCGGCGTCTTTCGTCGCCGGCCGGACCAGCGCCCCGCCTCCGTGGACGACTACCGCTCGCGACCGCAGCACTTCGTTGCGGAGCCCGGCGGCGACCGCGTCTACGTGAGCGACCTGCGCGAATCCCTGGGCTGAACGACGACGGCTGCGGCCCGTCGCTCACACGTCCTCGTGCGCGAGCTGGAAGGGGACGTTGGCCTGTTTGAGCTGCTGCTTGAAGACCTGCTTGTCGTTCGACTTCATGTAGGCCTCTTCCGGCGCCACGAGTCCCGCCTTCACGTGCTCCAGGAGATGGTCGTTCATGGTCTGCATGCCCAGGCGTCGGCCCGTCTGCATGGTCGACTTGAGCTGGAACGTCTTGCCCTCGCGGATGAGGTTCGCGACGGCGCTCGTGGCGATGAGGACCTCGTAGCCCGCCACGCGCCCTCCGCCCTTCTTCTTGCAGAGCACCTGCGCCACCACGCCACGAAGCGACTCCGAGAGCATCACGCGGATCTGCTCCTGCTGCTCCGGTGGGAACTGGTCGATGATGCGGTCGACGGTCGAGGGCGCGCTCGTGGTGTGCAGCGTGCCGAAGACCAGGTGGCCCGTTTCCGCCGTCTCGATCGCGATGGAGATCGTCTCGAGGTCGCGCATCTCGCCGACGAGCACGATGTCCGGGTCCTCGCGAAGGGCAGCGCGAAGCGCCGCCTTGAAGCCGCCGGTGTGGGTCCCGATCTCCCGCTGGTTCACGAGGCATCGCTTGTTCGGGTGCACGAACTCGATGGGATCCTCGATGGTGATGATGTGGTCCGTGCGGTTCTGGTTGATGTAGTCGATGAGCGTTGCCAGCGTCGTCGACTTGCCCGATCCGGTCGGGCCCGTGACCAGGACCAGGCCCTTCGTCAGGTAGCAGAGGTCGAGGACCTTCTTCGGGATGCCGATCTGGTCGACGCTGAGGATCTCGAAGGGGATCTGGCGCATGACGGCGCCGATGCCCTTCC
>CALCTH010000439.1 GCA_937893795.1 uncultured Myxococcales bacterium | reverse complement strand
CGCGAAGGGGAGGACCCGGCGATGCTGGACGAGCTCGCCGTGCGGCGCGGCGGTACCCGGCGGCCGGGTCGCCAGCCAAAGCAGGTCGACCGCGGCCTCGTCGGGGGATTGCGCGTCCACGTCCGGCATCGCCGCGAGGTACGGGCGGGCGGCCTCCGTATCGGTCCAGCCGGGGCAGACGGCGTTCACGAGCACGCCGGTCGGGCGGTCCGGCGCGGCGTCGAAGCGCCGGACGAAGGCGCGGAGTGAGGCGACCTGCCCCACCTTCGAGGGCAGGTTGATCCACTCGGGCCAACCCTCGGCGCCATCCTGCCCGGTCTCCACGGATGTGACGTAGTCGTCCATCACGGCGGCGATCGCCTCGGGCGTCGCGTGCGGGTCCGCGAAGCGGTCGCGAACGAGCTCCGGGAGGCTCGCGAGCGTGCCGAGACCGCTCGCCACGACGAGCACGCGCGCATTTTGGCGGAGCAGCGGCGTGAGGGTCTCGAGCGCCGCGTGGTTTCCGTGGTTGTTCGCGGTGATCATCGGACGGACCTGCTCGGTGTTGGGCCGGTCCGGCGAGGCCGCGACGGCGCCGTTGAGCACGAGGATGTCGATGCCTCCGTGCGCCTCGCGAAGATGAGCCGCGAGAGCTTCGTGGGTCGCCCGTTCCACGAGGTCGAAGCGGATGGGCGTGGCCTCCAAGCCCTCCGCGGCCAGCGCTTCGGCGGCGCGGCGCCCGTCCGCCAGGCGTCGGCATCCCAGGTAGACGGCGGAGCCCTCGGGTAGCTCCCGGCTCAGCGCGCGGACCAGCGCGAGACCGATGCCACGATTGGCTCCGGAGACGAAGGCGATGCGCGGTGTGTTCTTCATGGCGTCTCTCTCCTCGCACCCTTAGTATTACGAGACGTACCGTATCGCAACTTAATTCGAGACGGTACGACTCGTTATGGAGACTCGATGCCTCGACCACGCAGCGCCGCCGCCGATACCGCGATTCTCGATGCAGCTCGTAGGCTCTTCGGAGAGGGAGGTCTCGGGGCCGTCACCGTAGAGGCGGTCGCGAGGCGGGCCGGCGTCGGCAAGCAGACGGTGTACCGGCGCTACGCCGACCGGAACGCCGTTCTCGCGGCGGCCTGGCTCGAGGTCGCCGAAGGCGAGGTGGTGGTGCCGGAGAGCGCGGACCCCGAGAGGGACCTCGCGCTCTTTCTCAAGCGGCTCTTTGGCGCCTTCGGCGCCAACGCCGAGCCCCTCAGGAGCCTCATGGCGCAGGCCCAGTTCGAGCCAGAGCTCCGCCAAACGCTCCGCGCGGCCTTCATCGATCGCCGGCGCGCGACGCTTGCCGACCTGCTGCGGCGCCTCGCGCCCGGCGCCTCACAGGCGGACGTAGGCGCCGTCGTCGACATGGCCTTCGGCGCGATGTGGTACCGGCTCCTCGTCGGTCACGACACGCCAGGACCCGCGCTCGCGCGGCGGCTGGCGAAGCTCGCCAGCGCGGCGCTCGCCTGAACGTCGGACCCGAGCTCGGGGCGCTTCGCGGCGACCGGCGACCGCCGCGCGGGGCGACGGTCGCCGTGCAGCTCGCTACTCCGCCTCGGCCGGCGGGAAGGGTGGCGGCGGAGCCGAGCGGCGCACGGGCGCCGCGTCCTGGCCCACGCGCTCTCGAAGCGCCTGGGTCAGGTCCACGCCCGTCGCGGCCTTGATCTGCTCGTTGGCTCCGACGAGGCGTCCCGCGAGGGAGCCGCCGCCGTTGCCGCCGTCGCCGTCCTGGCCGCCGAGCACCGTGAGGCGATCGACGCGAAGCCGGCCAATGGTACCGCTCACCTGCTCGAGCACCGGGACGAGCTTCTGCATGAGCAGCACGTCCCGGCCCGAGGCGCCCTGGCCGCGGTAGCTGGTCGCCAGATCGCGGAGCACCTCGGCCGTGGCCTTGCCCTGCTCGACGATCTTCACGGCGTCGGCCTTCGCCCGGGCGATGGCCTGGTCGCGCTGCGCCTCGGCCGGGCGAATCACGTCCGCCTGGAGCCGCAGCCGCGTCTGCTCGATGCGGGCCTCCTGCATGCGCACCTCGGCCTGGCTCTGCGCGAGCAGCGCCTGCACCTCGGCGCGCTGCTCGGCGATCATCGCCTCGCGCTTCGAGGTCGCGTCGGCGATGCGGCGCTCGTTCTCCTTCCGCGCGACGGTGATCGCCGCGTGGAGCTTGGCGAGCTCACCCTTCATGAAGTTCTGGAACTTCACTTCCGACGCATCGGCCTGGGCCTCGGCCTCGGCAACCTGTGCGTCCCGTCGAATCGCCGCGCTCCGCATGCGACCGATGGCGTCGAGGTAGCCGACCTCGTCGCTCACGTTCTGGATGTTGAGCGTGTCGAGCACGAGGCCGATCTTCTCCAGATCGTGGCCTGCCTCCTCCGTGAGCTTCGCGGCGAAGGCCTCCTTGTCTCGGTTGACCTCTTCCGGCGTCAGCCCGGCGAGCACGCCGCGGAGGTTGCCCTCGAGCGTCTCCCGGCCGACGCGCATGATGTCCTCACGGCTCCGCCCGAGGAAGCGCTCGAGCGCGTTGTGGATCAGCGGCATCTCGCCGGGGATCTTGATGTTGGCGACGCCCTGCACGTTGAGCGGGATGCCGCCCTTCGAGTAGGCGTTCTTCACCGTGATCTCGATGATCATGTTGGTCAGATCGACGCGGTCGACGACCTCGATGAGCGGGATCTTGATGGCCCGGCCGCCCTTCACGATGCGGTAGTGCGTGACCAGGTGGCCGTGCTGATGCGGGCGGCCGCTGAACACCAGCACCTCGTTGGGCTGGCAGACGTAGAGCATGTTCCGGACGACCAGCAGCATCGCCACGATGGCAACGAAGGCCACGCCCAGGAGAACGAGAATCGCGGCGCCCATCAGAGTGCTCCTCCGGACGGAAGCGCGCTCCGCCGCACGCCGTTTCGTCCGCCTTCACTGAGAATCTTCGGCACGTCCACGCCGGTCGATTCGGCGAGCGAGCGAAGCACCTCGGCGACCATGTGCGGGTAGGTCGCCGCGTAGCTGGCCATGCCCTTGCCGTCGCCGTGGTCGAGCACGTTGACCTCGCCGACCTGCACGTCGTCGAGCTGCTTGACCACGGTGCCGATGATCTCCTCGAGGTGCTGGATGATGTAGATCTCCCGCGCCTGCGGGCCCATGGACTTCCAGGCCTCGCCCATCAGCTCGAGCACCTTCACCGCCGCGGCGCCGTTCTCCGCCGTGGGCGCCGCCTCGCCGACGGCGAGGATGGCCCGGGCCTGGCGCTGCACGTCCGCGGGAATGACCACATCCGCTTGGAGGCGCCGCTCCTCCAGCGCCGCGCGGAGCTGCTGCAGGTCCTTTTCGGCTTCGGCGCGCGCGGTCTTCGCGGCCGCCTCGGCCTCGCGCTCGACGGCCTGCGCCTCACCCTCGAGCTCCGCGCGCACCTGCCGGAGCTGGTTGCGAAGCGCGAGGATGGCCTTCTCGGCCTCGGCCTTCGCGACCTCGGCGCGCTGCGACGACGCCGCCTGCGCCTGCGTGATGACCTGCTGGGCCTCGTTCTCCGAGTTCTCCGCGTCGCGGAGCGCCCGCGCGATCTTCGGTCGGCCGAGGCTGTCCAGGTAGCCCGTCTGGTCGCTGACGGTCTGGATCTTCAGCGTGTCCAGGGCCAGGCCGAGCTTGTTGAGGTCATCCACCGCCGCGTGGGTCAGCTTGTTGGCGAAGGCCAGCCGGTCTTCGTTCACCTGCTCCGGCGTCAGCCCGGCGATGACCTCGCGGACGGCGCCCTCGAGCGTCTGCTGGGCGACGGTCTGCACCTCGCGGAGCGAGCGCCCGAGGAAACGCTCGATGGCGTTCCGGAGGTAGCGCATGTCCGCCGAGATCTTCACGTTCGCGATGGCGTGGATCTGCAGTGGGATGTTGCCGGCCGAGTAGGCGTTGTGCACCACGATGTCGATGGGCAGGAGCCGCATGTCCATGCGGTCCACGCGCTCGAGAATCGGAATCTGAAGCTTCCGCTGGCCCTGGCGCAGCACCGAGTAGCCGAGCCGCGTCCCGTCGGCCTGCGTGTAGGCCCGGCCGCTGAACACGAGCACCTCGTTCGGCTGCGCGATCTTCAGGAGCGACTTGTAGATCCCGATCAGCACCAGGAGACCGACGGCCAGGATCAGCGCACCGAAGGCGAAGAGCCATAGGCCCGAGTCGACGCCGCTGAGGGCCTCCGCTGGTACGTCGTCGGCGTACCCCCCGTAGGGTTGATTCATGTTCCCCTTCTCTCCTTGTCGGCGCGTCGCCGGCGACACCGCCGCGCGCCCTTAGGGCCTTACGTTACGTCAGGCCGTCCCCTTCCTGGGAGTCCCCCTCACCCTCTCGGGCCGTGGTCCCAGAATGGCTAGGTGTGGTGGTGGTGCGCTCGGGGCCTTTTCGGGGCCCTGGCACGCTACTCGTCGGCCACGCGCGCGAGCTTCGCCCGCGTGCCGTCCATCTCGATGATCATCGCATGCTCGGCGGAGGCCAGCTCCTCGTCGGACGTGGCCAGCACGTCCACGAGCTGTCCCTTCACTTCCACCCGCACGCGCCCGACGCCGCCCGGTCGCACGGGCACGATCACCCGCCCCGTTCGCCCGATGTAGTCGCCGCCGTGGGCCGCCATGCTGGCGTCGTCCTTGGCCAGGGCGCGAATGGCCGACGTGGTCCCCACGCCGCTCACGATGCCCATGCCCATGGCCAGCACGAAGGCCACGATCTCGCTCTCGACGATCCCGCCGCAGTCGAGGATCAGCCCCGTCAGCCCGAAGAACGCGAGAAAGAAGGTCCAGAAGCGCAGCGACTTCAGGAAAAGGAAGAGGTTCGCGCCGTCACCGACGTCCAGGGCGCCGCCCTTGTCGGCGTCCGCATCGGCGTCGACGTCGACGTCCCCGTCGGCATCGAGGTCGAGGTCGGCGTCGCCATCGAAGTCGGTGTCCGCGTCGTCATGCCCCCCGAGAAGGATGGACGCACCGATGAGCACACCGCCAAACACGAGGGACGCGAGGTAGGCGTAGGTCAGCACCAGTAGAAGGATAGCGGTTGAAGAACCCGCCGTATTCCTGCCCGTGAAGCGAAAGTCCTGTTATTCCCTGACGGGTGCGTCAAATCCGGCGTACGTGGCTCGACGAAGCGAAGGAGGGGAGCGCGTGAACCTGGGGGGCGCCACGCAGCATCGCGTGCTGGTCGTCGAAGACGACCGGGACGTGCGCGGTGTGCTCGCGCTCCTCATTCGCGAGGAGGGTCTCGCCCTGGACGAGGTCGCCCGAGCTGCCGAGGCCGTCGAGGCGCTGGCCTCCGATACGGCCTACGCCGTGGTCATCGTCGACTGGACGCTGCCCGACGGCGACGGGGCTCGCGTGCTCGAGGCGGTGCGCGAGCGTGCCGTCGCCGCGCGTCCCTCGGTGCTCGTGGTCACCGGGCGGACCGACGGAGCCACGGTCGAGGCGGCGCTCGACGGCGGCGCCGACGACTTCCTCGGCAAGCCCTTCGCGCTCGACATCTTCGAGACCCGGCTCCGCATCGCCGTTCGCGCCTACGACGAGCGCCTGAGCACGCTGCGCGCCTCCGAGGCCGCGAGCGCCAGTGACGCGCGAGCCTTCGAGTCCATCGTTCGCCATGGCCCGGACGGGCTGGCCCTCGTGGACCCGAGCGGCGAGGTCCGTTTCGCCAACGGCAAGCTCGAGGAGCTCCTCGCGAGCGACACGCCGCTCGTCGGCACCGCCCTCGCCGACCACCTCGGGCGGGACGCGCAGGTCGCGCTCGAACGGCTGGAGGGGCCCGAGAGCGCGCGGACGCTCGAGCTCTTGCTCGCCGATGGGCGCACGCTCGAGCTCGTCACCTCGCCTCCCTTCGAGGTCGACGGCGGCCCGGTGCGGCTCTTCGCTCTCCGGGACATCAGCGGGCGAAGGCGCCTTGAGGCGCAGCTCGCTCAGGCGGATCGGCTGGGCTCTCTCGGAACGCTCGCGGCGGGCGTCGCCCACGAGGTGAACAACCCCCTCGGCTACCTTTCGGCGAACCTCGAGTACCTCGCGGAGATGCTCAAGCAGCACGCGCCGGCGCTCCCGCTCATGGACCGGGCGGAGATGCTCGCGGCCATCGCCGAAGCCCGCGACGGAGCGGCGCGGGTGGCGCAGATCGTGGGGGACCTCGGGCGCTTCAGCCGCGGCGACGACGCGCTCCCGGCCGAGAGCCGGCGTCCCGTGGACCTCACGCTCGTGCTCCGGAAGGCCATCAAGATGACCCGGAACGAGCTCCGGCATCGCGCCACGCTCACGGAGGAGCTGAACAAGGTCCCGCCCGTCAACGCGAGCGAGGGGCGCCTGCTTCAGGTCTTCGTGAACCTCCTTACCAACGCGGCGCAGGCCCTCGACGAGGAGGCCGCAGCCACCAATCGCGTCGAGGTCCGCTGCTGGGCCGAGGGTCCCGTGGTCTACGCGGAGGTCTCCGACAGCGGCCCGGGAATCGCGCCGGATCACCGCGACCGGGTCTTCGAGCCCTTCTTCTCCACCAAGGACGTGGGCTCCGGCACCGGGCTCGGCTTGAGCATCTGCCACGGCATCCTCACCGGCCTCGGTGGCGGCATCGAGCTTCGGCCCGGCATCCGTGGCGGTGCGGCCTTCCGCGTGGCGCTGCCCGCCGCGCGGCCGCTCGACCGTCATTCATCCATTCCTCCGGCGCCCATGGAGAGCGCGCCGGAGCGGGCGCGCATCCTCGTCGTCGACGATGAGCGCCTCGTTGGACGCGCGCTGACGCGGGCGCTTTCGGTGCACGAGGTCGTCGCGCTCCAGGACCCCGACGAGGCGCTTCGGCGCTTCCTCGCCGAGCCCTTCGACCTCTGTATCTGCGACCTGATGATGCCCGGGCTCAGCGGTATGGAGATCCATGCGCAGGTGCTCCATCGGGCGCCGGAGCTCGCGGAGCGCATGGTCTTCATGACGGGCGGCGCCTTCACCCCGCGCTCGCGGGCCTTCCTCGAGGAGGTCCCGACCCGCGCCATCGAGAAGCCCTTCGGCATCGAGATGGTGCGCGCTGCGGTCGCGAGCGAGCTGGTTCGCATCCGCGAGAAGCGCGCGCTCCGGCGCACCGGCGAGTAGAGGTCGCGGACGCGAGGCGCTACGCCGTCTGAACGCCGACGACGCCGTCCTTGCGGCGGTCCGTCGCGCCGATCGGGGGCGCCTCGTGGAGGATGGCCTGCGCGCCGCCGAAGCCGCCGTGCGCGCTCCCGTCGTCGTCGAGCTCGTGGCCGAGCGCCCGGAGACCCTCCACGAGCGCCGCCTCGGTCCCCTCTTCCAGCCGGAGGTTGCGCTCGCCGGTCCAGCGGAAGCGCGGCGCGTCGAGCGCAGGCTGAAGCTCTTCGCCGCCGTCGATGAGTCGCGTCAGGAGCTGCACCTGCGCCTGCGGCTGCTGGAAGCCGCCGACGACGCCGACGACCAGCCAGGGCTGGCCAGCGCGCTCCACCATGGCGGGGATGATCGTGTGGTAGCTCCGGCGCCCGGGCCCGAGGGCGCCGGGGTGTGCGGGGTCCGTACGGAAGAGCGCGCCGCGGTTCTGGAGCACGACGCCGTCGACGGCGAAAGCCGCGCCGAAGTGCATGAACACGCTGTGGATGAGCGAGCAGGCGTTGCCTTCGCGATCCGTCGCAGCGACGTAGACGGTATCGCCGCCGAGGTCGCTGGGCGCGGCGGCGCCTCCGGCCCGGCGCCGGCGCGCATCGAGCTCGTCGAGGCGCGGCTCGAGGACGTCGTCCTGGAGAAGCGCCGCCGCGGACGAGCGCGCGGGGTCGCCCACGTAGGCGTCGGCGTCGGCGAAGGCGAGCTTGAGCGCCTCGATCTGCAGGTGCGTGCGCTCGACCGGCGAGAGATCGCCGAGGGGGAACTCCTCGAGGAGCGCGAGCGCCTCGAGAACCACGATGCCCTGGCCGTTGGGCGGGAGCTCGTGCACCGCGTGGCCGCGGTAGGTGCCCGTGAGCGGCGCCACCCACTCCGGCTGGTAGGCGGCGAGGTCGCTCTCACGGAGCCAGCCGCCGGCGTCGCGGAGCGCGGCGTCGATGCGCTGCGCCAGCGGGCCCCCATAGAACCCAGCGGGCCCCGTGCTCGCGAGATGCTCGAGCGTGTCGGCCTGTCCGGGCAGGCTCACGACCTGGCCTACCCTCGGCGTGCGGCCGCCCGGGAGAAGCTCGTCCAGGCCCACGCCGGAGCGCAGCACCTCTTCGCTCCGCTGCCAATCGCGAGCCACCACCGGCGTCACGGTGAAGCCCTCGCGGGCGAGCACGGCGGCGGGGGTCAGCGCGTCGGCGAAGCTCCGCCGGCCGAAGCGTTCGAGGAGCGCGCCCCAGGCGCCGATGGCGCCGGGCACGGTGATCGGGAGCGGGCCGCGCTCCGGGACTCCCGCGTGGCCGCGGCGCGCGAGGTCCTCGAGCGTCGCGGCCATGGGCGCGGGGCCGCTCCCGTTGATGCCGTGGAGCTCGCCGGTGCGGGCCTCGTAGACCAGGGCGAAGGTGTCACCGCCGAGGCTGCAGCTCATCGGGTCGACGACGCCGAGCGCTGCCGCCGCCGTCACGGCAGCGTCCACCGCCGTCCCGCCGGCATCGAGGGCGGCGATGCCCGCGGCGACGGCCTGCGGGTGACTCGTGACGACCATCCCGGGCGCCGGGGGCCGCTCCGGCGCCTCGGCTTCGTCGACGGCCTCGGTGATGCGGGACATGGCGCGGAGGTTGGGGGCCCGGACGCCTCGGGTCGAGGTGTCGCGACGGCTCGGGGAGCTCTTGCTCAGCCCTGGTGCCGGATGTCCACGCCCTCGGCGAGGAAGACGACCATCTCGCCGATGCTGGTGGCGTGGTCGGCGATGCGCTCGACGTATTTGGAGCAGCTGGCGAGGCGGCTGGCGACCTCGACGCGGCTCACGTCTTCCCGGATGCGCTCGCGGCAGGCGCGCTGCACCGCCCCGTAGAGCGCGTCGACCGCATCGTCCTGCTCGAAGACGCCGCGGGCGCGCTGCGCGTCCTCGTGCACGAAGGCCTCGAGGGCATCGCGGAGCATGGCCGCCGCGCGCTGCACCATCTCCTCGAGGTCCCCGAGGATCGCGGGGCTCACCGGCTCGTCACCGAGCTCCTGCGTCCGCTCGGCGAGGTTCACGGCCTCGTCGCCGATGCGCTCGAGGTCCGCGACGACCTTCACGGCCATCATGATGAAGCGGAGGTCGCGTCCGAGCGGCTGGTGCACGGCCAGCAGCTGGAGCGCGAGCTCGTCGATCTCGAGCTCGTCGCGGTTGTTGCGGCGCTCGTCGTGAAAGACCTGTGCGGTCCGTTCGGGCTCGCGGCTCACCAGCGCCTCGGAGGCGCCGGCCAGCATGCGCTCGCAGCGGCCGCCCATGCCCAGGAGCCGGTCCTTCAGGAGCTGGAGAGCCTCGTCGAGCGCGGCGGTCCGGGGCGCCGTGTGCGGCTCGGCCGCCGTCTGCGCCGCCTCTCCGCTGCTCGGCTCGTCCAAACGCGCCATCCCGCCAGCCTAGCGCGCCGCTCAGCCGGCGGCCCCACGACCGAGAAACTGCTCGAGCGCGGCCGTGCGTGGTCGCGTCAGGAGCTCGGGCGCGGGGCCGTGCGCGAGGAGCCTGCCGCCGCCGAAGAACGCGATGGAGCGGGCCCGGCGCACCACGCGGTCGACTCGCTGCGAGAGCACCAGCACCGGCGGCTCGGATCCCCATTCGGCCAGCAGATCGGCCAGGGCCTCGCGTTCGCCACGCGGGAGGGCCAGCACCAGTGCGTCCGGCCCGAGGGCGAGGGCCCGCGCGAGGGCCAGCCGAGGCCGAAGCGCGTCCGGAAGCGCGCGCGAGGGCAGGTCCAAGCCGTCGCGCACCCGTCCCCAGAGGCCGACGCGTCGGAGCGCGCTCTCGACGGTCGGGGCCAAGGGCGCGTCGACGCCGGCGGCACGGAGCCCGAAGGCGACGTCGTCGAAGACCGTCCCCGGGAAAGCCTCCGCGGTATGGAGCGTGGGCACGCGGCGCCGGATCTCCGTGGCGGCGCGCTCCGGCGCGTAGAGCTCCCGCCCGTCGAGGCAGAGGCAGCCCCGGACCCGGATGCGATGGTCCGCCTCGAGGCTCCGCCCGAGCGCGGCGGCGAAGGCCCGATGGCCGGAGCCCGGGGCGCCGAGCAGCGCGGTCACGCCACCGGGGAGGCTGAGGCTCACGTCCTCGAGCACCCACCGGCCGTCGATCTCGGCGCCGAAGCCGGCGGCCGGAACCCTCGGCGGGACGGCGGGACGTGCGGCGAGGCTCACGCCGGCCCGTGGTGCGCGGAGTCGTCCGGCGCGGCGTGATGCGGCGCGGCGGGGTGGCGGCGCCGCGTCGCTGCTGCCAGCAGCACGAGCGCCACCAGGAGGGCCAGCTCGTCCGCGCCCACGTCCAGGCGCGCCTTCGCGAGCAGCGCGACGACGCTGAGCGCCACGAGGCCCAAGCCCACCTCGAGAGCGAGCGTGCGCACGCGCGGGAGCGCCTGCGACACTACGAGGCGCGTCGTCACGCGGTCGGGCGTCGCGCCCAAGAGCAGCGCCTGCCGACGCAGGCTGTGTGGCACCCGCGCGAAGGCCCGATCTGCGCCGCGGAGCGTCCACGCCAGACCGAAGACCAGGGCAAGCGCGAGCGCACCCTGATCCGGGCGGGCGTCCAGGACCCCGACGCCGACGGCCAGGAGCGCCAAGAGGCCCGCCGGCGCCGCGAGCCAGGACGTGACCAGCTGCGTCAGCCCGCGGCCCTGCGTGCGGCGTCCGCTCCGACGCAAGTCGGCGAGCAGCGCTGCCGCGAAACCCGCCGGGAACCCGAGCAAGAGCCCGTAGAGGCTCGAGCGAAGCGCGTCCAAGAGCAGGGCGCGACCGTCGAGGGTCGGCCCCCCACCGGCCTCGAGCGCGGCGAGGGGCGCCGGGCGAAGCAGGAGGGCGGCGCCGAGACCCACGCAGAGCAGCAGCAGGGCCACCAGCGCCGGGACCATGGCCGCCCGGAGCGGCGGTACCCGCGTCGCACCCACTCCCGCCGCGGCCGCCGGGGCGACCAAACCGGATTCGGAAGGATGGGTGTCGGGCTCGTTCATGGGCGCGGGTCCAGGTCCTCCATCCTCGGCGTGCTAGGTGACGTCCGGGTTCCGCCGAACCGAGCGTTGTGCATCACCCGCGACACGACTGTGGAAGAAATGCGGCAAACCCGCGAAGAGTGTGGCGTTTCGCGGGGCAAGTGGCCAGCGCGATCCCCGCGCCGAGGTGCCGCGGCCTGGGACACTACCTTTCGGGCGAGCTGTGAGCCAACCCACGCTTCCGCCTTCGGCGCAGCGCCGCGCGCTCCTCGCCTTCTATGACGCCAACGCCCGGGACCTTCCGTGGCGCCGCGATCGTCGGCCGTGGCCCGTGTGGGTCTCGGAGATCATGTGTCAGCAGACCCGGGTCCAGACCGTGGTCCCCTACTTCGATCGCTTCCTGGCGCGCTTCCCCACGCCGGCGTCGCTCGCCGAGGCGACGGAGGACGAGGTGCTCGGGCTGTGGAGTGGCCTCGGCTACTACCGCCGCGCGCGCCTACTCCATCGCGGCGCGAAGGAGGTGGTGGCGCGCTACGGCGGCGAGGTCCCGGCGGGGCGTGAGGAGCGCCTCGGGCTTCCCGGCGTCGGGCGCTACACGGCGGGGGCCATCGGCAGCATCGCCTTCGACGCGCCGGAGGCCGTCGTCGACGGGAACGTCTCCCGGGTGCTCGCCCGGCTCCACCGCATCGAGACCCCGCTGGGTCGGGCGGACACGGAGAAGCGTCTCTGGGCCGAGGCGGAACGGCTGGTCTTTGGTCCTCGCCCGGGCGACCTGAACCAGGCCCTGATGGAGCTCGGGGCGACCGTCTGTACGCCGCGCAACCCGAGCTGCGGCGCCTGTCCGCTCGCCTCGGCCTGCGCCGGCCGCGCGGCGGGCGTGGCGGAGAGCCTCCCCGTGCCGAAGGTAAAGAAGGCGCCGGTGCCGACGCACCTCGTCGCCGTGGTGGCCACGGCGCGGGGCAAAGTCTTCTTGCGCCGAGCGCAGGAAGGCGGGCTCTTCCGTGGCCTCTGGGGTCCGCCTACGCTCGAGACGCGCCCGGCCGAGCCGGCGCAGCTCGGGCTCCTCGACGCGGCTCCGAAGCCGTCGGCGAAGGACACCCACCGTCCCGCGCCCGACGCCGACGCGGCGCGGGCTGCGCTCGCCTCCGTCGGCCTCAGCGCACGCGTCGAGGCGACGCCGCGGGGCCAGGTGGAGCACGTCCTCAGCCATCGGCGGCTCTTCGTGACGGTCTTCCGCGCCGTCGCGGCCCGGCTCCAGCGGCCCGACGACGCGCAGCGTGCCTTCGACGACGCGGCGCTGGGCGATGTGGGCATCAGCCGCCTCACCCGGAAAATCCTCGCCGCCGGCGGCTTTCGCTAGCTCGGCGAGGGAGGGGCCTCGCTCGGGCGCGGGAGGCGCATCTCGCTCGCGCGAACGAAATCCGCCAGCCGCGGGTCACTGCTCTCTCGGAAGTCCTTCGGCGTGCCCGTGAGCACCGCCTGGCCCTCGTGGAGCAGGATGAGGCGGTCCGACGTCTCGAAGGCGCTCCGCATGTTGTGCGTCGCGACCACCGTCGTCACCGCGAAGCGCTCCCTCAGCGCGAGCATGAGCCGATTGACGCGCGTCACGTTGATCGGGTCGAGGCCCTCCGTAGGCTCGTCGTAGATGACCATCTCGGGCCGCATGGCGATGGCCCGCGCGATGCCCACGCGCTTCTGCATGCCGCCGCTCAGGCTCGCCGGCGCCATCTCCTCGATGCCGGGCAGGCCCACCGCGGCCAGCGTCTCCGAGACGCGCCGCGGGATGGCATCCTCGGGCAGCAGCGACTGCTCGCGGATGCCGTAGGCGATGTTGTCGAAGACGCTCATCGAGTCGAAGAGCGCCGGCTCCTGGAAGGCGATGCCGATGCGGCGGCGGACCGTCAGCCACTCGCTCTCCGGGGCCCCCGTCATGTCCTTGCCGTCGAAGATCAGCCGGCCGGCGTCGGGCTCGCGGAGCCCCAGCATGAGCTTGAAGAGGAGGCTCTTGCCGGAGCCACTGTCGCCCATGATGGTCACGAGCTCGCCGCGCTCGACCTGAAGGTCGACGCCCCGAAGCACGGCCAGGTCGCCGAAGCTCTTGGTCAGCCCTTGGACCTCGTAGAGCGCCACGGACGCGAGCATGCGTGAAGGGGGCGCGCGCGAACAGCGTTCGCGTGCGCCCTCTCGAACGGCGCATCGTGCGAAAGCGCCCGCTTCCCCGATCGCGGACCTGCGTGCGCAGCTGCTAGCGTGAGGTCGTGCGGTTGGACGCGGGGCAGGCGCCGCTACGGCGCGTCGGCGTGATCGGCGACGTTCATGGAGAGCTCGCCGCCCTGGACGCGGCCCTGGAGGTCTTCCGGACGCGCGAGGTCGATGCCGTGCTTTGCGTCGGAGACATCGTGGACGGCCCCGTTCCCGACGAGGACGTCGCCGCCTGTTGTCGCCGGCTCCGCGACGCCGGCGTGTGGTCCGTGGCTGGCAATCACGAGCGCTGGTGGCTCGCGGACGAGATGCGCACGGTGCCTACCCCGACGGGGCCGCTCCCGGACGACGTGCGCACCTACCTCGAAGCCCTCCCGCGGACGCGGCGGCTTCATACCGTCGCTGGCGATGCGCTCCTTTGCCACGCCGTCGGCGAGGACGACCTCGCGATCCTCTATCCGGAGACCAAGGGGTACGCGCTCCAGTCCGTGATGCCGGCGCTCGTCCCGCTCATGAAGGACCCCGAGCTCAGCTATGCCATCGGAGGCCACACGCATCGCCGCATGGCGCGCGCCATGCCCGGGCTCACCTTCATCAACGCGGGCACGCTCCACCGCGCCTTCGACGTCAGCGTCGCGCTCGTGGACTTCGCGGCGCAGGAGGTGTGTCACGTACCCCTCGAGGGCGGTCCCGACGCGCCACGGCCGGGCGCCGACGAGGTCGTCCCGATGCCCGCACCTCTTCCGCTCCACTAGGCAGCGCGACGTCGCCGCTCTTGGCCTGAGGGCCCGGGAAGCGGTATGTGCGGCGGACATGGCCCAAGCTCCCAGTGTGCTGGACGACGCCCACGCCGCGCGCCTCGGCGGCGACCGCGAGCAGGCGCTCCGGGTGGGCATCGCACTCCTCGACGCCGACCTCACGCAGCTCGGCGCGGCCTTCCTGCTCGCCGAGCTCGCCATCGATCAGGATCGCCCCTTCGTAGCCGGGGAGGTCGCCTCGCGACTGGTGGACAGCTTCACGCGTCGTGGGGACCTGCCGCGCGCCATCGCCGCGGCGAAGGTCGCCGGCGCGGCTGGGGAGAGTGCAGGCGTGTTGATCGCCACCGTGGCGGAGGCCTTCGGCGAGGGCAGCGCGCGCCAGGGAGACGCGGCCCCGACGCCTCCGCCGCTCCCGGCGTCGGTCGCGGTGCCGCCGGCCCTGGCGCGGACGTCCGGCGACGCGCTCCTCGACGCCGCCGAGGGCGCGCTGCAGCGCTTCCTCGCGACCGACGACGGTGCGCCCGCCGACGGCGCGGTTCCGACGCTTCCGCTCTTTGGCGCCTTGAAGCCGGGCGCGCTCGCGCAGCTCCTCGAGGGCATGACGCTCCGAGAGCTTGGCGCCGAAGAGTGCCTCATCGAAGAAGGCGCCCCGGGTGAAGAGGCCTTCGTCGTGGTGCGCGGGAGCCTCGCCGTGAGCCGCGGGAGCGGCGACGAGCAGACCGCGCTCGCGCAGCTCGGCCCCGGGGCCATCGTGGGCGAGATGGCGCTCGTCGCCGACGCGCCGCGCGCCGGCTCGGTGACCGCCGAAGCGAGCGCGGCCGTGCTCGAGATTCGCCGTAGCGTGCTCGAGACGATCGCCGTCAAGGCACCGGCCGTGGGCCAGGAGCTCTCGCGCTTCTGCCGAGAGCGCATGCTGGCCAACCTTGTGCGCCACAGCGTCATCCTTCGCTCCGTGTCGCCGGACGACCGGCAGGCCGTGGTCGATCGCTTCACCACGACGCACTTCGACGCCGGGGACGTCCTCGTGACGGAGGGCGACGACGCCGGCACGCTCTTCCTCGTGGCCAGCGGGAGCGTCGAGGTGGAGGGCATCGACGCGGACGGGGACGCGCTCCGCATCGCCGAGCTCGGTCCCGGCGACGTCGTCGGCGAGATCGGCCTCGTGCTCCGGCGCCCGGCCAACGCCACGGTGCGCGCGCTGAGCCCCACGGTGGCCCTCGAGCTCAGCCGCGACGGCTTTCAGGAGGCCATCCGCGCGCACCCGGGGCTCCTGCAGGAGCTCTACGAGCTGGCGACGAAGCGGGAGGAAGAGACCCGCACCGTCGTCGCGCAGGAAGCGCTCGACGTCGAGGACATCGTCTTGCTCTAGCGGCCCTTCCGGGTTTCGCCCGCTCGGGGCCGTGCGCGCTGGCCGCAACGGCCCTACGAAAACGCCTCGGCGGCCCGTACTGCCTGCAGTCTGCCCATGACCGACCCGCTGAAGGACGCCATCACCCTCGCCGCGGAGCTCGTGGAGCGCGTGGGAAGCGTGCTCGAAGGCAAGCGCGACGTCGTGGAGCTCGCCGTCGTCGGGCTCCTCGCCGAAGGCCACGTGCTCGTCGAGGACGTGCCCGGCGTGGGCAAGACGACGCTCGCCCGCGCGCTCGCGGCGAGCCTCGGTCTGACCTTCCGCCGCGTGCAGTTCACCTCGGACCTGCTCCCGGTGGACGTCGTAGGCGGCAACGTCTTCGACCGCGACCGCAACGACTTCGTCTTCCGGCCCGGCCCGGTCTTCACCCAGCTCCTCCTCGCCGACGAGATCAACCGGACGACGCCGAAGACGCAGAGCGCGCTCCTCGAGGCCATGGGCGAGCGGCAGGTGAGCATCGACGGCCAGACGCACACCCTCGAGGCGCCCTTCTTCGTCATCGCGACGCAGAACCCCTTGGACTTCTACGGGACGTATCCGCTCCCGGAGTCGCAGCTCGATCGCTTTCTCCTGCGGCTCCGCATCGGGCATCCGCCCGTCGACGTGGAGCGGCGTCTCCTGGCCGAGCGCCAGGGCGCCGACCCGGTGAACGGCATGGAGGCCTTCGTCTCTGCCGAGGCGCTCCTCGCGGCGCAGCGCGCGACGCGGCAGGTGCACGTAGACACCTCGGTGCACGACTATCTGCACGCCATCGTGCTGGCCACGCGGCGCTCCGGCGAGCTGGCCGTGGGCGCCTCGACGCGGGCAGCGCTCGCCGTCGAAGGCGCCGTGCGCGCTCGGGCCCTGGTGATGGGCCGGGACTTCGCGCTGCCCGACGACGTGAAAGCCCTCGCCGTACCCGCCCTCGCGCACCGGGTGCATCTTGCCGGCGCCCACGAAGCGCAGAGCGCGCGCGACGACGCAGAGCGCGTGCTCCGAGCGCTCGTCGACGCCGTCCCCGTGCCGACGTGAGCGCCTCGCCCTGGCGGTCCCACCCCTTCGGCCGCACGCTTTCCACGATGCGCGTTCGCCGGCGGTCGCGTCGCAACTTCAGGCTGACCCGCGAGGGGCGAGCCTTCGTGGGGCTGACCATCGGGGTCGGCCTCGCCGCGGTGAACACCGGCAACAACCTGCTCTACCTGGTGCTCGGGCTCATGCTGAGCCTGCTGCTCCTGAGCGGCGCTCTCAGCGATCTGGCGCTCTGGGGCGTGCGCGCCGAGCGGAGCTTCCCGGCGCGGCTCTTCGCAGGGAGCGAGGCCCACGTGGAGGTGCGCGTCACCAACCGGAAAACGCGCTTCCCGAGCTTCGCCCTCGAGGTGAGCGAGGGGCCGCCCAAGAAGCTGCGGCAAGCGGTGAAGGAGAAGGCCTTCGAGCAGGCCCGGGCCCGGGGCGCCGCGCCACCGCTCCCCGCGGTGATTCCCTCGGCCTTCGTCATCAAGGTCGACGCCGGCACGACGGAGCGCACGAGCACCCGGCGTCCGCTCCACGCGCGGGGCTGGCTCGAGATCGAGGGGTACACGCTCCGGACGCGCTACCCCTTCGGGCTCATCGAGAAGTACCGGGTCTTCGACGCACCCTCGCGGCACCTGGTCTTCCCGGCCGTGGCCGAGGCACCGGCGCCGGCGACGACGCGCGGGCCCCGCGGCGACGAGATCCGCACGCCGCGTTCCGGTGGTCGCGGGGAGATCGCCGGCATCCGCGAGTACCGTGAGTCCGACGAGGCGCGCTCGATTCACTGGCGTCGGAGCGCGGCGCTCGGCGAGCTGGTCGTACGGGAGCGCGAGCGAGAGAGCCGGGCGCGGCTCTCCATCGTGCTCGACCAGCGCGTGCCCTCGGGGCTGGACGCCGACACGCGGCGGCTCTGGGACGCTGGCTTCGAGCTGGCGATCAGCGAGGCCGCGGGCGTCGCGCGGGCCGCGCTGCGGGACGGGGTCGCCGCGGAGGTGCTCGTGCGCGGGGACGCGTCGGCGCTGGTGCTCCCCGGGGCGTCCGCGGATCCGATCTACCGCTTCCTGGCGCTCGTCGAGGCGACGGAGGACGACGTACCCCTGCCCACGCCGAGGGGGCAGGTCTACGGCGTCGCGGTCCGGCTCTCGGAGGCTGCGGCGTGAGCGAGGAAGCCGCGGCCCCGGGGCGCCCGTTGCCCACGAGCGCACCTCGCCGTCCGCCGAGGTCCGCTCGGGACGCCGCCCTGACCTTCGACGGACTGCATCGCGCGATCACGTACCTGATGGCCGGGCTCGGGCTCTTCGCGGTGACGCTCGGCGGGGACCTCGAGCTACCGCTGCGCATCGTCGTGGCGCTGGGTTTCGTCGCGAGCTGGTTCGTCGACGAGCGCTTCTGGGGGCAGCCTTCGGCGACGCGGACGCTCAACGCGGCGGTGCTGGCGGTCTTCGGCATCCAGGTGCTGCGCGGGCTGACGGGCTCGCCCTACCTGGCGCTCGGTCTCGAGTTTGCGACGCTGCTCCAGCTCAGCCGCCTCTTCCACCGACGCAGCGCGCGCGACTACCAGCACATCCAGGCGCTCGCGTTCCTTCACCTCATCGCGGCGACGGTGCTGACCACCGGCGTGGACTACGGCGTGGCCTTCCTCGGCTTCGTGCTCGTCACGCCATGGATGCTCGCGCTCACCCACCTCCGGAGCGAGATCGAGGCGCAGCACGCGGAGCCTGGGCGCTCGCTCTACGAGGGACCCTCGGAGCGCGCCCGGCAGCTGCTGCGCTCGCCCCGCATCGCAGGGCCCCGCTTCCTGGTGGGTACGGCGGCGCTGGCCGTGCCGCTCTTCCTGGCGACGGCGGCCTTCTTCCTGCTCTTCCCGCGCGTCGGCATGGGCTTCCTCTCCTTCGGCTTCGACACGGGTCGGGCGGTGGCCGGCTTCGGCAGCAACGTGGAGCTCGGGGGCTTCGGCGTGATTCGGAGCGACCCGACGGTGGTGCTCCGGGTGACGCCACGCGGTCTGGCGCAGGGTGGGGAGGCGCCGCCGCGCAGCTTCCGCTTCCGCGGGACCAGCTTCGACCGCTACGAAGAAGGGCGCTGGACGCGCTCGCGTGGCACGGCGCGGCGCCTTGGCCACCGGCTGGGCTACTACGCGCTGAGCGGGCCACTCGGGTCCGGCAGCGAAGAGCTCGACGTGGTGCTCGACAGCATCGACGAGAGCGTGGTCTTTCTCCCCGAGGGGACCGTCGGGATCGAGATCCCGCCGCGGGTGAGCGCGGGGCGGGAGCGCTATCGGCGGCTGACGCTCGGCGCCGGAGTGGACCTCCGCTACGTGGACGCCGGCGGGCTCGGTCTTCGCTACACGGCGCACGTGGCGGAGGGGGTACCGGTGCCGGAGCTTCTCGCGCCGGAGGCGGCGGCGACGTATACGGCGCTCCCGCCGGGTCAGGAGCGCATCGCAGAGCTCGCGCGGCGCGTGGCGGGCGAGGGCTCACCGGCGGTACGCGCGGAGCGCCTGACCGCGTGGCTTCGCGACTCGGGCGAGCTTCGCTACACGCTCGATCAGCCGGACACGACGGGCCGCGATCCGCTCGAGGTCTTCCTCTTCGAAGCGAAGGCGGGGCACTGCGAGTACTTCTCGACCTCGCTCGCGGTGATGCTGCGCGCGCTCGGCGTGCCGGCCCGCAACGTCACCGGCTTCGTGGGAGGCACCTGGAACCAGTACGGGCGCTATTACGCGCTCCGGCAGGGCGACGCGCACAGCTGGGTCGAGGCGTGGATCGACGGTGCCTGGCAGACCCTCGACCCGACGCCGCGGGCTTTCACGATGGCGGGCCCGGCGCCGGACGGCCTCTTCGGCGAGCTCCAGGCACTGCTCGATGCGATGCGTGTGCGCTGGAACCAGAGCGTCGTGGGCTACGACCTTCGGGACCAGGGGAGCGGGCTCCGGGCGATGTGGTCGTGGATGAAGCGTCAGGGGCTCGTGGGCGGTGGCGGCGGGGGTGCGGGCCCCAGCGACGAGGGGCCGGCACGCGCGGCGCGGCGTCCGACCGGCC
>CALCTH010000438.1 GCA_937893795.1 uncultured Myxococcales bacterium | reverse complement strand
AAGACGAGGGTGCCCGGGCCCCCAGGGCACCCTCGTCTTCGACGTCGAGCTGCTCCAGCTGACCAAGGTCGACGATCCCCCGCCGGCGCCGGCGGACGTGGCGGCGCCTCCGGCCGACGCCGAGCGCACCGAGAGCGGTCTCGCGTCGAAGGTCCTCTCGGCCGGCGAAGGCACGGAGCACCCGACGGCCGACAGCACCGTGGAGGTGCACTACACGGGCTGGACGACCGACGGCGAGATGTTCGACAGCTCCATCACGCGGGGCCGACCGGTCACCTTCCCGCTCGGCCGGGTCATCGCGGGGTGGACCGATGGCCTTCAGCTCATGGTCGCGGGAGAGAAGCGACGCTTCTGGATCCCGGAGGACCTGGCCTATGGCGGCCGCCCCGGTGCTCCCCAGGGCATGCTCGTCTTCGACGTCGAGCTGATCCGCATCGCGCAGTAGCCCGGCCGCCCGCCGGCGGCCGGCTACCCCCTGCCCCTGCCCGTGCCCCTGCCCCTGCCCAAGGCCGGTGTGCGTCCCTGGCCCCACCCGCCCCCCGGGACGACGTCACTCGAGCCGCGCCTCGACGGCTCGGGTGAGCGTCTCGAGCACCTCGAGGCGCGCGTGACGCTTGTCGTTGGCCCCGACGAGGGTCCACGGCGCGAGCTCCGTGCTGGTGCGGACGACCATCTCGTGCACGGCCTCCGCGTACTGGTCCCACTTCTCGCGGTTGCGCCAGTCCTCCGCCGTGATCTTGTGCCGCTTGTGCCCGGTCGCTTCCCGCTCGCGGAAGCGGCGTAGCTGCTCGTCCTGGTCGATCTGGAGCCAGAGCTTCACGACGACCGCGCCGTGATCGTGGAGCTGCTCCTCGAAGTCGTTGATCTCGGCATAGGCGCGGGCCCAGTCGCCCTGCGACGCGAAGCCCTCGACGCGCTCGACGAGCACGCGGCCGTACCAGGAGCGGTCGAAGAGGGTCGCACGCCCGCGCGCCGGGACGTGCCGCCAGAAGCGCCAGAGATAGGGAAGCGCCTTCTCCTCGTCGCTCGGTGCGGCGATGCGCACCACGTGGTAGCTGCGCGGGTCGAGCGCCGCGGTGACGCGGCGGATCGAGCCGCCCTTCCCGGCCGCGTCCTGCCCCTCGAAGGCCACCACCAGGCTGTGCTTCTTTCGGAAGCGCGACGTCCGAAGAAGCCGCGCGAGGCGCCCCTGGAGCTTCTCGAGGCGTACGTCGTACACCTCGTCGGGGACCTTCTTCGCGAGATCCAGGGTGTCGAGGACGGTGCGCCCGTCGATGGAGGGCGGAACGCGTGGCACCGGCGGCGCCGGCTCCGGCCGCGGCGCAGCGTCGAGGCCGCGGCGGAGCGTCTCCAGCACGGCGCGGCCCACGACGAGCTGCCGATGGCGCCGGTCGGCCCCGCTGACGACGAGCCACGGCGCGTTGTCCGTGCTCGTCTGCCGTAGCGCCCGCTCCGCGCTGTGCCGCATGGCGTCGTAGCGCCCGAGGCGCTTCCAGTCCTCGTCGGTGACGCGCCAAGAGGTCGCCTCGTCCTTCGAGAGCTTCTCGAGGCGCTTCTTCACCTGCTTCTTCGTGATGTGGAACCAGAGCTTGAGGACGTGGACGTTCTCGTCGGTGAGCATGCGCTCGAAGTGCCGAACCTCGTCGAGCACGGTATCGAGCTCGGCGTCCGAGCACCGCCCCGCCGCGTGCGTGAGGATGGCGTCCGTGTACCAGGAGCCCATGAAGACGCCGGTCTGCCCGCGCGGCGGGAGGAGGTGCCAGAAGCGCCAATAGAATGGCCGCGCACGCTCCTCGTCCGTCGCCCGGCCGATGCCATGTACGCGCACCTGGCGCGGGTCGAGCCAGTACTGGAGCTGGTTGACGGTCTCGCCCTTCCCGGCGGCGTCCACGCCCCCGACGACGACGCAAAGCCCGAAGCGCTCCCGATCCCGAAGCTCGTCCTGCGCCGCGAGAAGGGCCTCGCGCAGCCGGGGCACCTCGTCCTCATAGCGCGCCTTCGCCACGTGATGGTCGACCTCAGCCGCTTCGAACATGAGGGACGAGGGTAGCGCAGGGGGGAGCCGAGCTCGGTGTTGGAGACGGTGACGGAGACGGGAACGGAGCCGGGAACGGAAACGGAGACGGGAACGGAAACGGAGCCGGGAACGGAGACGGGAACGGAGACGGGAACGGAGACGGGAACGGAGACGGGAACGGAGACGACCGGGGCGCCGAAGCGCCCCGGCCGCGCGCCTACCTCGGCCGCCGCACCAGCTTGAACATCACCGCGCTCACGTGGTCACACCGGTCCCGAAGCGCCGCGATGTCGCTCGCACCGACATAGCCAGCCGCCACTGCGACTCGAAGTGACGCCTCGGTCTCCTTGGCCGACGCGGCAGCTCCCTGAAACTGCGCCGTCTTGTTCCCGCCGCGCGAGTGCATTCCTTCGGCCATGCGCTGCGGAACGCTCATCACGGACCGGCGCAGCTGCCGCGCCAGGTCGCGGTCCACGCGCGAAATGCGCCGGACCAAGGGCATCGTGTCGCTCACGAGCTGAAGCGAGAGCTCGAATATCTGCATGAGGCTGTCTCCTTTTCGCCCCGACCGGCCTCTCCGGGGGGCACCGCCCTCCCCGCTCCGCGCGCAGGGCGGGTCAAGGCCGAAGCCAGCGAAGCTGGGGGCCCGTAGGGCCAGCCTTGACGCGCCCGAGCACGGAGCGACGCTGGTCCATCCCCGGAGAGCAAAGACCCCAGGGGCTCATGCGGGCGACGGTCAGGAGCGTGCCGCCCCAGGGCATGGGCAGGGGCACGGGCATGGGCACGGAAACCGACCCGGACACGGAGACGCCGCGTCTCTTGGGTCGCGTGGATTCGGCGTGGACGTGCACGACTCACGAAAACGTGGACGGCGGCGGACTCCGCGCCCCTCAGAGACGGCCGCGGAGCGCGTCCAGCCGAAGCTTCGGCATCATCATCACCGCCTCCGCGAAGATCCGCCGGCTCATCTTCGACTGGCCGGCGCGCCGGTCGACGAAGACGATGGGGACCTCGGTCACGCGGAATCCACGGAGCAGCGCCCGGTACGTGAGCTCCACCTGAAAGGAATAACCGTTCGAACGAACGTTCGACAGATCGAGCCTTCGAAGCACCTCGGCGCGGAAGCCCTTGTAGCCGCTCGTCAGGTCCCGGACCTGCAGACCCAGGATCACTCGGCTGTAGAGGCTCCCGCCCTTGCTCAGCACGTGGCGCCCGAGCCCCCAGCCCTCCACGCCTCCGCCCGGCACGTTCCGAGAGCCGACGACGACGTCCGCGCCTTCGGCGAAGGCCGTGAGGAAGTCCGGCAGGTACCCCGGATCGTGGCTCAGGTCCGTGTCCATCTCGAAGACGAGCTCGTAGCCGCGCTCGAGGGCCCACGCGAAGGCGTCGAGGTAGGCGCTCCCCAGGCCGAGCTTCCCGGGCCGATGCATCACCTGCACCCGGTCGTCGCGGGCCGCGATAGCGTCTGCGAGCTCCCCGGTGCCGTCCGGCGAGGCGTCGTCCACGACCAGCACATGCGCCCGTGGCAGGACGTCGAAGACCCCCGCGAGGAAGGTCTCGAGGTTCTCGCGCTCGTCGTAGGTCGGCGTGACGATGAGGACGCGCTCGCTCGCGCGCTCGGCATCGAAGGCGCTCATGCGTCCTTCGGCGGCGCGACGAGCTCCGGCGACTCCTGCAGGTAGGTGTAGCCGCGGAGACTGTCCTCGTAGTGGCGCATGAACATGCTCAGCGCCGCGAGGTCCATCCGGCCGGCCTTGAGCGCGCGCTCCGCCTGGACGCGCACGCGCTCGACCATCTCCTCCGGGTCGTACTGGAGATAGCGGAGCACCTCTTCGATGCTGTCGCCCTTGATGACGTGCGCCACGCTGTGCCCGTAGTCCTCGAGGCGGACATGGACGGCGTTCGTATCCCCGAAGAGGTTGTGGAGGTCGCCGAGGATCTCCTGGTAGGCGCCGCCGAGAAACATCGCGAGCAGGTAGCGCTCGCCAGGCCGAACCGGGTGCACGTCGAGGGCGCTCTGCACGTCCTCGACGTCGATGAAGCTCTGCACGATGCCGTCGCTGTCGCACGTAAGGTCCGCGAGGCGCGCCTTGAGCGTCGGCTCCTCGTCCAGGCGATGGATGGGGATGATCGGGAAGAGCTGGTCCATCGCCCAGATGTCCGGCGCGCTCTGGAAGATGGAGAAGTTGCAGTAGTAGATGGTGCCGAGGAGCTCATCGAGGTGCTGAAGCTCCTCGGGCACGTGCTTGCGGCCCCGGAGCTTCTCCCGGATGCGCTCGCAGCATGCCCAGAAGAGGCGCTCGGCCTCGGCGAGCTCCCGGAGCCCGAGGTAGCCGAACTTGAAGAGGCTCCGCGCCTCCTCGAGGGCCTGCGTCGTGTCGTGCCAGGACTCCTGGACGTTCTTCGGCTGGATGCCCTGGAAGACCTCCCAGAGCTCCTGAAGCACCCGGTGCGCATTCCCGGCCGGCTGCGTGGGACGACCGCGATCCTCATGGGCGTCGCCGACGGCGTCGAAGACGAGCACGGACTGGTAGGCCGCCACCGCGCGCCCGGACTCGCTCACGATGGTCGGGCAGGGCACCTCGGCCTTCTCGCAGGCATCCTGGATGCCCGCGACGACGTCGTAGGCGTACTCCTGCACGCCGTAGTTCATCGACGCGCGGAAGTCCGTCTTCGAGCCGTCGTAGTCGACGGCGAGCCCGCCACCGACGTCGAGGTAGCCCATGGCCGCGCCGAGTCTCTTGAGCTCCACGTAGAGGTGCGCCGCCTCCCGCATCGCGTTCTTCCAGGGGATGATCGAGCTGACCTGGCTGCCGATGTGGAAGTGCAGGAGCTGCAGGCAGTCGAGCATGCCGCGCTCGGCGAGCACGTCGACGATGCGCACGACCTCGGAGGTCGTGAGGCCGAACTTGGCCCGGTCGCCCGCGGACTCGGCCCAGCGTCCCATACCCTTCGAGCTCAGCTTGGCGCGCACCCCGAGCGCGGGGCGGATGCCGAGGCGCTCGCTGGCTCGGAGCACGCGCTCGAGCTCGTCGAGGCGCTCGAGCACGATGACCACCGTATTGCCCATGCGCTGCGCGACGAGCGCCGTCTCGATGTAGACATCGTCCTTGTAGCCGTTGCAGACGATGAAGCCGTCCTCGTCCTCCATGGCGGCGAGGGCGATCAGGAGCTCCGGCTTGCTGCCGGCCTCGAGGCCGAATTGCCAGGGCCGGCCCGCCGCGACGATCTCCTCCACGAGGTGCCGCTGCTGGTTCACCTTGATGGGGAACACGCCGCGATAGCGGCCCGGGTAACCGTACTCCTCGATGGCCGTCTCGAAGCACCGGTTGATGAGCCGGATCCGGTCCTGAAGGATGTTCGGGAAGCGGATGAGCAGGGGCAGGTCGAGGCCTCGCATGCCGAGCTCGAGCGCTAGCGCGTGGAGATCGATGCCCCGGTCCTGCTGGGGATCGGGGCGCACCTCGACGTGGCCGGCGTCGTTGATGCGGAAGTAGGGCCGACCCCAGCCAGCGATCTGGTAAAGCTGCGCGCTCTTCTCGACGCTCCAGCCCGGCTCCGGGGGCGCGCTTCGGCGCGGCGGGCGGCTGCGAACGCGGTCCGGGCCATTGACCGGAGCGCGCTCCGGGTTTTCCGCGTCGGACGCGGCGGGGGCGGGTGAGGTCGAGTCCATGGCGTGGGGGGACCGCCGGGCGGCCGGAGGGGAGAGCTAGCACGGGGCCCGGAAAGCGTCATCGAAGGTCGCACGACGGCCCGCGCGGCGAAGACGCGACGTACCGCCGTCGACGCGGCCGACCAAGACGCTCATCATGGGGTCGGACCCGCTTTCGGACGCTCGATGCCCGTCACGCTTCGCCCCCTCATGGTCGCGCTGCTCGCGCTCGCGGCCTGCGACGACCCGGACCCGCCGGCTGCACCCGTCCCGGTGCCAGCCCCTTCTTCGGAGACGGCGCCTACGGCCCTCGCGCCAGCCGCACCGGAAGGTGAGCAGCCCCCCGACGCTGCGCCGGCGGCTCGCTTCCGCGTGCACGCGGATCTGGTGGA
Organism: uncultured Myxococcales bacterium; assembly: GCA_937893795.1. Lineage (GTDB taxonomy): Bacteria > Myxococcota_A > Polyangia > Polyangiales > Houyiibacteriaceae > CALCTH01. The sequence goes on along the minus strand of CALCTH010000438.1, from coordinate 13,560 downwards.
CCTCGCGCACCTGGCGGATCACCGGCAGAACGGCGTGCTCCATGTCTCCTTCGGAGGGCCCGCGCGGGCGAAGTACACGAGCGGGGGCTGGAACTCCGGCTGGAGCGGGGACGCCCTTCGGGATGGCGAGGGCGTCTCGCGCTTCGGACGCCTCGGTCGCGTCTACCTGCCCCTGAGCGGGGAGCAGGCCGCCGGGGCTCTCGCGCTGCGGCTGCGGGTGCGTTCCGTGGGCGCGGAGGCGCTCCTGCTCTTCTGGAACGGCCAGCCCCTGGGCGAAGCCGCCGTCCCGGCTGGGGGCTTCCGCGATCTCGAGATCGCCGTGCCCGAGGGCGTCGCCCGCGCGGGCGAGAACTACCTGCTGCTTCGCGCGACGAGCACGCTGGAGCTCGAGGGCGCGCCGGTCTCCTTCGAGGTGGCGCGCCTCGAGGTCGGGCCCGCGGGAGCCACGCCCCCGGAGTCGCCGGACGCGCTCCGGGTCCTCGCCACCGTCGATGGGGCAGAGCGCGACGCTCTGCGGCTCACGGCGCCGGCCTCGGCCACCTGGCACGTGGCCATTCCGCCGGACGCGACGCTCACGTTCACCGCCGTGACGGAGGGCGGCAGCCCCTCGCTTCGCGTCGTGGCCACGCCGGAGGGCGGCGAGAGGACGGTGCTGCACGAGGCAGGCGCGGCAGGAAGCCACCGGCTGGGTCTCGGGTCCCTCGCCGGCAAGGTGGTACGCCTGGAAGTGTCCGCTGGCGGCGAGGGCACGCTGGCCATCGCCCCGCTGCGCGTCGAGGTACCGGCGCCCGCCCTCGCGGCCTTCACGCCGGCGCGGAACGTGGTCGTTCTGACCATCGACACGCTCCGAGCGAGCAAGCTGCAGCTCTACGAGCGCTCGTCGCGGGTGAGGACCCCCGCCCTCGACGCCTTCGCGCGGCAGGCGACGCTCTTCGAGCGCGCGCAGGCGCCCGAGAACTGGACCAAGCCCTCCGTCGCCTCGATCCTCACCGGCCTTTTCCCGGCGACGCACGGCACGAAGAACGACGGTTCGAAGCTCCCCGACGAGGTGCTCACGCTGGGCGAGATCTTTCGGGAGGCGGGCTTCCAGACGTCCAGCTTCCTCGCCAACGGTTACGTGAGCCGCGCCTTCGGCTTCGACCAGGGCTGGGACCACTACACGAACTACATCCGCGAGCGCCGCAATACGAACGCCTCGAACGTCTTTCGCGAAGCACGGGAATGGATTGACGCGCACGCGGACGAGGGGCGCTTCTTCGCCTACCTGCAGACCATCGACCCCCACGTCCCCTACGACCCGCCGGACCGCTTCCTCGCGATGTACGACGCAGAGGACTACGCGGGGCAGGTCACGAACCGGCGCACCCACCTCCTCCTCGAGGACGCGAAGAAGCGCCCGCCGCGCGTGACATTCACCGAGCGCGACAAGGCGCGCATCGAGGCGCTCCACGACGGGGAGATCAGCTATCACGATGAGGAGATGGCGACGTTCCTCGCCTTCCTCGACGAGCGCGGCCTCACCGAGAACACGCTGTTCGTCATCACGAGCGACCACGGCGAGGAGTTCGAGGAGCACGGCAGCTGGGGCCACGGACACTCCATCTTCCAGGAGCTGCTCCACGTGCCGCTCCTCGTGCGCTTCCCCGGCGTGGCCGAAGCCGGGCTCCGCGTGCCCCACGTCGTGTCCACGCAGGCCATCGCGCCGACGGTGCTCGAGGCCGCGGGGCTCCCCGTGCCGGCGTCGATGGAGGTGGGATCGCTCCTCGGCTTCACGCGGCGCGCACCGCCGCCGGGCCCCTGGCTCGCCTTCAGCGACTTCCAGGAGAACCGGCGCGTCGTCCGCGCGCTGGACTGGAAGCTCGTGCTCCGCTCGAGCCTCACCTACGTGCTCTTCGACCTCGCCTCCGACCCGGGCGAGCAGAACGAGATGAACGGCCGCGCCCACCCCATCGCCATGCGCTACCTGCGCATCATGAGCGGCCAGTTCCTAGGCGCGCGGGACCGCCGCGACTGGCTCCACGGCGGCGCCGGCGCGGGCCGCGAGCTCGCCGCGGACGCAGACATGGACGAGGAGCTCTGCCGCCAGCTCGTGGCCATCGGCTACATGGACTGCCTCGCGCAGTTCCCCGGCGCCGGGTGAGCCCTCACGCGGTGCGCGGCACCGGGGAGAGGCTCGCGCGCACGTCGTCACCGAGCTTCTCGCTCAGCTCGGGGAGATGCCGTCGCCACCAGCGCGTGGCGCGGGCGTGGGTCCAGCCGTCGGCCAGCCCCAGGGCGCGGAGCCGGTCCGCCACCTCGCCCGCGTTCTGCGGCCGCACGTCCGGGTTCTTGGCCAGGAGATCGAGCACGAGCACCTCGAGCGCCTCGGGCACGGGCACGCCTCGCTCGGAGGGCGCCACCGGCTCCTCCGTGAGGTGCGCGACGGCCACCTTGATCGCCGTCGCCTTGTCGAAGACGCGCTCCCCGGTGAGCAGCCAGTAGGCGACGCAGCCGAGCGCGTAGAGGTCGGCGCGGCCGTCCACGGCAGCCTCGCCCGCCGCCATCTCGGGGGCCAGGTAGGCGGGCGTTCCCGTCAGCTCGCCATCCCCCGTCAGCGCCGTGTCCTGCGAGCGCTCCTTCACCAGGCCGAAGTCGAGCACCTTCACGTAGTCGACACGCTGGCCCTTCCGGGCGATGAAGAGGTTCGCGGGCTTCACGTCGCGGTGGACGAGGCCCGAGCGGTGGGCGTCGTCCAGGCTGTCGAGGATTTGCAGGAGCAGGTAGGCCACGCGCTCCGGCGGCAGCGGCCCCGTCTCCTTCACGAGCGTCTCCAGATCCATGCCATGGAGCAGCTCCATGACGTGGAAGAGCACGCCATCTCGGCTCACGCCGAAGTCGTAGAGCTGAATGGTGTGGGGGCTCTCGAGCGCGGCCGTCGCCTGGGCCTCGCGCTCGAAACGCTCGACCACGCGGTTCTGGCGCTCGGAGCCGGTGGCGCGATTTCCGAGGGCCTCCGGGCGGATGAGCTTGATGGCGGCCGGGCGCCGGAGCAGGCGATGGCGAGCCCGCCAGACCTCCCCCATGCCGCCCTCACCGATGGGCTCCACGAGCTCGTAGCTTCCGAGCTGCTCGGCGCGCGCGAGGCGACGCTCCAGCTTCCAAACGATCTTCGCGGGGATGACGGACACCAGCGAGATGACGTAGGTGAAGAGCACGCCGAGCCAGCGCTGGCCGTCCATGGGGTGCTCGAGGAGCGACTCGTAGAGCAGGATGGCCAGCGGCAGCATGGACGCGCCGGCGAGCGCCGTGAGCGCCGTGCGCTTCGGCGTGGTGGGGACGAAGAGCGGGAAGAGCACCAGAAGGATGGGGACGGTGCTCATTCCCCCCGTCGGGCGGGACTGCTCGGCGATGGCGATGCTGAAGCTCGCGACCACCACGTAGACCAGGGCGAGGTTCAGCAGCCGGGACCAGCCGAGCTTGCCGCTCTTGATCACCGCGAGGAACGCGAGGCTGAGGAGCACGAGCTTGCCGTGCACCATCACGCCCATGCGCGCGCAGGCTTCGTCGAAGCCCCAGTAGTCCGTTCCGACGGCGTCGACGATGGTGCCGATGGACGCGAGCAGACCCATGGCAATGACGAAGGCCTTGAGTCGGAAGATGGACTCGGGCACCGGCCGCACCGCGCCCTGGGACCGGAGCGCGCTGGCGGAGGGCTCGGAGCCGAGCGCGCGCGCCTGGAGCAGCCGCGCCGCCCCGCCCGCGCGCCGGGCGCCTGGGGGGGGGGGTGTTCCCCTGGCCGGCCTTGGGGGCCCCCCCGCGGCGTGTCGCCCCGCCCCCCCCCCCGCTTCGAGGGTAGGCCATGGGGACGCTGGGTGCCCATAGGTCTCACGTCGCGGTAAGCGTCGCAGCGTTATCAGCGCGCGGGCGTGCCCGGGGGGCGCCGGGTCGACACCGCGAGCTTTACAGCGGCCACGGAGGCGGGCAGAGCGAGGGCATGAAGACCGCCCTCGTCACCGGTGCCAACACGGGCATCGGCCTCGTCACCGCCCGGGAGCTGGCCCGCTCGGGCTACCGGGTGCTCCTGGCGTGCCGGTCTCCGGAGCGCGCCGCCCCGGCGCTCGCGGAGGTGAAGCGGGCTGGGACCGCCGAGCTGGTGCTGCTCGATCTCGGGCACCTCGACGCCGTACGGGCGACGGCGGAGGAGGTGCTCGGTCGGGAGAGGGCGATCCACGTGATCGTCAACAACGCGGGCCTCGCCGGCACCCGCGGGCAGACGCCGGACGGTTTCGAGCTGGCCTTCGGCGTGAACCACCTCGGACCCTACCTTCTCACCCGCCTGCTCCTGCCGACCCTCGAGCGCGCCGCGCGCGAGGGCACGCCCGCGCGCATCGTGCACGTCGCCAGCCGCGCTCACGTCCGCGTCCAGAGCTTCGACTTCGGCGCGCTGCGGCAGCGGACGCGCTCGCGTACGGGCTTCGGCGAGTACGGCGTCTCGAAGCTCGCGAACGTCCTCTTCGCGCGCGAGCTCGCGGCGCGCCTCGAAGCTCGGGACGGCCTCCCGCCGCGCGTCACGAGCAACGCGCTGCACCCGGGCGTGATCGCCTCGGACATCTGGCGATCCATCCCGTGGCCGATCCGGCCCTTGGTCACCCGACGCATGAAGACCGTGGAGGAAGGCGCCGCGACGTCCCTCAAGCTCGCCCGGGACCCGTCCCTCGACGCCGTCACGGGGACCTACTTCGGCGACGACGGAGTCGCGCGCGAGCCCTCACGCCTCGCGCGCGATGCGGCGCTGGCCCGCGAGCTCTGGGAGCAGAGCGCCGCGTGGTGCGGCCTTCCGGACGCGATCCCTGCGTCGGCCAGTGCAGACTAGACGGTCCGCCATCCCACATGCCCCCCGCGCCTCCCGGGGTAGCCGCGCCGTCGCCTCGCCGAGTACCGTGGCGCGTCAGCGAAGGAGAGCCCGATGAAGGTAAGAGCCGCCGTCGCCCATGCGGCGAATCAGCCCCTCAGCATCGAGACCGTGGACCTCGACGGCCCGAAGGAGGGGGAGGTGCTCGTGGAGCTCAAGGCCACGGGCGTGTGCCATACGGACGCCTTCACGTTGAGCGGCGCCGACCCCGAAGGCATCTTCCCTTCGGTCCTCGGGCACGAAGGCGCCGGGGTGGTGGTCGACGTGGGCCCCGGCGTCACGAGCCTGGAGAAGGGCGACCACGTCATCCCGCTCTACACGGCGGAGTGCCGCGAGTGTAAGTTCTGCCTGTCCAGGAAGACGAACCTCTGCCAGGCCGTCCGGGCCACGCAGGGCAAGGGCCTCATGCCCGACGGCACGAGCCGCTTCTCGCTCGGAAACGACACGCTCTTCCACTTCATGGGGACGTCGACCTTCGCGACGCACACGGTGCTCCCGGAGATCAGCCTCGCGAAGATCCGGAAGGACGCTCCCTTCGACAAGGTGTGCCTGCTCGGCTGTGGCGTGACGACGGGCCTCGGCGCCGTCTTCAACACGGCGCAGGTCGAGCCCGGCGCGAACGTGGTCGTCTTCGGCCTCGGCGGCGTGGGCCTGAGCGTGATTCAGGGCGCGCGCATCGCCGGCGCGAACATGATCATCGGCGTCGACGTCAACCCGGAGAAGCGGGCCTGGGGCGAGCGCTTCGGGATGACGCACTTCGTGAACCCCACCGAGGTCGAGGGCGATCTCGTGCCCTACCTCGTGAACCTCACGGGGGGTGGCGCGGACTACAGCTTCGAGTGCGTCGGCAAGGCGTCGCTGATGCGACAGGCCCTCGAGTGCTGCCACAAGGGCTGGGGCGAATCGATCATCATCGGCGTGGCCGGCGCCGGCGAGGAGCTCGCGACGCGACCCTTCCAGCTCGTGACGGGTCGCGTGTGGAAGGGAAGCGCCTTTGGCGGCGTCCGCGGACGCACCGAGCTCCCCGCCTACGTGGACATGTACATGGACGGCAAGATCAGCATCGACCCGCTCGTGACGCACACGATGCCCCTCGAGGACATCAACCGCGCCTTCGACCTCATGCACGAGGGCGCGTCGATACGATCCGTCGTGCTCTACGACTGAGCGGACCGATGAGCGAGAACCTCGGCGCCTTCGAGGCGGTGAAGAGCTGGGCGTCCTTCGGCGGGCGGCAGCGCGTGCTGCGTCACGCGTCGGCCGCGTGCGGCGGCCCCATGGAGCTGAGCGTCTTCGTACCGCCCGGCGACGGCCCCTTCCCCGTGGTGACGTACCTGAGCGGGCTCACCTGTACGGCCATGAACGTGACCGAGAAGGGTGGCTTTCAGCGCGTCGCCGCGGAGCTCGGGCTCATCGTGGTCTGCCCGGACACGAGCCCGCGGGGCGCGGGCGTGCCGGGCGAGGACGAGAGCTGGGACTTCGGCACCGCGGCGGGTTTCTACGTGGACGCGACGGAGACGCCCTGGTCCGAGCGCTACCGCATGTGGACCTACGTCACCGAGGAGCTACCGCCGCTGGTCGACGCGGCGTTCCCCACGAAGGGGCCGGCCCATCGGAGCGTCTTCGGGCACTCCATGGGCGGACATGGCGCGCTCGTGGTCGGCCTCCGCCAGCCGGAGGCCTGGCGCTCGATCAGCGCCTTCGCCCCGATCAGCGCGCCCAGCCAGGTTCCGTGGGGCGAAAAGGCGTTCACGGGCTACCTGGGCCCCGACCGGGAGCGATGGAGAGCCTACGACGCGACGGAGCTCGTTCAGCGCGGCGCTCACCCGGAGCCGATCCTGGTCGACCTGGGCACGGCGGATCCCTTCCTCGACGCGCAGCTCCGGCCCGAGCCCTTCCAGGCGGCCTGCGAACGCGCCGGCCAAGCCCTCGAGCTCCGGCTCCAGGAGGGCTACGACCACAGCTACTACTTCATCGCGAGCTTCATGGAGGACCACCTCCGGCACCACGCCGCTCGGCTCGGCGCGTGAGGCGCGCCCTCGGCGCCGCCCGACGCTCCGCCCGACCGAGCGTGTGCCCACGCTCAGCTCGCGTCGCGCCGGGCACCAGGCGTCGGGCGATGGCGTGACGCCGCGACGAGGGCGCGCAGCTCGCTCACGTCGAGGGGCTTTTCGAGGAGCGGATTGGGCAGCTCGTCGAGCGCCTCGCGCGTCGCAGCCTCGAAGGCCCCCCCGGAGATGAAGACCACGGCACCTGGCGCCACCTTGGCTTCCGCGCTCGAGGAGAGGCGCGCGAGGAGCTGCGGCCCGGTCATCTCGGGCATCATCACGTCGCAGAGGACCACGTCGAAGGTCTCGCTGCGGCAGCGCCGGAGCCCCTCGCGCGGGTCCGTCGTGATGTGCACGTCGTGGTCCCGCAGCGTGCGCGCGAGCGTGCGGGCCACCACCGCGTCGTCGTCGATGATCAGCACGCGCGCCCGCGCCTCCGGCGTCGTCTCCACGGCGCGCGTGACCGAGTCGCGCGTCGCCTCGGCGCGGCGTAGCCGGAGCGTGAAGGTCGTGCCGGCGCCGGGCGTGCTGTCCACGTCGATGGTGCCGCCGAGGGCGAGCACGAGGCCGGTGCAGACCGAGAGGCCGAGCCCCGTGCCCTCGCCCTGGGGCTTGGTCGTGAAGAAGGGATCGAAGATGTGCGCCAGGTGTTCGGGTGGGATGCCGGACCCCGTGTCCTCGACACGCAGCTCGAGCATCTCGTCCACGGGGCGCGCCGTGACGCGCACGCACTGGGCCTCCACGTCGCCGGGCGGGATGGCGTGGGCGGCGTTGATGAGAAGGTTGAGAAGGACCTGACCCAGCCGGCCCTCGTCGGCCCACGCCGAGAGCCCCGCGGGCACGTCGACCTCGAGGCGCGCCCGATGGCGGAGCTCGTGGCGCACGAGCGGGGTCGTAGCCTCCACCAGGGGCAGGAGCTCCACGGCGCCCATGGTGGTGGGGGGCTCGCGCGTCAGCGTTCGAAGGTCGCGCACGGTACGCTGGACGCGCCGCGCCCCCTCCCGGATCTCCTCGGCCAGCGTCGCCAGCTCTCGCCGGACGTCGTCCGGAACGCGATGCTCCGACTCCTCGAGCAGCTCGAGCATGACGACGGAGTTCGCCGCGACGACGGAGAGGGGGTTGTTGATCTCGTGCGCCGCGCCCGCCGCCAGGGTACCGAGGGAGGCGAAGCGATCGGCGAGCGCGAGGCGCGCTTCCTGGTCACGGAGCGCGCGCGTGCGGTCGTCGACGGTCTGCTCGAGGCGCTCGAAGACCCCGGCTACGCGCAGGTCCTGAGACGTGCTGACGAGGATGGCGCTGAAGGCGAAGGCCCAATGGAAGACGCGAATGCTGGGGTTGACCCCGAGCTGGACGGTGACGTCGTTGATGACCGCGAGAATCATCAGGATCGCGAGGCCGCGAAGCTCGGCGCGGGTCACCGGCAGGTCGACGGGGCGCGCGCCCGGCGGGCGACGCAGCTGGTGCCACACGTAGGCGATGGTGGCGCTCGCGAGGCCGAGGACGACGGGCACGAGCAAAGGACCTGGCTCCACCGTCCATTCGAGGGAGCCGAGGGCGTTCAGGCGCTTCGTCGCCCGCTGGGTGAAGAGCACGCCGGTGAGGAGCGTCGCGGCGATGAGACCCGAGACGAGCAGGGCGAAGACGCGCACATGAGGCACCCAGCCGCGGCGCCCGCTCAGGGACCGGCTCATGCCAAGGGCCACGACGGTCATGGCGAAGCCGGCGCTCGCGCGCACGCGTGCCGCGAGCACGGCGTCGGCCGGCGCATCGGCGGTCAGCTGAAGGAGGCGGCCGGCGAGGTAGGCCGCCGCCGCGACGCACCACATGGACGACCAGGCGCTGGCCTGAAGCCGCGGGCCTCGGCGCGCCAGGAGCGCCTCCTTGAAGGCCAGGAGCAGCGTGCCACCGACGAGGGCTAGCAGTAGCGTCGGCTCGATCCCCTCCACCACCTCTCGCCTGCCCTCGTTTCTCCCGGGCATGCGTGGTGCCGCCCGGGTCGCGCTGCGACGGGCGTTATAGGCGGGTTGGGGGCGGAGTGTCAGCGGATTTCCGGGCGCCAGCGTCGACATGGGACGCGCGCGTCAGGTGTCGTGGGCCGTCCATCGCGCCGTCGGGCGAAAGCCTTTCAAGAAATGCGCGTCCTTGGGCCGTGGCCCCGACCGCGACGCTCACGCATGCTCGTCCCATGACGAAGTCGCTCTCCCGCCGCACCGCGCTCCAGGTGCTCGGAGCCTCCCTGCTGGCTCCCGCCGTGGGCTGCGATGACGCCGCGACGGGGGCGGGCGACGCAGGCACACGCACGGACGCAGCGCTCGACGCCGCTTCCGACGCGTCCCCGGAGCTCGGCCCCGACACGGGCCCTCCCGCCGGTTGGGCGAGCGGCGGGACCGCCGCCATGACCGACGCCGCCTCGTACCCCGATCCCTTCGTGGGCGGCGCGGGATGCGCGCTCTTCGCCGAGTCGACGCGCGGACCCTGCTACACGTCTTCGCCCCTGCGCCGGGACGTGAGCGAGGGCTTTCCGGGTCTTCCCCTCCGCCTCGCGCTTCAGCTCCTGGACCGCGATTGCGCTCCGCTCGCCGGCGCCCAGCTCGAGCTGTGGCACACGCGGAACAGCGGCCTCTACTCCGAGGGCCCCATCGACTTCTGCACCCTCGGCGACGCGGACGCCGCCGCGGCGACCTACTTCCGCGGCGCACAGGTCGCCGACGCCGAGGGCAAGCTCGCCTTCGACACCTGCTTCCCCGGCTGGTACCCGGGCCGCGCCATCCACATTCACTTCCAGGTCGTGCTGGCCGGCGGGACGGCGGCCACGCGGGTCTCGCAGCTCTTCTTCGCCGCGCCCCTCATCCAGGAGATCTTCGCCGAGCACCCGGAGTACGCCGCCTTCGGTCAGCCGGACACGCCCAACGCCGCCGACGGCATCTTCCGTGGCATCGGCGACGCGAGCGTGCTCTCCACGCAGCGCATGAGCGACGGCGCCATGCTCGCGTGGAAGGCCATCCAGGTCGTTTGAGGCCGTCGCAGGCGCGCCGAGCTCAGCCCTCCACCCCGGCCAGGATCGCCGCGCCGAAGCTCTCCACGCGGGCCGGACCCATGCCCTTGCAGGCGAGAAGCTCGTCCTCGCTCGCGGGGGCGCGCCGGGCGATCTCCCTCAGCGTGCGGTCCGTGCACACGACGTAGGCCGGGACGCCACGCTCCTCGGCGAGGCCGCTCCGCACCTCGCGAAGGCGCTCGAAGCGCTCGCCCTCCGCCGAGCTCAGCGGCGGCTCGTCCGCGGCCGACGCGCTCCGGGACGCGGCGCGCGCACGCTTGGGCTTGGTCTTGGGCGGCGGCAGACACTGCACTGGCGCCTCCCCCTTCATCACGGCCACGCCACGCGCCGTGAGCAAGGGCTTGGGGTAGTCGTCCGCGCTCACCACGGCGTAGCCCGCCGTGACCAGCCGCCGGAGCAAGGCCGTGACCCACTCGAGGCCGTGCGCGGAGAGCAGCCCGAAGGTGCTCAGCTGGTCGAAGCGCCAGCGCTGGAGCATCGCGTCCTTCTTGCCGACGAGCATCTTCGCTACGGCCGTCATCCCGACCTGGCCACGGACGCGCGCGAGGCCGCTCAGCGCCTTGCGCACCAGGAGCGCGTCGTCTTCGCTGACCCCGCGCTCGCCCTCCCCCTCGGCCTCGAGGCGCGCGCAGACGTCGCAATGGCCGCAGCCGCCCAGGAGCTCGGCCTCGTCGCCGAAGTAGCGGAGGATGAAGTCGTGGCGGCAGCTGCCCGCCTCCACGTAGCGCATCAGATCGAGAAAGAGCCCCCACTGACGATCGATCTCGGACTGCGCCGGCCGCTGGGCAGGGTCCCACGAGCGCTCGATGAGCCGCCTCCGGAGCCCGAGGTCGGCCGAGCTCGTCAGGAGGAGTCCATGCGCCAGCTTCCCGTCGCGCCCCGCGCGGCCGACTTCCTGGTAGTAGGCCTCGATGCTTCCGGGCGCCTGCGCGTGCACCACCGTGCGGATGTCCGCGCGGTCGATGCCCATGCCGAAAGCGTTCGTCGCCACGACCACGTCGAGGTCGCCGGCGGCGAAGCCCGCGTTGACCTCGGCCCGCGCCTCGCTCGGGAGCCCGGCGTGGTACGCCGCCGACCGGTACCCGAGGCTTGCGAGCTGCTCCGCGATCTGCTCGGTCCGCTTCCGCGTCGACGCATAGACGATGGCGGCCCCCTTGGGCGCGGCGGGCGTGCCGAGCGCCTCCCGCACGGCGCCCTCGAGCGCTCGCCGCCGGGCCTTCGACGAATCGAGGGGTAAGGCCTCGAGGTGCAGGTTGGGACGCGCGAAGCCGCGCAGGATGAGCGGCGCGTCCGTGAGCCCGAGCCGCTCGGCGATCTCGTCGCGCACCATGGGCGTCGCCGTAGCGGTGCAGGCCAGGACCCGCGGCGGCGCCAGCTCCTCCACCAATCGGCCGAGGCGGAGGTAGTCGGGGCGAAAGTCGTGGCCCCACTGGCTGATGCAGTGCGCCTCGTCGACGGCCAGGAGCGGTACCTCGAGGGCCCGGAGCAGCCCGGCCGTCGCGGCGTTGCCGAGGCGCTCCGGCGCGACGTACACGAGCTGGTAGCGCCCGGCCCGGAGATCCGCCTCGCGCTGCCGGCGCTCCTCGAGCGGCACCGTGGATGCGAGCCAGGTGGCGGCGATGCCCCGCTCGCGGAGACCGCGGACCTGGTCCTCCATGAGCGCCACCAGCGGCGAGATCACCAGCGTGGTCCCCGGGAGCTGCGTCGCTGGAAACTGGTAGGTCAGCGACTTGCCGCCACCGGTCGGGGCGATGACCAACGCGCGGCCGGGCCCCTCGAGCACCGCCTCGCTCGCATCGCGCTGCCAGGGGCGAAAGGACGGAAAGCCAAAGGTCGCCTCGAGGCGAGCCTCGAGCGACGCCGGCGCCTCTTCTGGAAGCACGAGGCGCAAGCTAGCACTGACGTGGGACATGGCTCGGCCCTCGGGGGACACGCGGTCGAGTTGCGCCTCCGCACGGCGCTCTCCCCGCGATGGACGACACGCCCGCCACGCGCCGGGTTAGGCTTGCCGCATGCTGCGCTGCGTCGGTCTCCTCGCGTGCGGCCTCGCCGCGGCGTGTGGAGCCCGGCCGGGGCTCTCCGTGTCCGAGAGCAGCACGCGCCCCACGCGCCTTCGGCTCCCGGCCGATACCGTCGGGCTCTCGGGCCTCGGCCTCGACGGGGACGGCGCCCTCTGGGCCGTGGCCGAAAACCAGCGCCTGGCGCTTCGCATCCGTGACCGGCGGGTGGAGCGGGTGCCCATCACCGGCGTGCCCCCGGAGCTCGAGGTCGAGTCCATCGCGGCCCTCGGGCGCGGCGCCTTCGCCCTGGGCACCGAGAGCGACCTCAGCGGCCGGCCGAGCGACGCCATCCTCTTCGCGGAGCTCCGGGGCGGGACACTGCGAGCCCGGCCCGGCGTCACCGTGCCCTATGACCTGTGGGGTCTCGTCGGCGCGCACAACGAAGGCATCGAGGGGCTCTGCGAGACGAACGGCACCCTCGTCCTGGCGTGCGAGGTCACGAGCACGACCGCGGGTGGGCAGCGCTTCGCCCCCATCGCGCGACGCACCATCAGCGGGGCCTGGAGCACCTTTCGGCTGCCACTGAGCTCGCAGGAGGGAAAGGTCAGCGCGCTCTCGTGCCGCGGGCGACCCGGCGGCCGCATCGAGGTCCACGCCATCGAGCGCCATTACGGCACGATGCGCATGCTGCGCGCCGTGCTCCCCGCCGGCGAGGCGCCGACCGATCTGACGCCGGAGCTTCTCCTGGACCTCGACGAGTGGGTCGACGAACGGCCGGTGCCTCCCAACTTCGAGGGCCTCGAGCTCCTCCCGGACGGACGCGCGGTGATGGTCGTCGACAACTTCCATCGGGGCCGTACCCAGGGGCCCTCCGAGCTCTGGTGGTTCCCCATGGACGGCCTTCTGCCGCGCGCGCCCATGCCCCGCGCGTCGGCCTCGCCCACGTCCCTGCCCCCGACCCGGACGCTCCCCATGTCCTTCGCGCCGACGCCGCCCTGAACGTGAGCACGGACCCCACCCCCGCCTTCGTCGCCATCGCGGCGGCCGGCACCGAGGGCGCCCTCGCCGAGGAGCTCCGCGGCTTCGGCCGCGAGCCGGAAGGGGAAGGTGCGCGGGGGGCGCTCCGCTTCGGCGGGCCCGGCGCCTTCCTCGAGCCGGGCTACCGCGCGGCGCTCCACAGCCGCATCGCGAGCCGCGTGCTCTTGCCGCTCCACCGCTTCCCGCTCCCCGCGGACGAGCGGGACGCCGCGGACGTCCTCTACGAGCAGGTCCGAACCGTCGACTGGACGGGGCATCTCGGGGCCACCGGCACCCTGGCCGTCGAAGCGGTGGCCGCGCGGGAACGGCGCGCGCACACCCGCTTCCTCGCGCTCCGGACCAAGGACGCGGTCGTCGACGCGCTCCGCGACGCCTGGGGCACCCGACCCGACGTCGACGTGCGCGCGCCGGACCTGCCGCTGCACCTGCACTGGGGCGCCGAGGCGGCGACGCTCTCCGTGGACGTGCTCGGCGTCCCGCTGCACCGCCGCGGCCTGCGGCCCAAGGGCGCGGCGGCGCCGCTTCGCG
>CALCTH010000437.1 GCA_937893795.1 uncultured Myxococcales bacterium | reverse complement strand
TCTCTGCCGTGAAGGCGTGCGTGGCCGGGCTGCCCCCCGGCGCGCATCCCTCCTCGTTGGCCGCGCCGGCGCCGAGCGGCCGTCCCACGCCGAGATCGACGCCGGTGCGGAAGGTCCAGGTGGGTCCCTCGGGCCGGCGGGCCTGGTTCAGCGGGCTGAAAGCGAGGCCGAGGCGGAGCTCGTCGACCCCCGAGCGCGTCGGGCTGACGAAGGGCAGGGAGAAGAGCGGCCCCTCGGCCCCCGCGGCGCCGAGCCTCGTGGCGCCGGCGCCCCGCGCGTCGAGGCGCCGGTCGTCGCGGAGCACGAGGGGGAGCCGCGCGTAGAGCGCGGTGTCGCGGAAGACGCCCACGTCGAGGCCGAGCTCGAGCTCGTTGCGGAGGTGCAGGTAGCGCCCGACGGTCTCGAAGCGCGTGCCGAGGGCGCCCCCACGCTCGCGCTGGATGCGTCCGACGAGGCGGGAGCGTCGAAAGGCCACCCGGGCGTGCAGATCGAAGAGGCCTTCGCCCTCGCGCGCGTCGATGACGTCCGTGTAGCTGATGGGGTCGGAGAGCAGCCGAAGCGGATCCTCCGCGCGTGCTGGCGCGCGCGCCAGCAGCACCGAGAGCAGGCCCACCAGCGCCACGAGAGTCTTGGGTCGGGGAAGGCCGGTCACGGCGCGCTGCCCTGGTCGCCGAGGCCGGCGTCGGGACCCCCCATGTCGTCCCCGGCGCCCGGTGGCGCGTCGGCGATCACCGGCGGGGGGAGCGTGAAGACCTCGGTGAGCCCCACCAGCGAGAGCTCCCTCGCGTCTCCGGCCAGGGTGAGCTGCACGCCGCCCGTGCTCAACACCGACGACGCCCCGATGGCCGTCAGCCGATGAAAGGCGCGGGCTCGGAGAAGGTTGGCCTCGGTCACGATCTCCGGCGGCGCGCTCCCGTCGACGCCGGCAATCGCGGGATAGCGGACCAGGCGGACGCCCGAGCGGAGGTTCGCGCTGGTCACGCCGCCGCTCACCAGGACCTGGCCGTCCGCCAGCACCGCGGCAGCGCCAAAGCTCTGGCGTGCGGCGGGGGGCGTCGGGTTGGCGAGGGTCGTCCCGGTCCCCGCGGTCACCACGAAGGCACGTTCCCCTCCGCCGCCGGGCGCGCAGCGCACCGTGGCGGCCTCCGCGTCGAAGGTGGGCGCGCCCTCGGCGTCGCCCGCGAGGCAGCGGGGCCCGTACCAGCCTGCCACGCCCACACGGGCGCCCCCGTCCAGCGGAAGGAGCGTTGGCGCCAGGAGGGCCCGCGCGGCGGCCTCGTCGACGCCGGGGAACGCCGTGGAGGCGGCGGCGTCTTCGACGCGGCCCGAGCTCGGACCCTCGGGGTGCCACACGTCGGCCAGGTCGCCGTTGCTTTCGGCGCGCGCTGCGCCGCCCACGATCCAGACCTCGGGCTGGGCCCCGCCGACGAGGCCGATGGCGCTCGGCAGGCGCCGCGCCACGCGGAGCGCACCACTGGGCCGGAACGCGGGGCCGCTCGCCGCTGCGGCATCGAAGAGGGCGAAGGTCCGCGACGCGGCGTCGTCGCTGCCGCCGACGAGGAGCACCTGAGCGCGCTCCCCCGGAACCGCGACGGCAGCGTGGAGGAGGCGCCGGTCCCCGAAGGTCCCGAGGCGCTCGGCTTCCACCGGTCCCACGAAGCGTCCCCGGCCCGGATCACCGTCCCGCTCGAAGTCCACGCTCTCGGCCCCCGCCTCGGGGTCGAAGAGCTCGAAGCTCGTCAGCGCCGGATCGTCCGAGGTAGTGGGCTGGAAGGTGAGATCGAAGCCACTCGGCTCCCCCTCACCGTCGGCGTCCTCGGGGCGGAGCACGAGGAAGGCGTCGCGAGCGCCGCCGGCCACGAGGACGCGTCCGTCACCGAGCCGCGTGGCGCTGTGCCCGCCGCGCGCCACGCCCATGCTCAGCGCGACCTCCGTCCACCGCGCCGTGGCCGGCTCGTAGAGCCAGGCGTCGCGCGTGGCGCGCAGGAGGAAGCAGATGGCCCCGGGCGGCGCCCCGCGCGGACAGAAGCCCTCGGCGACGTCGTCGAAGCCGCCGGAGACGAGCACACGGCCGTCGCTGAGCGCCGTCGCGGTGTGGAGGAAGCGCGGGCTCGGCCCCACGGTCGGCACCGGCTGAGCCCGGCCCACCTCGTAGAGGGCCACGCGGACGATGCGGCGCTCGCCGGCGGAGAGGAGGAGCGGGCCCGAGCGGCCGACGGCGCGGACCTCGCGCGCGTCGAGGCTGCCGAGGGCCTCCAGCTGGACCTCGATGGTCTCGTCCGTCGGGAGGCCGCCCACGAGAAGCTCGCGGCGCCCGTTCCCGTCGGCGTCGCCGAGGCCGGAGAGCGCGACGGGCGTGCCGCGGCGAAGCGCGCGACCCTCGCCGTCGAGCACCAGGGCCTGAACGGCCACCACGCCTTCCGGGATGCCCCCGGTCAGGAAGCTGGCCCGGAGCGCGACGATCTCGGGCCCCGGCGACGCACACGCTGCCAGCGCGAGGACCGTCGCGAGGACCAGGGAGCACCGCATCGCGCGACCCTACGGCAGCCCGAGCGGCGGGGCCATGGCGCGCGACGCCTGCCGTCAGTCGCGAAGCGCTTCGACGCGGGCGTAGGCCTCGCTGCCGCTGATCCCCTGCCGGGCCGCCAGGGCCTTGGCGATCGCCTTGGGTCGCTCGCCCGCGGCGAGACGCGCCTTCACGAAGGCGGCGAGGGCGTCGTCGTCGAGCGGCTCGGGCGCGCCCGCCTCGTCATCGGCCTCGACGACGAGCGTCACCTCTCCGCGGATCGCGTCGCCGGCGGCCTCGGCGGCTCCGGCGAGCTCGGTGGCGCTGCCGACCCGGAACTCCTCGTGGAGCTTCGTGAGCTCACGGCAGAGGGCGACCCGGCGCGCGCCGAGCCGCGTCGCCAGATCACGAAGGAGCGCCGGCGTTCGTCCCGGCGCTTCGTAGAGCACCTGAGCGGCCGGGTCCGCGGCGACGGAGTCGAGGAAGCGCCCGCGCTTGCCGCCGGCCCGGGGCGGGAAGCCGAGGAAGCGAAAGCGCTCCGCGCGGAGACCCGCGCCGGCGAGCGCCGTGAGCACGGCGCTCGCCCCCGGCGCGACGCTCACGGGTACGCCGGCCTCCCGGGCCGCGGCCACGAGCCGGATCCCCGGGTCGCTCACCAGGGGCGTCCCGGCGTCGCTGACCAGCGCCATGCTCTCGCCGCTCTGGAGACGTCGCACGAGCGCCGCGACCCGGCCCTCGTCACTGTGCGCGTGGAAGGGTTCGAGGGGCCCGGGGATCTCGAAGTGCGTCAGCAGCTTCCGCGTTCGCCGGGTGTCTTCCGCGAGCACCAGGTCGACCTCGCGTAGCAGTCGCAGCGCCCGGAGCGTGATGTCCTCGAGGTTCCCGATGGGGGTGGCGACGACCCAGAGCACGGTGGTGGACGCGAGGGCTAGTTCGCTTCGTAGACGTCGACGACGTCGCCGACCTCGGCTTCGAGGAACTTGCGCATCTTGCCGAGGAGGCGCTTTTCGATCTGCCGCACGCGCTCGCGGCTGACGCCGAAGCCGTCGCCGAGCTCCTGGAGCGTCTTCGGGGCCTCGGCCATGAGCCGCTCGTCGAAGATGACCTTTTCCTTGCCCTCGAGGGTGGCCCCGTACTCGCGGATCTTGCCCTTGAGTGTGTCGCCCACCTCTTCCGCCGCGAGCACGTCGCTGATGTCCGGCGCGCCTGCATCGAGGAGGTCGACACGTGCGACGCGGCCGTCTTCGCCGCCCACGGGGGCGTCGAGGCTCGCGTCCCCGGCGGAGAGACGCCGGTCCATGCTGACCACATCCTTCACGGGAACGCTCAGGCGCTCGGCGATCTTCTCCGGCGAGGCCTCGATGCCCATGGCGCTCAGCCTCGCCTTCTCCTTCTGGAGGTTGAAGAAGAGCTTCCGCTGCGCCTGCGTCGTCCCGAGCTTCACGAGCCGGTGGTTGTTCAGGATGAAGCGGAGGATGTAGGCGCGGATCCACCAGGCCGCGTAGCTCGAGAGCTTGACCCCCTTGTAGGGGTCGAACTTCTTCACGGCCTGCATCAGGCCGATGTTCCCCTCCTGCACCAGGTCCAGGAGGTTCTTGTAGGCCTGCTTGTAGTCGTAGGCGATCTTGACCACGAGGCGCAGGTTCGAGGTGACCAGGCGCCGCGCCGCGTCGAGGTCGCCCTCCTCGACGTAGCGAAGGGCGAGGGTCTGCTCTTCCTCCCGCGTCAGCAGCGGGTAGCGCGAGACGTCCTTCATGTAGGCGGCGAGCGGGTCCCGCCGCGCCACGGAGTCGCTCGTCCGGGCGAGGCTGGTGCCGCGCTTCTTGGGGCGCGGGATGACCTCTGCCGGCACGTCCAGCACCTCGTCCCCGTCGACTTCGGCGTCGGCCTCGGCGGCGAGGGTCTCGTCGGACTCGTCCTCCTCGTCGATCACCTCCGCTTCGAGGAGCTCGGGCTCCTCCGCGGGGGTCGGTCGCTTTCGCTGGGTGGCCATCGCAGGGTTCACAAAGGGATGAGTCGCGTCAGCACCAAGGGGCGCTACGGGGAGAGCGCTCGGCGCTAGGCGAGCGCGGCCTCGTATTCGGCCTCTTTGAAGCCGACCAGCACGAAGTCACTACCCTCGATTAGGGGACGCTTGATGAGCTTCCCGTCCGCGGCGAGGGCCTCGATCGCCTGGGCCTGGGTCATGGTCTTCAGCTTCTCGCTGAAGCCACCCTGGCGGTAGCTCATGCCCGAGGTGTTGAAGAAGCGCTTCAGCGGGAGGCCCGAGGCGCGGAGGAGCTTCTGGAGCTTCGTCTTGCTCGGCGGCTTCTCGACGATGGGGACCTGCTCATAGGCGATCCCGTTCCCGTCGAGCCACGCGAGGGCCTTCTTGCAGGTCCCGCACTTCGCGTACGACCACACCTTGAGCTTCCCGGTCGGCATGGAGCGGACCCTAGCAGTCGGTGCCGCCCTTCCGCGACGTGGCCCGCGCGCCCGCCGCTCGGCCCGGGGTACGTTGACGAGGCCGGCGCCTCTCCCGCACCGTCGATGCATGCGCTTTGCTTGGATGATGGTGTGTCTCGTCGCCTGCGAGGCGGCGCCGCGGGTCGCGGTGGATGCGGCGATGGCTCCGGGAGACGCGGACGGCGACACCATCGCCGACCGCGACGAGGGCGGCGGCGCGACGGATACGGACGGGGACGGCACGCCGGACCTCCGGGACACCGACTCCGACGGGGACGGGTTGCCGGACGCCTTCGAGGCCGGCGACGCGGACCTCGCGACGCCTCCCGTGGACTCCGATGGGGACGGGACCCCGGACTTTCGGGACCTCGACAGCGACGACAACGGCCGGGCCGACCGCCTCGAGGGCGCCGGAGACGCCGACGGGGACGGCACGCCCGACGCGGCCGACCCGGACGACGACGGCGACCTGCTCCTCGACGTGGAGGAGCTCGGCCCGACGGCCACGGACGAGCAGCCACGCGACTCGGATGGGGACGGCGTACCCGACTTCCGCGACCAGGACGCCGATGGCGACGGCATCCTCGACCGCGACGAAGGAAGCGCCGACCCCGACGGCGATGGGCTCGGCAACTACCTCGACCTGGACAGCGACGGGGACGGGCTCGTCGACGCCGTCGAGGCCGGCGACGGGGACCTCGAGACGCCGCCGGTGGACACGGACGGCGACGGCACGCCGGACGTGCTCGACCTCGACTCGGACGATGACGGGCTCGTCGACGACCTCGAAGCCGCCGAGGGCACGAGCCCTACACGCGCGGACACGGACGACGACGGAGTCACCGACCTCATCGAGCGGGCCGCAGGCAGCGACCCGCGCGACCCGGAGGAGAGCCCGCGGACCCGCGGGGACTTCGTCTTCGTCGTTCCCTTCGAGGGCGACCCCGACCCCCCGGTGGACACGCTCGCGTTCCGCTCCTCCATCCGCGCGGCGGACGTCTACTTCTCCTTCGACACCTCGACGACCATGGCCGCGGAGGCGGCGGCGCTTCGGAGCGCGACCACCGGCGTGCCCGCGATCATCGATGCCCTGCGCTGCGCCGAGAGCGGCATGCGCTGCGACGCGGACGCGGACTGCACGGCCGACGAGGTCTGCGCACCCGAGGGACGCTGTGTGGAGAGCCCGGCGCTCGAGGGCTGCCTCGTCGACCTCTACACCGGCGTAGGCCGGTGGAAGCACATCGACAGCTTTCAAAACCTCGTCACCACCCAGGCCGACCCCGCGGTCACCGCCGCCGCCATTCCCCCGACGCCCGACTTCTGGGTCGCGCCGGTGCAGGCGGTCGCCTGCGTGGCCGACGGCGCCAGCTGCCTCAACGACGACCGCGACTGCGCACCCTTCGGCGTCGGGTGCCCGGGCTTCCGCGAGAGCGCGGTCCGCATCCTCGTGCAGATCACCGACGCCAACGACGAGTGCCTGTGCGGCTTCACGGGCTTCCCCTGCGACGTCACCGACGGCGACCCGCCGCGCTGCGCGCTCTTCACGGCGGCCGGCGCCGGGGCCGCGCTCGCGGCGCAGCAGATTCAGTTCATCGGCCTCATCGGTGAGGGCACGCAGTTCGGCGTCGGCGAGTCGCGTGCGCTCGCCGCGGAGATCGGCCGCGCTGCCGGCTCGGTCGACGCCGCCGGCGAGCCCTTCGTCTACGACGCCACGGACGCGGCCGTCGTCGACCAAACCGTGCGCGCCGTGCGCGACATCGTGACGGAGAGCCGCTTCGACTACGCCATCACGGCCCGCGAGGGAACGGGCGATGACGGCGACGCGCTTCCCTTCATCGAACGCTTCGAGGCGCAGGACGAGGGTCCCGGGTGCACCGATGGGCTCGAGCGGCGCGACGGCGACGGCGACGGGTTCGACGACGTCTTCGTCGGCGTGCAGCCCGGGCAACAGGTCTGCTGGGACGTCGTCGTACGCCCGAACGACCGGGTGGAGCCACTGCGAACGCCGCAGGTCTTTCGGGCGCGGCTCAGCGTTCGCGCCGATGGCTCCGAGGTGGACGCCCGGGTGGTCTACTTCCTGGTGCCGGCCGACACCTCCCTCCCGCCCATTCGCTGAGCGCGCGGCGCGCCTTCACCCGTCGTCGGGCTCGTCGTTCGGCTCGTCGTCGTCCCCGGCATCCGCGCCGCTGGCCGTGGCCGTCGCCGGCGGCGGCGAACGCCCCGCGCCCTGCGCGCGAATGCGCCCGCCGAAGGTCCCGCTCACCCGGTACTGGATGGCCCCGTCCTGCGCCGTCGCGGCGCGGAGCCGTGGCGTGACCTCCATCAGGGAGAAGAGGGCCCGCGTCTTGTCGCTCTTGTCGCGGTAGCTCTCCTTCACGTCGGCACGCACCAGCAGATCGATGCGCGACGCGCGGACGGGCTGAAGGAGCGTGATGGTGCCTTCGCCGTCCAGGTCGAGGTCGGTGCCGCGGCTCTGCAGCCGCTCGAACTGCATCACGCCCTCCTCGACGTTGGCTCGAATGGTGAGCGTACCCGCGTCGATTTGCTCGACGGTGAAGCCATCGCCGGGGAGCGCGTCGACCTTGAGCTTCGCGTTGCCGTCGCCCACCTGGAGCCCTTCGACGTCGAGGCTCAGCCGGCCCGTCGTGTTCGTCGCTTCGGAAGCCAGCGTGACGTCCACGTCCGCCTGGAGGCGGCCGCGCAGCGGCAGGCCCAGGTAGGCTCGAAGGAGGCCCATGCGGCGGAGGTTCAGCCCGGACGCATCCAGGTCGAGGCGCTGGCTCGACTCGGCGCGCTCGAGCTCCCCCTCGAAGCTCCCGCCCGCCAGCTCACCCTCGAAGCTCACGTTCAGCGATCCCGTGAGCAGCGCGAGCAGCCCGACGCGGGCGTGCAGCCGCGGGAAGGTCATCGCCAGCGGCGGCATTCCCGGCGTCTCCGAAGCCCTCGTGAGGGTGACGCCCGTGAGCGTCGCGCCGGTCACGAAGCTCGGGCTGAGATCCACGATCTCCAGGCCGAAGCCGCTCGGCGAACGCACGCCGCCGGGCCCGAGGGGGTTCTCGACTTCCTGGATGATCCGCTCCTTCACCCGGCCGTAGGGGAAGGTCAGGTAGGCGAAGACCGTGAAGCAGACCCCGAAGAAGAGCGGGTAGCCGATGAAGCGCCGGAGCTTCTTACGCATGGGCGACCCTCACCGAGGCCCCGGAGGTCCGGCGCGTCCGCCGGCGCGCATGGACGCCCGCATCCCCCCCATGCTGGCGTCGGCCTCGCCCTCCGCCTCGGCGCGGTCGTAGGCGATGACGCCGAGCTGCACGTTGTAGCTCGTGCCCTGGCGAAAATGCTCGATCTGGAGGCGCTCGATGGCCACCGGGTAGCGACTGTTCTCGATGTCCGCGAGCATGAGCATCACCGGGCGGAGCTCCACGCCAGGAAGCGTCGCCCGCACGTTCCGGCGCGTGAACTCCCCGATGACCTGCTCGGGCTGGTCCGTGACCTCGCGGAGCGTGAGCTCCTGGTCCTGCGCCCGCGCCTCGATGAAGCTCCCGAGGGGCGGGGCCGGGGTCCCGTAGCGCTGCGCCGCGGCCCGTTCCTCCGCGCGCCGCGCGGCGAGCTGCCCCTGCCCGCGCTGGATGGCCCGGAGCGTGGCGACGATCTCACGGTTCTCGTCTTCGATGTCGCCGATGGCCCGCGTCATGAGGACCATCGGGAGCACTACGACGATCACCAGGAAGACCACGCCGAGCAGCTGCACCAGCCGCCGCTCACGCTCGTTCAGGTTCTCGAAGCTGCTGCGCAGCCCGGCGAGGGGATCAGCGGCCACGGTTCCTCCTCCGGCGCGAGCTGCCTTCCTCTTCCGCCGGCGCGTCGCCTGGGCAGCCGATGGTGACCTCGAGGCGATAGTTCAGCTTGTCGTCGCCGGCGTTCGAGGTCGGGCCCTTGTCGACCTCTTGGAAGCACTCGTGCGCCTCGAGCGCTGCGACGATCTGGTCGCGCTCGGCGATGCTCGCGACGACGCCCTGGATCTCGAAGCGGCCTTCCCGTGCCACGTCATCGACCTCCACGGTCATGCGCCGCGTGTCGTGGGTGACCTCCGCGGAGACCGCCGCGCTGATGGCCTCGAGCGCGTCGAAGGCCGTGAAGCGCGGCAGGGGATCGGCGGCGCTGGCGCCTCCTTCGAGGAGCTCCTTGGCCCGGCTCGGGCTGTCCGTGCGCACGTCGAAGACGGCCTCGGTCACCTCGCCGAGCTGGGCGCGAAGCTCCTCGCGCTCGTCGCTGAGCGTCGACCAGCGCGCGTAGGTCGCGAAGGCGAAGCTCAGGAGCACCGCCGCCGCCGCCGCCGCGACGAGTCGCGCGTGGTCGCGCACCCACCCGAGGCTCTGCGTCGACGCGAACTCGCCCTGGCGCAGGTCGAGGCGCTTGCCCTTGTTTGCCATCCGCCCTGCGAGCGCGAGGGCCCGTGCCCAGGGGAGCGCGGCGAGGGCGTTCTGGGAGGGGACCTCGTCTTCGGAGCCGGTCTCGTCGGGCTGCTCTCCGGGGCCCGCGAGCTCGAGGCGGGGCGCTCGTGGCATCTCGTCGAGTGCGAGCGCCGCGAGCGGAACGTCGCCGCCCGAGTCCGGGCCCTCGAGCGTCTCCGCGAGCCCGGCCATGGGCTCGAGGGCGCTGCCTGCCTCGCGGGTCGTCGCCGGCGGAAGCGAGACGCGCGCGCCGGCGTAGGGCGCAGGCAGCGGGAGCGCCGGCATCGGCAGCGGCGTCGCCACCACGCCGGTCACCTCCTCGAGCCAGGGAAGGACGGTCTTGGGCGTGCCCACGCCGGCCGCGAAGACCCGCGCGATGGGAGCCCGTCCGGAGGCCCGGTAGGCGCCAATGCTGCGTCGCAGGCTCATGGTGAGCTGCGCCGCGCTCGCGCCACCGGCGTCGAGCACCTCGGCGCCGCCGCTCAGCGTTCGCGCGAAGGTGCAGGCGCCCGCCTCGAGCACGCAGACCTCCGTACGCGTTCCGTCGACCTCGACGACGAGGATGATCTCCGCCGAGGCGAGCTCGGGGATCACGTGCCGGAGACCATCGAGCGCCGCGGCGCCCACGGCCAGCTCCTTGGGGTCGATGCCGGCGGTCGCGAGCTCGGCCAGCCGCCCGGCCACGCGCTCCTTGGGCACCGCCGTGGCCAGCACGCGGAAGGTCGTCGCGTCCTGATCCACAGGCTGGTGGTCCACCACGGAGTCGACGGCATCGAAGGGCAGCAGGTCGTCGAGCTGCCCCGGGAGCGTTTCGGCGACCTTCTTGGCCTTGGCCACGCCGATGGGCAGCTCCACCACGCGGAGCGATGCTTCCTGCCCGTCGAGGGCGGCCACCACGAGCTCCGGCGGCGGGCTGAGCTGGGTCACCACCTGCTGCACGGCGGCGGCCAGGGCGTCGTCGCGGGCGTCGAGCCCGGGCGCGCTGCCGTCCGGGAGAGGCCCCGGCGCCTCGACGCGCGCACCGACGTATTGGAGCACCTCGACCTTGCGGCTCGAGGTGCGCGCCAGCACCCCGCGCACGTCGTCGCCGTCGATGTCGATACCGAGAATCCGCGCCATTAGCAGGCTGCCGCCAAAGGCGACCCGTCGGGGTCGCGAGTGAATTCGCGTCGCCAGGTGCGTCCGCGAGCTGAGGAAATGTGGTGCATTTTCGAGGTGAGGGGATGGCGGCTGGCGGTGGGAAGGCGCCGTGAAACCGCGCCGTCGCCTTTGGCGGCAGCCTGTTAGTCGACCCGGTAGTAGTGGAAGATGCCGAGCCCCGGCATGCGCCCTGCGTTGGGCGGCGGCGGGGTCCAGCGGTCGTGGAAGTTCATGATCGTGTTCAGTCGGGTGCGGGCCTTCCAGCCGCCGACGCAATACCCCGTGGGGTCGCGCTCCCGGCAGCCGGCCTGGCCGGTGACCTGAATGGTGAAGATGCGGGCCGCGGTCACGAAGCTGTTGTCGATCTCCGCCCGCACCGAAGCGGGGATGCTGATGGGCGTGAAGAGGAGCGGGCTCTGCTGGCCGAGAAAGCCCTGGAGCATCGGGTAGAGGTCCCGCGCACCGCCGCGCCCCTCGACGAAGTTCAGAAAGTCCGACACGCGCGTGAAGAAGGGCACGGGGATCAGCTGCCGCGCGGTGTTCGTGAGCTGGATGAACTTCGCCGCCTCGAGGGGGTCGGCGCAGAGCGTCGTGCCCTCGAGGAAGGAGCAGAGCCGCGCCAGCAGCACCTCCGGCGGCCCTTCGTTCACGTTGACGAGGCCCGAGCCGTAGATGGTGAGCGTGCGCGCCTCGGGGTCCTCGGGCCGGGGCTCGACGAAGGTGGCCCAGAAGTCGTCGCCGACGCCGCGCACCATGCGGAGCTCCTCGAGGGAGTCGAGGGGCGCGTTCTTGCCGCGGTAGGGGTCCGGCAGGCGCTGATAGAGGTCGTCCTCGGAGCCGCTCGCGCTGACCTGTGACCGGCCCGGGTCGAAGACCGTGCGATCGGTATCGTAGTCCCACCAGTCGATGAGCGCGCCGATGGCGTCGATGCGGCTCGTGAGCTGACCGTCGCGGTCCCGCTGCTGGAAGAGCGGGTCGAAGGGGCTCGGCGCCTGGTACCCGCCGGTCATCGCGAAGAGCTGCATCGAGAGGCTCCGCCGCGCCTGGTCACCCGCGAAGTTCAGCGGGAGGTTCACGTTGATCTTCGAGTTCTCGGCGAAGGCGACGATCTCGCAGCCGGCGTCCGTGCCATCGAGCCCCTGAGCGCTGCCGAGGTCGATGCCCGTTTGGAGGCCGCGGCTTCCCTCGAAGTCGCAGAAGGGCTTGAGCACCTCGTTGGCGAGGCTCCACACCGGTAGCATGGGCGGCGGGCGACCGATGAGGGCCTGGTAGAGCGGCGCGACGGTGGCGCGGATCTGCGGCTCCCGCTGCACGAGAAGTCGCGTCAGGTTGAGCCCGCTCCGGGCCATGAACTCGGCGCGCACCTCTTCACGGGCGCTCGTGGCGATGGCGAAGTGAGTCCCCGTCGTCTCGTGGAAATCGGCGAGCACGACGGTCAGGATGGTGATGGCCGTGATGGCGATGATGAGCGCCACACCGCGCCGGCGATCGTGACGCCCGCGCCCGGCGCGCCGGGCCCGCGAGCGGCTTCCCGCGGCCCCGCGGAGCACGAGGCGACGTTCGTGTGTCCTGCGCCTCATGGGTTGTAGATCGCGTGGTTGAGGCCGAAGCGCATGGGCACCGCCGCACGCGTGGCGTAGGTCAGGGTCCGTCCGCGGCGTCGCGGGTGGGGCACCTCGAGCGTGATCTTCACCTGCGCCGGCAGCAGGTTCGGCTGCCCCGTCACGCTCGCCTCGCCCTCGACCGTGCTCCACTCGAGCTGCCACTCGCCCGTGCTCGAGTTCAGGTACTCGAAGTCGAGGCCTTCGACGTCCTCGAGGAGGATCTCGACGCGGCCGCCGCGTCGGCAATTGTCGTCGATGCGGTTCTGCTCCCGGCGCGCGAGCACCAGCATGTCCTCTTCGGGGTGGCGCGTGACGAAGTAGCTCACCTCGTTCTGGTCCGACTCGTGCGCGTCCCGGTAGAGGCGCCGGTGCCCGAAGGAGGTGAAGTCCAGCCGATCACCCCGGGAACCGTCGTCGCCGACGAAGCAGGTCTCGGTCACCTCGAGCGAGGGGCTCGGGTTCACCTGGGCCGATACGTAGGCCATCGAGATCTCGCGGGCCATGCGCGTCAGCGCCGCCTGGATCACGTGCTGGCGCTCGAGGTCCTCCTCGACGCGTTGCTTGTTCCGCGCCGTCTGGCTGAAGCCGCCCCATACGGCCGCGGAGACCATCGAGAGGATGGCGATCGAGACCATCGTCTCGATGAGCGTGATGCCCGCCTTCGGGCTCTCGCGCGGGCGCGTCATCGGACGTTCGCCCCGCCGGCGTTGCCGTCGTTCCCGCCAGCGCTCCCGCTTCCGCCGGCGCTTCCGCCTCCGCTGATCTGCTGGATCGCGTCGTCGACCGCGGCTGCGTCGGGCGCCGCGCCCTGCTCGGCCACGAGGTACTGGAAGACGTCGAAACTCAGCTCGCGCTCCCCCTCGGTCCAGTTGACCGTGACCACGGCCCGGCGGACCTGCTCCTCGATGCTCGGCTTGAGCACCGGGAAGGCCAGGCTGATGGCGAGCTCGGCCATGCCGTCGCCGCCGAGGTTGCCGCCGCCGCCGAGGAGCGAGTCGAGGGTGTTCGTCTGGGCGGCGGAATCGCCCACGATGGATGACGCATCGAGGCCCGCGCCCGCGCCTTCGTCCTCGCCGCCCTCTTCGTCCTCGAGCAGCCCGTCCTCGGGAAGGAGATCCGGCAGCACGATGCGTTCGACGCGCCACTCGCAGGAGAATCCGTCGATCTCTCCGTCCTCGCAGCAGCCGTCCCGACCCGACGCATCGACGGCGGGGAAGCCCTCGAGGGCCATCTGCTCCTCGACCTCGAACATCTTGCAGCGCGCGAGGTTCGCGGCGACGGAGACGTGCCGCGCTCGGTTCGCCACGGCGATGGCCTGGCCCTGGCTCGAGAAGATGGCCGTGAGCCCGAGGGCGAGGATCGCGATGGCGACCATCACCTCGAGGAGCGTGAAGGCGGCGCTCCGTGCGTCGGCCCTCATAGCCCGTCCCTCACTTCTCCATCCTCGTCGTCGAGGGTGGGCGGATCGTAGGCGAAGGAGTGGATACGCCCCGCGCCCGTGAGCGGGTGGATCTCCACCGTGAAGACGTGGTCGTTGGCGTCGGCGAGCTGCACGGTGGCGTGCTCGGCGCGTCCGCCGGGGAAGAAGTGGATGTAGGCCTTGCCGCTCGTGCGGGGCTCGGGCTCGTGGGGCGTCATCACCTGAACGATGCGCACGTCTTCCAGGCGCCGCGGTCGGTAGCGGCGAATGGGCTCTCCCTCGCCGTTCACGATCGGCCCAAAGCGGGAGCGGCCCGCCTGCACCACCACGGTCTCGTCGAGGCGCGCCTGCGCCGCGGCCCAGGGATCGACGGCGGCGTCGTCCTCGTCCGGGTCGATGTTCCGCTCCGTGGAGGCGTCGAGGTAGACCTGCCCCTCCGCCTCCTCGATGCCAAAGGTCCCCTCGTCCAGGTCGAAGGCGAGGCGCAGCGTGTGCGCCTTGGTGACCGAACGGTGGAAGGCGAAGCGCGCGCCGGCCACGACGCGCGTGCATGCGCTCTTCAGCTTGGTGCGGTGGATGGCCCCGATGCCGTAGCTCACGCCGGCCATGACCCCCGCGAGGAGCACGATCACGATGAGGATCTCCACGAGCGTCATGGCGCGAAGGCGCCGACGTCGCGGGGGTCTCTTCAGGAGCGTGCGCGTGGGGCCCACGGTGGCGTCACTCCGCGTCTTCGGGGCCCGAAATGTCGTCCTCGGTGTCGAACTGCTCGTCGGGCCCGGCGCTCGTCACGAGGATCTCCGTGCCCTGGCACTCGATGCGGTACTCGTTGTTCCAGGGGTCGACGGCGCGCTTCGAGCCGTCGAGGTAGCCCTCTTCCTGGAGCTCCGTGCCCGACTGGGGGCACTCGTTGTTGTCCATGTAGTAGAGCTGCACGGCGCTCCGCATGGACTGGCCGTCGGTGGCGGCCTGGCGGATGTTCGCCTTCTGGAACTGCGGCAGCACGGCGACGCCCACCGCCGTGGCGATGAGGGCCATGATGATCACGACGATCATGATCTCGACGAGGGTCATGCCGTCCGTGCGGAGGGCACGGCGGCTGCGGCGGGCAAGCGTGGCACGGGTCATGGAAGTCACCTTCAGTAGATGTTGTCGTC
The DNA here is from genome assembly GCA_937893795.1 of uncultured Myxococcales bacterium. Taxonomy (GTDB): domain Bacteria; phylum Myxococcota_A; class Polyangia; order Polyangiales; family Houyiibacteriaceae; genus CALCTH01. Next base: position 4,885 of record CALCTH010000437.1, on the reverse strand, counting down.
GACGAGGAGCGAGCCGCTCGGGCCCGCGCTGAGCACGGCGACCTCGTCGGGGTCGGTCCGGCTCGGACACTCCACGTGGAGCTCGTTGCCCCAGGCGTCCTTCGGAACCTCCTGGAGGTAGCGGACGCGGGAGCGGGGAGGGTGCACGAGCTCGTTCGGGGAGACCGGGCACCGACCCACGCGGGCACGGAAGGTCTCGAGGGCCTCGCGCATCTCGGCTACGGCGCGGCGCGTGTCGTCGCGTTGGTTCCGGGCGCGGGCGTCGCGGGCGAAGGCAGAGGCCACGACCAGAAGGACGGCCGAGGCCAGGGCGATCTTCCAGCGCGGCCCCGCGAGCAGGGATCGAAACCCGCCGCGCTGCTCCCAGGGGAGGCGAAGCGTGCTCCGCGGCCGGGTCCTCTTTCGCTTCGTCGCCACGGCTCAGCCCACGAACTCGTTGATCTGGAGGAGCGGCATGAGGATCGAGAAAGCGATGGCGCCGCTCGCGCCGCCCATGATCACGATGATCAGCGGCTCGAGGAGGCTCGTCATGGCCGCCACGCGCACCTCGACCTGCTGGTCGTAGGCTCGGGCGACGTGCTCGAGCATCTCCTCGAGCTGCCCGGAGCGTTCTCCGATGGCGATCATGTGCGTGACGATGGGCGGGAAGCGGCCGCTGGCCTTGAGCGGCTTCGAGATGCCCTCGCCCTCGCGGATGCTGGTGCGGGCCTCGTCCATCACGCGCATGAGCTCGGTGTTGCCGAGCACGTTGGCGGTGATCTCCATGGCCTTGAGCACCGGTACGCCGCTCCGCAGCAGCGTCGCGAGGGTGCGGGAGAAGCGGCTCACGGCCACCATGAGGAGCAGCTGGCCGACGACGGGCACGGCCAGCACGAAGAGGTCCCACCGCTTCGTACCCTCCTCGGTGGCTTTCCAGCGCCGGAAGCCCACGATGCCCCCCACGGTGAGCATCAGCAGCAGCCACCAGTAGCCGGTGACCACGTTGCTGGTCCAGATGAGCACCTCCGTGTACCAGGGGAGGCCCTGGTCGAAGTCCTCGAAGATGGCCGTCACCTTGGGGACGACGACGGTCATCATGACGAGAATGATCCCGAAGCTCATCAGGATCATGAAGGCCGGGTAGGCGAGCGCGCTCGTGACCTTGCCCTTGAGCTTGGCCTGCGCGTCGAGGAACTCGGCGAGGCGCTCGAGGACGACCTCCAGCGTGCCCGACGCTTCGCCCGCGGCGACCATGCTCACGTAGAGGTTCTGGAAGTACTTCGGGTGGGCGCGCAGCGCGTCGGCGAAGCTCGTGCCCTCGTTGACCTTGTCCCGAGCGTCGGTGAAGGCGGCCTTGAGCTCCGGCTGCTCGAGCTGGTCGATGAGCGCCGTGAGCGCTTCGACGAGGGGAATGCCGCTCCTCAGGAGCACCGCGAGCTGCTGCGTGGAGACGGCGATGTCGAGCGTCGACACGCGCCGGAGCAGCTTCTTGAAGTCGATCTCCCTGGCGTTCTTCTTCTCGGCCTCGGCGGCCTCGAGGCACTCCGTGACGAAGACACCGTCGCGCTTGAGCACGGCCTTGAGCGCCTTGGGATTGTCCGCGTCGCGGAGCCCCTTCACGGCCTTTCCGGAGGCGTTGATGCCTCGATAGGCGTACACCGCCATCGCTACTCCGCGGCCTCGCCTTCGGTGTCGATGTCGATGGCCTGGGTCGCCGCGAGGACCTCCTCGACGCTGGTCACGCCGGCGATGACCTGCCGGGCGCCGTCCTCTCGGAGCACGCGCATGCCCTGGCCGCGGGCGACCTTCTGGATGGTCTTGGCGTCGCTGCCGTCGAGGATGGCGCGGCGCACCGCGTCGTCGACCAGCATGAGCTCGAAGATGCCGAGGCGGCCCTTGTAGCCGGTGTGGTTGCAGGCCTCGCAGCCCACGGGCTTGTAGAAGGTCGGCATGCCGCCGCTCTCCGTCTCCGTAGGCGCTGCAGGCGCGGGCGGTGGCGGCTCGCTCTTGCCGAGCACGGTGGTCGCCGCGGCCTTTCGGAGGTCGCTCAGCGTCTCCGTCAGGTGGTCCGTCTCGAGCCCGAGCTCGATGAGGTCCTCCATGGTGGCCGTGTAGGGCTGGCGGCAGACCGGGCACAGACGCCGCACGAGTCGCTGCGCGAGCACGCCGAGCACCGTCGAGCTGATCTGGAAGGGCTGCACCTTCATGTCGACGAGGCGCGTGATGGCGCCCGGCGCGTCGTTCGTGTGCAGCGTCGAGAGCACCAGGTGACCCGTGAGCGACGCCTGGATGGCGAGCTCCGCCGTCTCGTGGTCGCGGATCTCGCCGACCATGATCACGTCCGGGTCCTGGCGAAGGAAGCTCCGGAGCGCGGCGGCGAAGGTGAGGCCGATCTTGGCGTGCACCTGGAGCTGGCCGATGCCGCGCAGCTCGTACTCCACGGGATCCTCGGCCGTGAGGATGTTCTGGTCCGGCGTGTTGATGCGGTTCAGCGACCCGTAGAGCGTCGTGGTCTTGCCCGAGCCCGTGGGCCCCGTGACGAGCAGGATGCCGTTCGGTCGCTCGACGAGCTGCGACCAGATGTTGAGCTCCCGGCGCGCGAAGCCGAGGTCCATGAGGTCGAGCTGAATGTTGGCCTTGTCGAGGAGACGCATGACCACGCGCTCGCCCTTGGCCGTCGGAATGGTCGAGACGCGGACGTCGACGACCTTTCCGCGGATCTTCTTGGTGATGCGGCCGTCCTGCGGGAGGCGCTTCTCCGCGATGTTCAGCCCCGCCTCGATCTTGATACGGGCCACGATGCTCTGGAGCGCGCCCTTCGGCGCCGTCTTCCGCTGCACGAGGCGGCCGTCGATGCGGTAGCGGACGACGACGTTGTCGTCCGTCGGCTCCACGTGGATGTCCGACGCGCGCTCCTGCTGCGCCGTGTAGAAGAGGTTGTTGACGAAGCGGATGACCGGCGCCTCGTCCGTCGCGTCGAGGAGATCCTCGAGCTCGTCGGCCTCTTCCTCCTCTTTGTCGCCGAGGTCCGCCGCGTCCTTGCGCTCGTAGACGCGGTTGATGAGGTCGTCGATGGCCTCGCTCGTCGAGGCGACGGGCACGACGGGACGCCCGAGGCGCGCGCGCAGGTCATCGAGGCTGAAGGGGTCCAGCGGGTCGGCGACGGCGACGACGACCTGCCCGGACTCCTCGCGAAGCGGCAGCAGATGGTGCTGGCGCGCGAAGCCGATGGGCACCTCCTCGAGGAGCGTCTCCGGGATGTCCTGGTCCAGCTTCGCCTCGAAGGGCATGCCCATCTCGTCGGCGAGGGCCTTGATGACGTCCTCTTCCTCGGCCGCGCCGGTGCGCACCAGCACGTCGGCGATCTGGAGGCCGCGCTCCTCCGCCGTGCTCGTCAGCTCGGCGAGCTTGTCCCGGTCCACGATGCCGTGGCGCACGAGGATCTCACCAACGTAGGCCTGCTCGCCGTCCATCGTCGCTACTCCCGGCGAGGCCTCTCGGCGACGGCTTCCGGGCCCGGTTTCCGGTCGCCCTGGTCGTTGTCCTCGGGCTGCGCGGGCTGCTGCGCCGGCGCCGGGCTCTCCGGCACGATCACCGCGGGTCCCTCGTCGCCCTCCGGCCCGATGATGAGGTCTCCGGCGTCGCCGCTCAGGCCACCGACGGGCGGCCTCGGCCGATGCTCCGGGGGCTCGGCGTCGAGGGCCGCGGCGGCGAGCTCGGCCTCCACGTCCTGGTCCTGGAGCTCGTTGATGATCTCGCCCACCAGGCCGCGCGTGCGCGAGTAGTCCGTGGGCGGCTCGTAGTCCTGCTCGAAGATGAAGTAGCGGTCCAGGAACTCCTGCCGCTCGCGCATCTTGCGCTCGTAGATGGCCCGGATGTCCGAGGGGTCGCGAATGATGTAGGGCGTCAGGAAGAGCAGCAGGTTCGACTTCTGCCGCTGCGTCGAGGTGCGCCGGAAGAGCGCGCCGATGAGCGGGATGTCGCCGAGGATGGGCACCTTGCTCTCGCTCACGTTCGTCGCGTCGCGGACGAGGCCGCCGATCACGATGGTCTGCTGGTCGCGGACCATCACCTCGGTCTTGGCGGTGCGGCGGTTGATGGGCACGACGCCGAGCTCGCCCTGGGCCGCGCCGACCTCGCTGATCTCCTCCTCGACCTCGAGGCGGATCTCGTCGACGTCGTTGATGTGCGGGGTGATGCGGATGATGGTGCCGACGTCCTGGCGCTGGACGCCGCCGAAGCCGCCGGCGAGGCCGCCGAGCGCGCCGAGGCCACCGGCGGCGCCTCCCTGCTGACCGCCGAGCAGGCCACCGGCCAAGCCGCCCAGGCCGCCGAGGGCGCCGGGCGTGATGCCCGACTGCTGGAGGGGCACGTTCTGACCGACGTTGATCTCGGCCTGGACGTTGTCCATGGCCATGATGTGCGGCGTAGAGAGCACGTTGGCGTCACCGCTCTGCTCGAGCGCGTTGAGCACCACGCCGAAGCTCGGAATCGAGAGGCCGACCTGGTTGAGCGCGCCTTCGATTTCGCGGCCACGGATGCCGACGGCGAAGCCCGAGTGCAGGCCCTGGTTGAGCGGAAAGGCGAGGCTCGTGTCGGCGCCGAAGCCGAAGAGGCCGAGGGCGCCCTCCTGGCCCGCGTCCGGTGCGCCGCCGTGGAAGTTGATGCCGAGCTGCTGTGAGCGGTCGACGCTCAGCTCCATCACCACGGCCTCGATGAAGACCTGGCGCCGCGGCTGGTCGAGGCGCTCGATGATGCGCCGGAGCTCGGCGTAGTCGTGGAGCGAGCGCGTGATGACGAGCGCGTTCGAGGGCGTGTGCGTCGTGACGCGCACGGAGCCCTCGAAGATGTCGAGGCCTCCGGCGCCGGCCGCCGCGGGAGCCGCCGCGCCGGGGCGTCGCGCGCC
>CALCTH010000436.1 GCA_937893795.1 uncultured Myxococcales bacterium | reverse complement strand
AGCGGCGGGGGAGCCGCCACGTGGGCGTCGAAGGCGACGAGGGCGTCGTCGACGAGGCGGAGCACGCGCGCGCGCTCGACGTCGTCGGCGGGCTCGGCCGCTGCGCGCTCGGCGACGACGAGGCAGAGGGCGAGCGTCACGCCGGCACGGGCCGGCGCGCGGAGCGGAAGCTGGGGCAACGAGTCACGTCCCTTCGGGCCGCGCCGCCGGTCCACCTCCGGCGCGCGCTCTCTCTCTCGTTGCGCGCGGCCTCGCGTGCGTTCGGTCACGCCACGCCGCGCGCCGCTCAGTCGTAGGCGCCGCCGAGCAGCAGCGTGGCGAGGTTCGTGTTGGCCGAGGGAATCGTCGGGAAGGCACTCGCGGCGGCCACGATGAGCCCCTCGGTGCCATGCACGCGCCCCTGCGCGTCGCAGGCCGCTTCGCCGCGCGCGATGCGCGCCGCGTCCCCCATGGGCACCGTGCCGCAGGGGTGGTAGCCGCTCCCGACCTGCGTGCGGAGCAAGCTCCGGGCGGCCCCCCGGCGCGCGAGCGTGGCCTCGCCGGGCAGGGCGAAGTCGGCGAGCTCGCGCAGCGGGCGCGCGCTGCCCAGAAGCCAGAGGAGCTCGAGGGCCTCGTCGGCGACACGCACGTCGTCGGCGTCGGTGAAGAAGCGGCTCTCGACGCGCGGCGCGCAGCGCGGGTCCGCATCGGGGAAGTGGTGGCGGCCGAGGGACCGTGGCTTGCCCACCTGGAACATCAGTGTGGTCAGCGGCACGGGCCGCGCCGGCAGCGGGAGGAAGCTGCCCGCCTGGATCTGCAGGTCGGCCGGGAAGCCGCCCGCGCGCGACGTCCAGCGGAGCACGGTCTGGATGAGGGGGTCGCCCACCCTCGCGACGCCAGGCTTCGGCACGAAGAACACGGCCACGCCAGGGTGGTCGAGCAGCCGGTGCGCGACGGCGGGCACCTCGGCCACGCGGCCTACGCCGAGACGCGCGAGCTCCGCCGCGGGGCCGACGCCGCTCCGGAGCAAGATCCCGGGCGTACCGAGCGCGCCGGCGGAGAGCACCACGCGCCGCGCGATGAGCATGCGCGTCACCCCGCGCTCCTCGACCTCGAGCCCGCACACGCGCCGCCCCTCGAAGAGCACGCGGCGCACGAGCGTGTCCGACAGCGGCACGAGCCCCGGCCGGCCGCGAACCTCGGCGTCGAGGTAGGCGTCCGCGGCGCTGATGCGCTCTCCGGCCGGGGTCTTGTTCATCGCGTGGGGTCCCGCGCCGAGCGCACCGGGCGCGTTGCTGTCGGGGCAGGCGGGGAAACCGAGCTCGGCGCAGGCGTCGAGGAAGGCCGCCTGCCAGCGCGTGAGCTCGTCCGGCGGGTGCCTGCGAAGCGGCAGCGGACCGGCGTCCCCGTGATGCGAGGCGCTCGGATAATCGAGGTCCCGCTCGAGGGCCCGAAACGCCGGGAGGCAGCGCTCCCAGGTCCATGCGTCGAGGCCCCACTCGTCGAAGTCGCGTGGCTGTCCGCGGAGCGCGATGCACGTGTTGACGGCGCTCGACCCGCCGAACACCCGGCCCCGCGGGAAGCGCAACGACGCGCCGCCCGGCGCGGGTCGATGCCAGTAGCCCCAGTCGTGATCGGCTTCGGCGTTGCGCGTTCCGTCACGGAGCTCGGCCGGACGCGGCCCGGTGCCGTAGTCGGGTCCCGCGTCGACGAGCCCCACGCGGCGGGTGGCGTCCTCCGTGGCGCGGGCAGCGATGACGGCGCCCGCGCTGCCCGCTCCCACGACGAGGGTATCGAAGGCTTCGGTCATCGCGGGGCTCGTCAGGGTGGCCCGGCGGGCCGCTCAGCGCTCGGGCGCCGGGCCCTCGGGGTCCGCGACCACCCCGCCGACGGCACCGTCGGTCTCGTCCTCCTCGTAGACCCAATCGTCCTCTTCCTCGGCCTCCTCGTCACCGGCGACGAGCTCGTAGAACTCGGTCTCCTCCAGGTTGGGCTGCTCGGGGAAGGGGTACGCGGGCACCGGCGTGTCGGCGCCGCAGGCGAGGGCCAGGAGCGAGGCGAGGACGAGCACGGCGCGAAGCATGGCGCGCATGGGGCCACGGCCCCGCGTCACGATCAAGGCCACGCGGCGATCCGGCGGCGCCATGACCCTCGTCGGCCACGTGCTACGCCCTCGCCGCGATGGGTCCCATCGGCACGCTGCTGACGAACGTCTTCTACGTGGCGATGGCCGCGGCGACGGTGTTCTTCGTGCATCGGCTCGCGTGGTTCTTCGCCTATCGGCGGCTCCAGAACCGGCTCGTGGGGCGGGCCCTCGAGGCGCTCGAGGAGAAGGCGGACACGACCGTCGTGCGCTGGGACCAAGGCGCCGCGTCCACGTGGAGCGCGAGCGCCGGCGCGAGCGGCGACGGATCGCCGGCCGACTTCGTACGCCGCGTGGAGGGGCGCCTCGACCGCCTCGAGCGCGATCTCCGGGCGAGCCTCACGCCCATCGGGCGCTCGTTCATGCAGGCGCTGATGGACGAGCACGAGCCGCTCCACGTCACCGTCCTGCGCGTCCCGCGCCTCGAGGGCCTGCCCCGCAGCATCGGGCTGACGCTCGACTTTCCGCAGGTGCCGGAGCCCGTGCTGCCCCCCGCCGAGACCTTCGCCCTCGAGGTGCGGAGCCGCTACGGCTTCGGCCGCCGGGTGCTCGCCTTCTTCCTCGGCGCCGCCGACGTCGTCTACTCGAGCCAGCACGTCACGCGCATGGCCCAGAACCCGAAAGCGCCGCTGGGCGTGCTCTTCCGGCGCCTCTCCCTCGTGCTCCTCGTGCTCCTGGCCCTGGGCATCGACCTGACGCTCGACGCGCGGACGCGCCTCGTGAGCTGGGCGGAGACGTGGACCGGATCCGCACTCGCCCCTCCGGATTGGCTGGCGCCAGTGCTCCCCAGCGTCGTGGGCCTGGGCGTGTGGTTCGCGAGCTACGGCCTGCTCTATGCCGGCCTCTTCCTCTTTCTCCGGTGGCGCTCCGGCCGACACATGACGGCGCTCCGCGACCTCGAAGAGACCTTCGCCGACGACGTCGACGACCTCCGCGACACGCACCTCGAGGCGCTGCGGCGCTGGGGCGAGGGCTACGCGCGCACCCTCGACGACGCGACGCAGCTGACGATGCTGCAGGCCTCGATGCTGGCGCAGCGCATGGCCCATCGGCTCCGGCGCCGGGTGGCGTCGCCACGGCTCCTCGGCCTGGCGGACGAGGTGGCGGATCGCTTCTTCGTCCGGCTGCCCGAGAGCGCGCAGCGCCTCTCCGACGTGGCGACGGACCAGGAGCACACGTGGCGCCACTGGCTGTGGCCGCGGGCCGCCGAGCTCGGCTACCAGGTGGAGCTCGCCCAATACCGGCGCGCCCATCGGGACCTCGAGGGCGCGCTCGCGCATCTTCGAGGCCAGCATCCGGACCCGGAGCTGGCGAGCCAGCTCTGGAGGAACCTCGTTCGCTTCGCCCGCATGTTCCCCGAGGTGGTCCCCGCGGACCTCTTCCGTGAGCTTCAGGAGGCGCACGGCGCGAGCGTCGCCACCATGGTCGAGGAGACGGAGGCGGACCTCGATGAGCTCGACGCGCGCCTCGACGAGCTCGCGGCGTCGCTCGCCAGCACCCTCGAGACCGTGGCTCCCCTCGTCGAGCGCCGCGTCGAGCTCACGACGCGCAGCCTCGAGGCCGAGGTGGCGGCGCGGACGACCGAGGTGCTCCAGGTGCGCGAGCGCGCGCGGCTCGAGGCGATGGCCTTCGAGATCTGACCGGCGTCAGGCGGCGCTGCTGCCGTCCCAGCTGAGGCGGAGATCGCCGTCGCGCGGCGTCTTCATGCGAACCTCGACGCGCGGCTCGGCGTCGAGGGCACGCGCGGCGCCTTCCACCACGCCGACGTGCCAGCCTTCGATGTAGTCCCACATGCCCCGGAAGCGGAGCATGACGTGCCCGGGCCCGGACTCGACCACCTCGACGCGGCCGTGCGACGAGATGGCGTCGAAGGCGGTCCCGGCGAGGCGGGCCGTGGCCTGCCGGTCTCGGCCGGCGAAGGAGAAGAGCACGCTCCCCGCCGTCGAGCGCTGGAAGGTCCGAAAGGCACCGTGCCCGAAGCGCCGCATGCCCTCGCGCACGGGCAGGTGCGGGAAGGCCCGCGCGGCGCACTCCGGGAGGAAGCGGAGCCACTCGTCCAGCGGGTAGCCGCGGAAGGCCGTGTAGCGATCCCGGCCCGGGGCCGGCGCCCCGGCAACACGCACCTCGCGCTTGACGACCTCGAAGAACATGCCCTTCACGAAGCCGCCCCGGGGCGCGGCGGCGGCCCACGCCTCGACGTCCACGGGCGACGCCAGATCCGGCGCGCGAAAAGCGGCGTCGCTTGCGTGGGCCCCGTCCATCGCGGGCGAGCCTACGCCGGGACGGCCGGGCCGGCACTGAAAGATGAGCAAGGCGTGGCCCGTCTCGTGGCGCCGGTCTCGCAGCGACCGTCTCGCACCGCTCGGCCGGCCCTGCTAGCACGCGGGCCATGCGCTTCACGCAGGCCTTCATCCCGACGGTGAAGGAGGTCCCCAAGGACGCCGTCGACGCCTCCCACGTGCTGCTTCTCCGTGCCGGGTACATCCGCATGGTGGGCAGCGGCATCTATGAGCTCCTGCCACTCGCCCGGCGCGCGCTGCACAAGATCAGCGCGATCATCCGCGAGGCCATGGACGAGGCGGGCGCTCAAGAGGTGCTGATGCCGGCGATCCTCCCGGCGAGCTACTTCCAGGAGACGGGACGCTGGGACGTCTATGGTCCGGTGCTGCTCCGGCTCAAGGACCGGAAGGGCGGCGACTATCACCTCGGCCCGACCCACGAGGAGATCATCACCGACCTCGTCCGCCGCGAGGTGAAGAGCTACCGGCAGCTGCCGCTGAACCTCTACCAGGTCCAGATGAAGTACCGCGACGAGCCGCGGCCCCGCGCCGGGCTCATGCGCTGCCGCGAGTTCCTCATGAAGGACGCCTACTCCTTCGACGCCGACGAAGAGGGTGCGCTCCGGAGCTACGGCGTGATGCGCGAGGCCTACCACCGCATCTTCCGCCGGCTGGGCCTCGACTACCGGATCGTCGAGGCCGACAGCGGTGCCATCGGCGGCAGCCAGAGCGCCGAGTTCCAGATCCTCGCGCAGTCGGGGGAGGACCGCATCGTCGTCTGCGGCAACTGCAACTACGCCGCGAACGTCGAGGCGGCCGAAGCGCAGGCGCCGGCGGAGGCCGCGCCCGACGCGAGCGCCTTCACGGAACGGGAGCTCGTGGAGACGCCGGGGACGAAGACCATGGACGCCGTCGTCGCCTTCTTCGAGGGCCGCGGCGTCACGCACGCCGACACGATCAAGGCCCTGGTCTACGCCGCGGGCGACGAGACCCCGGAGCTCGTGATGGCGCTGGTCCGGGGCGACCGCGAGGTGAACGAGATCGCCCTCGCCCGCCATCTCGGCGTGGACGAGGTGCGCCTCGCGACGGACGAGGAGGCGGGCAAGGCGCTGCGCGCCAAGGTCGGTTATCTCGGGCCCGTCTTCGACGCGGAGAAGTACCCCGAGGGGGCGCCGCTGCGCCTCGTCGCCGACCCCGAGGTGGCGACGCTGGCGAGCGCCGTCTGCGGCGCGAACCAGACCGGGCACCACTACGCGGGCGTGGCCTACGGCCGGGACTTCGAGGCCGAGCTCGCGCCGATCCGCGAGGTCGGCGACGGCGACCCCTGCCCCGTCTGCGGCTCCGTGCTCGCGACCTACCGCGGCATCGAGGGCGGCCACATCTTCGTGCTCGGCACGCACTACAGCGGGAAGATGAACGCGACCTTCCTCGACGCCGAGGGTCAGGCGAAGCCCCTCGTGATGGGCTGCTACGGCATCGGCGTCACGCGCCTCCTCGCCGCGGCCATCGAGCAGCACCATGACGACGATGGCATCGCCTGGCCGATGCCCATCGCGCCCTACCAGGCCATCGTGTTGCCCCTCGGGAAGGACGAGGCCGTCGCCGAGGCCGCCGCGGGCATCTATGCGGCGCTTCGGGAGCGCGGCGTGGAGGTGCTCCTCGACGACCGCGCGGAGCGCCCGGGCGTGAAGTTCAAGGTGGCGGACCTCATCGGCATCCCGCTCCGGGTCGCCATCGGCGGCCGCGGGCTGAAGGAGGGCGTCGCCGAGCTCAAGGGACGGACCGAGGACGCGAGCGAGAACATCCCGCTGGACCAGCTCGCCGACGCCGTCGTCGCACGCATCGAAGCCGAGGGCGGCCTGCTTCGGCCGCGGCGGGCCGAGGGCTGACGCGAGGCATGGGCGCGTCGAACGAGGCTCCCGCGCCGCGGGTCGCGCCCACGGCGGTGCTGCTGATCCTCTTCCTGGCCCTGGCCGCCTACGGAGTGGTCACGGTCCTGCTGCCGGCGCTCCAGGCCGCGCCCGAGGGCGAGGACGAGGTGCCGGGCGAGGCATCCGCGGGGGAGGACGCCGCGTCCCCGGAGTGACGCCAGCATGTCCCTCGACGAGGACAGACGGGCCCCGAAGTGCGAAATCTCCGTCCGCCTCGCGCGTCTCCATGATGTGACCTCTCCCCGTCACCCGCCCTCGCGACGCGCCGGCAGGCGTTTTGCGAGCCAACCCCGACTCGGGCAGGCTCGCCCCATGCGGAGCTCTCTCGGGCGCGCCGGCCTCGCGGGCGGCGGCGCGCTCTGGCTGATCCTGGCCGTCGCCGCGACGGGGGAAGCGCAGGCCGAGCAGCTCTGGTGCGCCCTGGACACCGCGCCCCGCGCGTCCATGCCCGCGCCGGCGCCGCGCGGGGGCGCCGCGCCCATGTGCCATCCGGAC
>CALCTH010000435.1 GCA_937893795.1 uncultured Myxococcales bacterium | reverse complement strand
CGATAGCCCGGGTTCACGGGTCCGCGGCTCACTCGGCCGCGAGGGACTCCCCGTCGCAGCCTGGGCGCACGCCCGGCAGCTCGTAGGCCTCCCGCACCGGCTTGAGCGGGCGCTTGAGCCAGTAGGGCCGACGCGTTCCGTCGGGGCTATGCGTCGTCGCCGGCCGCGCCTTGGCGACCCACTCCCGGTAGACGGCCATCGAGCGGGCCGTGTCGACGCGGACGTCCCCGTGCTTTTCGCCCGGCTGCGCCTTCCGCACGACGCGGGCCTTTTGGTGCCAGCAATGTGCGCCGCTCACCGGGTCCGGGTGCACGGCATGCGTGAGGTTCTGGTGCACGCCCACGTCCTCCCACCAGATGCGGCTCGTGTCCGGATCCGGCGACTTCCAGGCCTTGCCGCCGTGCACGATGTGGAGCGCGTGCTCCCGGCCGTCTCGGTCGAGGCGCGCGAGCGCGCTCATGCCCGCGCCGAGGCCCTCCCCGTCCTGGAGGCGCCATCGGCCGAGATGGTGGCTCATGGCGATGATGCCGGGCTTGATGCCCTCCGTGACCCAGACCTTGTCTACGAAGGCGCCGATCTCGGTCTCCACGTAAAGGAGCTCGCCCGTGCGCACGCCGACGCGCGCCGCGTCCTCCGGGTGCATCCAGACGGGGTTCTTGTGGCTGATCTCGTAGAGCCACTTCGCGTTGGCGCTCCGCGTGTGGATGAGCGTCGGCAGCCGGAAGGTCGGGAGCAGCAGCATCTCGCCGGCGTCGCGGTCGATGCGCTCCGGCGCCACGTGGCTCGGGAGATGCCAGGGGATGCAGTACGCCTGCTCCTTCCAGCCCCAGTCGAAGAGCGTGGGGCTGAAGAGCTCGAGCTTGCCGCTCGGCGTCTTGAAGCCCTCGCGCTCCCTCCCAGCGACGGCGACGCCGCCCGCCTTCTCCTTCTGGTAGGGCACATAGCGGTCCCGGCTGACCTCGAAGGCGCCGACCCGGCGCATGTACGCGAGCGGTGTGAGGCCTTCCTTCGCGGCCGCTTCGGGGAGCCCGGGCACGCTCCGCTCGAAGACGTGGCCCCAGTACTCGTCCATGGAGATGGGACGCGAGGGGTCCTCCGGGCTCTCGAAGAAGCGCCGGATGCCGAGGCTGCCGTCCGGGTCCATCTTCCAGCTGAGGTCGACCCAGAACTCGGCCTCCTCCCACACCTCGCCGGGATTCGCTTCGTAGGTGCGGGCGACCTTCGTCCCGGCGCGCTCCATGGCCACGCGGCGCACCGGCTGGCGGAAGCCGATCCACTGCCCCGCGTGGGTCTCCTGGCTCATCACGTCGTGCCGCTCGCCGGCGTGCCCCATGGGGAGCACGTAGTCGGCGAACCAGGCGGACTCGTTCCAGGTGGGCGTGAGGGCCACGTGGAGCTTCAGCTTCTCCTCGTCCTCGAGGGCCCGCATCCACATGAAGCCGTCCGGGTTGATCCACATCGGGTTGTAGACGCGCGTGAAATACACGTCGATCTCGCCACGCTCCTCCTCGAGAAAGTGCGGGAGCAGGAACGACATCTCGTACATGGCGAGCGGCCACTCCGGCGGGAGATGGAGCTCGTTCCAGGCGTTGAAGGCCGGGGGCTGCGTGGGCGGTTTCGGCACGAACTTGTTCCAGCTGTTGAGGCTGGTACCACCCTTCGTACCGACGCTTCCCGTGAGCACGCTGAGGAAGAAGAGACAGCGCGCGACCTGCCAGCCGCCCTCGTTGCCCATGGTCGCGGATCGCCAGGTGTGCCCGGCCACCCGGTCCCCGGCGTTGGCGACGATCTCCGCAGCTTCGCGGATGCGCTCAGCCGGCACCTGCGCCTCGCGCGCCGCGCGCTCGAAGGTGAACTCCGCGTAGGTGGCACGGAGAAAGCGGTCGAAGTCCTCGAAGTCCCAGGCGCCCGTCGCCGCGCGCCGCTCGGCGGCCTCCGCACCGATGCGCTTCACCGCGGGGTCCGTAGCGAAGCTCGGAATGGCCGCGAGCGTGTCCTTCCAGTTGACCCAGTCCTTCACGAAGGCTCGGTCCCATTGCCCCGTTTGGAGGAGATGGTTGGCCATGGCGAGGAGCACGGCGGGCTCGGAGCCAGGCCAGGTCGGCAGCCACACGTCGCTCCGCGCCGCCGTGTTCGAGAGCCGCGGGTCGAAGCAGACGAGCTTGGCGCCCTTCTTCTTGCCCTCGATGATCCGCTGGGCGTGCGGGTTGAAGTAGTGGCCGCTCTCGAGATGCGCGCTGACGAGAAGCGTCGCCCGTGCGTGCGCGTAATCCGGGCTCGGACGGTCGGCGCCGCTCCAGGCGCTGTAGCCGAGGCGCGCGCCGGCGGAGCAGATGTTCGTGTGGCTGTTGTGTCCGTCGACGCCCCAGGCCGTGATGGTGCGGTTGGCGAAGTGGTCTTCGCCGGGCCGGCCGACGTGATACATGATGCCGTCGCGCCGGCGGCTCCGGCTCTCGCGCATGCGCGCCGCGATATCGGTCAGCGCCTCGTCCCAGGAGACGCGCTTCCACTGCCCTTCGCCGCGCTTCCCGACGCGCTTCAGCGGATGGAGGATGCGCTCCGGGTCGTAGGTCTGGTTGTGCGTCGCCGGGCCCTTGGCGCAGTTCCGGCCGCGGGACCCAGGGTGCTTCGGGTTCCCCTCGAACTTCCGGACCTCGAAGGTCTCCTTGTCGACGTAGGCCAGGAGGCCGCAGGCGCTCTCGCAGTTGAAGCAAATGGTGGGGACGAGCGTGTAGCGGCGCGCGACGCGCTTCGGCCAGGCCTTCGCATCGTACTCGACCCAATCGTCCCAGCGCTCCATGGGAGGGTACTGGGTGATGCGGCCGTCCGGCTGCTGGACGATGTCGAGCTTGACCGGCTCACGGTCGGACGCGCCGTAGCGGGGCGGCGCGACGGGGGCGCCCTGCGGTCGCGCACCGGCAACGGGCGCCCGCGGGGCCGTCGCGTTCGCCTCGATGGGGACGGGACCGCGAAGCGCCAGGAGGCGCTGGAGGAAGCCGAGCGTGTTCGTCGAGCTCATGAGTTCGGGACCTCCTGCGGCGCCATGACGAAGACGTGCTCGTAGACGTAGAGGCCGGCGACGGTGGCGACGCCGGCCGCGGCGAGCGCTGCCGGCGCGGGCACGAAAAGAAGCGCGAAGGGGACGAGATGACCGAGCGCGACGGCGCCGCCCCAGAACGCGCCCTTGAAGCGGCCATGGGTGATCGCGTGGGCCGCCGTCGCGGCGACCTCGCTCGCGTGCGGCATCCCGAGCTCGCCGAGAAGCAGCAGAAAGAGGTCGACGCCGAGCGCGAGGCCCAGGCCCTTCGTGGCGAGGGCCTGAAGCTCCGCCCCGAGCGGCATGAACGCCCCGAGCACGAGCATGCTCGCGGCGCCCATCATGGCTGCCTGCACGACGAGGTGGGCCGGCAGGAGCGGCGATTGCCAGAGGTCGCGGCCTTCCGCCTGGCCGAAGAGGAAGGCCGTGTAGACCGCGGCGAGGAGCGCGAAGGGCGCCCCCGAGCCCAGGAGCCAGGGCCGCAGCTCTGCGACCGTCGCCTCTGCGAAGAGCCCGAAGACCACGCCGCCCTCCGCGAGCATCCAGAGCCCCGCGACGGTGCTGAAGCCGATGAGCGCGACGGCCCCGCGCGTCAGCCAGCTTCGCCATTGCGGACGTCGCAGGATGAAGAGGAAGCGCTTCGGCTGTTCGAGGTCGAAGACCAGCAGCGCCGTCGTCGCCGCCATCATCGCGGTCACGAGGACGGAGGCCGCGAAGGCCACGCTCGCGCTCAGCGGCGCGAGCCCGAGCCCGAAGGCGAGCGAGAGGAAGAGAAAGACCCCCGCGCCGATGCCCTTGGTCACGAGGTAGGCGGGCACGGGCCAGTGCCAGGGGACCTCGTGCTGGGCGTTGTACCCGACCTGCACCATGTGCCCGGCCTGACGCTCGCCCACGTGAATCGGCCCGCTCGAAGGGCGCCCCTGCGCCTGGGGCGTGCGGAGCCGGAACCCCACGTCGTTGATGACGGGGAGCCGGGCGGAGTCACCGGAGCCATGCCCCATCGCCGCGAGCGCGGACTCGGCCGCGTGGAGCGGCTTCACGTCGGCCCACATGAAGGACGCCGGCGCACGCTCCGTCGCGGTGGGCGTGAGGTTCACGTCGGATCCGTCGATGTAGAAGACCTTCGGCGCGGTGCCCTGCTCGGGCTTTCGGACGCTCACCTTCTCCCGGCTCAGGACCCGGCTGATCTCCGAATGCGGGTCGTCCATGTCCCCCGCGATGATCGCGTGCGTCGGGCACACGACGGCGCAGCTCGGCTCGAGGCCCACCTCCACGCGGTGCGCGCAGAAGTGGCATTTTGCCGCCGTGTGCGTCTCCGGGTCGATGTAGATGGCGTCGTAGGGACACGCCTGAAGGCACGCCTTGCACCCGATGCAGGCGTCGCCGTTGAACTCCACGATGCCGTCGTCGCGCTGGTACATCGCGCCCGTCGGGCAGATGCGGACGCAGGGTGGGTTCGCGCAGTGGTTGCAACGCGTGACCTGGAAGTGCCGTTGCGTGTCCGGGAAGGTCCCCGTCTCCGTGGTCTTCACCCAGGTCCGGTAGACCCCGAGGGGCACCTCGTTCTCGCTCTTGCAGGCCGTCGAGCAGGCGTGGCAGCCGATGCAGGAGCGGTTGTCGATGACGAAGCCGTAGTTCACCGAGGGCGCCTCACGCGACGGCGATGCCGCAGCTCAGGTTGGCGGCGACGGCGATGGCGATGGCGATCTTCTTCGGCTGAGCGAGGTTCAACGCGCCCATGATCTCGACGAAGTCGCGCACGCTCTTGTCGCCTCCGAGGCGCGGGTTGAAGCGGATCTCCTCGCCGATGGTCGAGTAGGTGCGGCCTTGGTAGTCGTGCGCCGGCTGCACGCGGCAATCCTCGGGCAGCGTGAAGAGCTTCGTGTGCACGGACTCGTAGAGCGCCGGCGCCGACCCCTGCTGGAAGTCCGTTCGTCCGCAGCCGCGCACCAGGAGCGTGTCGCCCGTGAAGGCGTAGGCCCGGTCCTCGGTGATCCAGCTGATGCAGGTGCTCGTGTGACCGGGCGTCTCGCGGGCCTCGAGCACGTGACGACCGAAGGGGACGAGGCTCCCTTCGCCCGCCTGGCGGTCGGCGCAGGCGGCGCCCGCGTGCCGGCTGACCACCGTGTGGCACCCGGTGCGTTCGCGGAGCGTTCCCGCCCCGGTCACGTGGTCCGCGTGGACGTGCGTCTCGACGGCGTAGGCCAGGCGAAGGCCGAGCTCCGCGAGGAGCTGGAGATCGCGGTCCACGTGCTCGATGACCGAGTCGATGAGGACCGCGTCACGCGTCGCGCGATCGGCCAAGAGATAGGTGTAGGTGCAGGTTTCCCGGTCGAAGAGCTGGCGAAAGAGCATGGCGTCCCCTTCGACACGAGCGACGGCTCGTGTCCCCAACGGCGTGACCCCTCACGCCGCACGCTCTTCCGAAGCACCGACCGAGCCAGCCTGCGAGGGCCCGATCCTGGGCTGAAATCGCAAGGCTTTTCGGCTTGCCGGCTCGACCCGAACCGCAAGATGTTCCATCATGTTGCGACATGGTCGCGACACTCGGAGCACGAGACGACCTCGAGGTCTTCCACGGCATGGTCACGGTGGCCCCCTCGATGAAGGAGCTCTTCCGGCTCATCGAGCGCGTGGCGCGGACCGACTTCTCGGTGCTGCTCCGCGGCGAGACCGGCACCGGCAAGGACCTCGTCGCGCGTGCGCTCCATGCGCTCAGCGCGCGACGCGCGCAGCCCTTTCTCGGAGTGAACTGCGCCACCTTCACCGTGGAGCTGCTCGCGAGCGAGCTCTTCGGCCACGTCCGCGGCGCCTTCACGGGTGCCGTGAGCGACCGGAAGGGGCTCTTCGCGCGCGCGGACGGAGGAACGCTCTTCCTCGACGAGGTCGCCGAGATCGACCTCGCCATCCAGTCGCGCCTTCTCCGCGTGCTCGAGGAACGCAAGTTCGTCCCCGTCGGCGGAACGGACCCGCAGGAGGTCGACGTACGGATCATGGCGGCGACGCACGAGGCGCTCCGCACGGAGGTCGAGGCCGGCCGCTTCCGCGAAGACCTGATGTACCGCATTCGGGTCGTCCCGATCTTCCTGCCTCCACTGCGGGAGCGGCTGGGCGACGTCGACGCGCTCGCGGCCCACTTCATCGCCCGGCTGAACGCGAAGGGCCTCCGGCACGTGGAGGCCATCGACGACGACGCGCGCGCGGCGATGGCGGCGCATCCCTGGCCGGGCAACGTACGCGAGCTCCGGAACGTCCTCGAATACGCCTTCGCCGTGGGCGAGGGTCCCGTGATCACGCTGGCCGAGCTCACGCCCGAGCTGCGCGGTGAGCCTCCCCGCTCTCGGCGGGCGAGGAGCGCGGTGCAGCGCGAGCGAGAGCGCCTTCTCGCCGCGCTCCAGGCGAGCGGCGGCCGGCGCGGCGAGGCCGCCCGCGCCCTGGGCATCAGCCGGTCGACCTTCTGGCGAAAGTGCCGCGAGCATCGGCTCTGAGGGAGCCACGGCCGTGCGCCCGTGACGCCACGGGTTTACGCCAGCGGACTCCGCCCGTGTGCTACGCGTGCGGGGTGCGTTGGCCGCTCCGCGCCTTGCTCGTCACCCTCGCGCTCTCGGCGATGGCCTTCGAGTGGGAAGGACGCCTGGGACGGCTCGAGCGCGAGCTCGCCAGCGCCCCTCCCGCACGACGGCAGGAGGTCGTGCGCCTGCTGGCGGCCTACCCCGCGGAGGACGTCGCCGACGCGCTCCTGCGTGCCCTCGGCGACGAGGATCCCGGCGTGCGGAGCGCCGCAGCGG
>CALCTH010000434.1 GCA_937893795.1 uncultured Myxococcales bacterium | reverse complement strand
GCTGCCGGGGTCCGGAGCTCCCCGGGGGCTCCTCGTGGGTCTCGGGGTGCTCACGCTCGTCGTCGCTGGTGTCGTCGGGTCCCGCGCGTTCGAAGGGTCGCCGCCCGAGGCGCGTCCGGTGCCCGCGCCCGTGGCCGAGACCGTGCCGGTCGCGCCCGCGCCGGCTGCGCTTCCGGAAGGCGAGGCGCCGCCGGCCGCCGTGAGCCTCGAGCTCGTCAGCGACCCACCCGGAGCCATGGTGCATCGCGAGGAGGAGCTCCTCGGGGAGACGCCGCTACGGCTGGAGCTGACCCCCGGCGAGCGCTTCGCGGCGCGCTTCGTGCGGGCGGGCTACCGGACCTTACGCCGCGAGATCGCCGTCGGCGCCGAGGGCGGGCGCGTCGAGGTGGCGCTTCAGCCACGGGTTTCGCCCCGTGGCGCGAGGTCTGGCAGCATGGGCGGGACGCGGGACCTCCCGCCGCTTCGCACGAGCTTCTGACGGGCTCCGGGCCGTGCCCGGCCGGGGCCGACTTCCCGCTTGCCCCTCGACCTCCCCATGTTTCGACACGCGCCGGTCGCGCTCGTGATGGTGCTGGCGCTCCTCGCGGCGCCCGGGGAGCTGGCCGGCGTGGGGCTCGGTGCAGCGCCCGCCGAGGCGCAAGCCGGCGCCATGAACGCGGACGCGCAGGTCTTCTTCGAGCGTGGCAACGCCCGCTTCCAGCGCGCCCGGCGCGCCCGGGGCCTTCGCCAGCAGCAGCTCCTCGAGGAGGCCCTCGCGGCCTACGTGCAGTCGCTGCGCATCGTCCGGAGCCGAAACGCGCTCTTCAACGCCGCGCTCGTCCTGGAGCAGCTCGAGCGGCCGGCCGACGCCTTCGCTTACTACCGCGAGTACCTCCGGGTGCCGGGGCTCTCGGACACCGAGCGCCGCGACGCGGAGCGGCAGCTGGAAGGGCTTCGCGCGGAGGTCGCCGTGGTGGCGGTGACGAGCGTGCCGGCGGGCGCCACGGTGCACGTGGACCGCCTCGACCTCGCGCCGGTGGGCACGACGCCCCTCGAGGTCGCGCTTCGGCCCGGGCCGCATCGGCTGGTGCTGAGCCAGGAGGGGTACGCCGACGGCGAGGCGGCGGTGCGGGCCGTCCGCGGCGAGCGCGTCGAGGTGCGCGTCGCCCGCGAGGCCACGCTCAGCGCCGTGCGCCGCGACGCGCCGGAGGGCGGCACGCGCCGCGGCGACGGGGAGGTCTCCGGCCGCTCCCTCACGCTCCCGCCGGGCGATCACGTGGCCGTCTGGGAGGGCGACGACGGCGCCCGCGGAGAGGCCCGCTTCACGCTGCGCGTCGGCGAGGGGCCGCGCGACGTGTCCATCGTGCCCGCCGTGGGCACGCTCGTGGTCGCGAGCCAGCCTGCCGGAGAGGTCAGCCTCGACGGCGCCGCCGTCGGCGCGGGGAGCCGCCTCGAGCTGCGTCTGCCCCCCGGCGATCACACGGTGCGCATCGAAGCTCCGGGGCGAACGCCGCTCGAGCGTCGCCTCCGCCTCGATCCCGGCGAGACGCTCATGCTCGCGGCGACGCTGGGCGAAGGGCCGACGCCGGCACGTTTCCGCCCCGCGGCGCACACGCTCCTCGCGTTGGGGCTGGCCGCAGGCGCCGCGGGCGCGGGCGTGGGCGTGGTGGGGCTCCGGGAGCGCGACGACTACGAAGCGCGCTGCTTTCCCAACGGCGGTGCCGGCTGCGTCGCGCAACGGGCGGACGTCGACCGCTTCGCCGACGTCGCTGACGGGCTCTTCGTGGCCGGCGGTGCCCTCGCCCTCACGGCAATCGTTCTCTACGTCGTCGGGCGAAAGCGCCCGGGCACGCGGGGAAACGCCTCCCTCGCCGCGGCCATCGCTCCCGGCACGGCCGTCGCCACGGCGCGCTTCGAGCTCGGAGCCCCGCGATGATGTCCCTCGGGCGGTGGGTCGCGTTCACCCTCTCGGTCTGGCTCCCGGCCTGTAACTTCGTGCTCGCTACGGACCCCCCTCCGCTCGACGGAGGCGCCGACATGGGTGACCTGGGGGACCTCGGCGACCTCGGCGACATGCCCCTCGACGCGCCGGATCTTCCGGACCTACCCGACCTCCCCACGCCCGAGACCAACTGCACGGACGGCGTGGACGACGACGAGGACGGCCTCGTCGACTGCGCGGACTTCGACTGCCAGGGCGCCCCCGAATGCTGCGCCGACGGGGAGACGCTCATCGACGTCCCGAGCTGGCCGAGCGCCCTCGCCGTGGGCTGGGACGCCGCGCCGGACCCCGGCGTGTTCCCGCGCGTCGAGGCGGGCCGCATCACGGGCTTCTTCCCTGCGGACCAGCCCCGGGCGCTCGTGAGCGAGGGCTGCGTGAGCCTGGCGCTCGGGGCGCGCGTCGACGCCTTCGTCCGCATCGCCGGCGACGACGGGACCTTCGGATGCACCAGCGACGGCGCGCCCTGCCGCGACTACGGAGCCCTCGTGCTCTCGCCCGTGCGCACCATGCTGCCCGGCAACCGGCTCCTCGACGACCTCGCCGTGCGCGTCTACCCAGGGCGCCTCGAGGGCCTCGTCGAGGTCACCCAGGCCGGCACCCGGCTGCCCTACGTCCTCGGCCCTGGACGCCGCGCCGCCCGCCGGATCCCCGGGCTCGGCGAAGTCGACCACCAGCTCCGCGTCGAGCTGAGCCCGGGCCTCGACGAGCGTGGCGGGTCGGCGCTCCGGGTGGTGGTGCGCTTCGCACGCGTGGGAGGCAGCCCGGGCATCGACGACCGCGCCAGCATCATCTACGAGGGTGCGCCCATCGCCCTCGATCAGCTCGTCGCCGAGGGGCGCTGCGCGGACATCCCGGGCCTCTACCTGGCGCTCGAAGGGCGCAGCGACGCCGTCGCGATCGCCGAGGGTCTCGAGGCGGGCCCCCAGGAGAGCACCCACCCCCGCCAGTTCAGGCCGCCCAGCGACGGGGCCCGAAACGCGCTCACGGCGGGCGGTGGCGACGGCACGACGAGCCTCGGCTTCGACCCGCCGCGGAGCGGCGCCGACTGGGCCACCGGAGGCATCCGCGCGCCGACGCTGGCGGCCTTCGGGGGGGGCGAGACGCGCTGGCACGTGATGGTCGAGGCCTCGAACGACCAGCCCGAGCTCGAGGGGAGCTTCCGCATCGGCTACGCGCTCGGGCACGCCGAGGTCAGCGCCGGGAGCTGGAACGCCGCGGCCTGGCCCGACAGCTCCGGGAACCCGCGCGTCGGCTCACAGCCGCCGAGCTGCTTCGACGGGTCGTGCACCGGCACGCGCACGAGCTTTCGCGAGCCCTTCCTCTATCCGCTCGCCGCGAGCCGCGTCGCGTTGGTGGCGGCGCGCGAGACGGCACCGGGCTCCGAGGTCTTTGCGCTGGCAGCGAAGGTCGTGGCCGCCAGCGCCGTCGTCCCGGAGACGCTCGAGGAAGACGACGTGCTCTGGGGCCCCGAGGACGATCCCGCATGCGTCTCGCTCCGCGACCCGGCCCTCGCGCCGCGGGACGCCGACGACGACGAGCTCTGGCTCTTCTACACCTGCGACGGGCCCGACCCGGTGGCGATTCGAGCCGTGCGGCTCACCACCACCGGCGAGCTTGCGGTGATCGCGGGTGCGATGCCGACGACGGTCGTCGACCCGAGCGAGCTCGGTGCCTTCGGGCAGGACGGGGTCTCCGGCCCCGAGCCGATCGTCGACTTCTTCACCCGGAGCGACGACGGTGAGGAGGTCGAGGCCGCCGTGCTCCGGCTCTGGTTCCTCGCCCGCTCGAACGTGCGGGGCACGAGCGTCGGGCTCGTCGTCGGCGAGGCCGTGGCCTCCGAATCCGGCGGCGAGATTCCCCTGCCCACGCTCCAGCCCTACCCGGCGAACCCGGTGCTCACGGCCGACCCCTCCGGAGACTGCCCGGGCTGCACGCTCCAAGGCTTCGGGGTGACCCGAGACCTCGCCCCGGCGCGCCGCGACCGCTTGCGCTTCCTCGTCGCCCGGCGGGTGCCGCGCCCCGGGGGCGGTCGCCGCTACGAGCTCGTGCCCTTCGAGCCGCCCTGGGTGCT
>CALCTH010000433.1 GCA_937893795.1 uncultured Myxococcales bacterium | reverse complement strand
ACCCGGGCGATGATGGTCGACGCCTTCCTGGGCGTGAGCAGCTTCGTCGCAGCGGCGCTCCTCCTGCTCTACGGGCTCGAGCGCGTCCTCGGCTTCGACCTGGCGCGAACGATGCGCGAGGCACGCGGGGGCCAGGTGCCTCTGGCCGCGCTCCTCGGCGCGATGCCTGGCTGCGGCGGCGCCGTGGTGGTGGTGGCGGCCTACGCGGCCGGCAACGTGGGCTTCGGGGCGCTCGTCGCGACGCTCGTGGCCACCATGGGCGACGCCGCCTTCCTGCTCCTCGCCCGGCGTCCGGACGCGGCGGCCGTCGTGCTACCCGTGGCTCTCGTCGTCGGGACCCTGAGCGGGTGGCTGGTCGACGCGCTCGGCATCGCGCCCAAGACCAAGAAGGTCTCGGGCGACGCCCCACCGCCGAGCGTCGGACGCACGCGACCGCGCGACCTGCTCTTGCTCGCCGTCGTGCTCCCGGGCCTCGCGCTCGGCATCGTCGCTCTGACCGGTCGCGACCCGGAAGCGCTCGTCGGGGCGACGGCGGTAACGGCCGTGGGCCTCGTCGGCACGCTGGTGTGCCTGGGTCTTTGGGCGACGTCGCCGCTGAAGGCCATGGCGCATCCCTGCGACTCGCCGGTGACGCGCACCGCGGAGGAGACCTCCTTCGTCGCCGTGTGGATCATCGCGGCGTTCTTGGCCTACGAGTACGCCGTCGTCTTCGCGGGCCTGGACCTCGCGCCGCTCTTCGCCACGGTCGCGCCGGCGCTGCCAGCCATCGCCATCGCCATCGGCTTCATCCCGGGCTGCGGGCCGCAGATCCTCGTGGCGACGCTCTACGTGAACGGGGTGCTTCCCTTCTCCGCGCTGATCGGCAACGCCCTGGCGAACGATGGCGACGCGCTCTTCCCCGCCATCGCGCTCGAGCCGCGGGCCGCCCTCTGGGCGACGCTCTACTCGGCGCTACCGGCGCTCGCGGTCGCCTACGCCTTCGAGCTGCTCGCCCCGGGGTTTCTCCATTGAGGCCCGCGCCGCAGTGAGTAGAAAGATGACTCGATGATCCCGCTTTCCGAACAGACCGTGCTCGTCACCGGCGCCGGCCGAGGGCTCGGGGCCTCCATCGCCGAGGCCTTCGCCCGCGAAGGCGCCCGCGTGGCCATCAACTTCCGCAAGAGCGAGGCCGAGGCCCAGGCCCTCGCGGAGCGCCTCGGGGACCGCACGGCGACCTTCCAGGCCGACGTCACCCGCGATGGCGAGGTCGCGACCATGGTCGACGCCGTGACCGTGCGCCTCGGGCCGCCCACGGTGATCGTGCACAACGCGCTCGCCGACTACGCCTTCAACGGCGACGCACGGGACACGCTCGAGTCGCTCCGCTGGGACGCGGTCGAGGCGCAGACCAAGACGTCGGTCGGTGGGTTGCTCGCGCTCATCCACGCCGCGCGGCCGCTCTGGGCCGAGCAGGGCTTCGGCCGGCTGATCACCATCGGCTCGAACCTCGTGCAGAACCCGGTCGTGCCCTACCACGACTACACCGCGTCGAAGGGCGCGCTGCTCGCGCTGACGCGCACCGCTGCCGCGGAGCTCGGCCCCCTCGGCGTGACCGTCAACATGGTGTCCGGCGGGCTCCTGCGGACGACGGACGCGAGCGCGGCCACGCCCGAGGCCGTCTTCGACATCATCGCCGGTCAGACGCCGCTTCGGCGGGTGACGACGCCGGCGGAGATGGCCGACGCGGTGCTCTTCTTCGCGAGCCCGTGGGCGCGCGCCGTGACGGGCCAGAACCTGGTCGTCGACGGGGGGCTGGTCTTCAACTGACGGTTCTGATTGCCGATCGGACCGGCTTTGCGTGCCTCGAGCCTTTTCGCATGAGAGGGCACTTCGCCGCGGGCTCCCCAACCCGCGGCAGCGGTTCTGATTGCCGGTCGGACCGGCTTTGCGTGCCTCGAGCCGTCATCGTATGAGAGGGCACTTCGCCGCGGGCTCCCCAACCCGCGGCGGCGGTTCTGATTGCCCGTCGGACCGGCTTTGCGTGCCTCCAGCCTCCCCAATCCGCGGCGGTGCTCATCGACGGTGGGACCGGCTTTGCGTGCCTCCAGGCGCTTCGCATGGGCGGGCACTTGGCCGCGGGCTCCCCAATCCGCGGCAGGGTCAGGCGGCTTCGCGGGCTTTGCGGGCGGCGCGGAAGCTCTGGATGAACGCGACGAAGGCCAGGATCGTCGTGACGAGCATCAGCGCGACGCGCACCACCGCCAGCATGTCGCCGCGCCCGAGCGCGCCGCGGAGCGGCATCACCAGCGCGAAGATCAGCAGGAATGTCAGGCCCACGGCGATGTGCGCGGCGACCTTGTTCTCCTTCTTCAGCCCGGGGTTGCAGGCGAGGAGCACCGCGCCGAAGGCCGCGGGGATGAACGCGGTCGGCGACGGGTCGTCGGAGGAGAAGTAGCCCCAGAGCGACATGGCGATGAGGGTCACGGCGTTCACGAGGCTGGCGGTGTGGGCGGGCATGCGCCGGATGTAGTGTCCCCAGCCCGCCTCCACCACTCGCGCGATCCACGAACGTGCGCAGGCCCACTCTTGACAATGAAAGTCGCTTTCAACACACAGGGGCCGGGGGAAGCCGCGAAAGGCGCAGACGACGATGGAAACCACGAACGACGCGACGACGACCCCCGATGCCGGCTCTCGGCCGTGGATGAAGAACCTTCCCGTGCACGTGGTCCGCACGCTGCTCGGTCTCCTCTTCGTCTTCGCCGGCGGCTCCTTCTTCGCGGGGATGCTCGGCGGCGGCGGCGAAGGCGGCGGGGACGAGGGTCAGAGCGCGCTCATCGCCGCCATGATGGCGAGCGGCTACATGTTCCCACTCATCAAGGTGACCGAGCTGGTGGCCGGGCTGATGCTGCTCGCCAACCGCTTCGTCCCGCTGGCGCTCGTGCTGATCGCGCCCGTCGCGATCAACATCGCGCTCTTCCACTTCGTGCTCACCCCCGGCCACGACGTCGGGATCTCGATCTTCGTGCTCGTCGCCCCGCTCTTCCTCGCCTGGGCCTACCGGAGCGCGTGGGTGCACGTGCTCTCGCCCACGACGCCTATCGGCGACGCCGGCTGAACGCACCGGCTCGGCCGAACGCCGAGGCGTCATCGGGCACGCGAATCCGGGGCCCGCGGATGGGGC
Organism: uncultured Myxococcales bacterium; assembly: GCA_937893795.1. Classification (GTDB taxonomy): domain Bacteria; phylum Myxococcota_A; class Polyangia; order Polyangiales; family Houyiibacteriaceae; genus CALCTH01. The sequence continues at coordinate 14,921 of CALCTH010000433.1, read as the reverse complement.
ACGAGCATCGGCGGCGCCCCCGGTCGGTGAATCTCGAGATGGACCGCTCCCATGGCCTCGACCAGCCACATGACCTCGCCGGCGGCGACGTAGTGGGGCGACGCGGCGAGGAAGCGCCTTCCTTCTTCGGGCATGGCCTCGCGTCGTGCTCCGCCCGCGAAATGCAGGAAGACCCGCCATCGAGCCGCGTCAGGCTCGTCGGAGAACATGTAGAGGTCACCGTCGACGTCGGAGCGAAAAGCGAGGTCGGCGGGCGGCACGGCCGGCGGCTCCCTCACGTCCGCGAGGTGCTCCGCCGGTTGAGGTGAGCCCGCGGGCGCAGGGGCTCGCGCTTCGCTCGTCGCGGGCGCGAGCAAGGACTCCTCGACGAGCACCACCAGCTTCCGGAGGAAGCCGCGCAGCTGGCGGTTGTCGTGCGTGGACGCCCCCTGCCCATAGAGCGGCGCTTGCGCTCCCACGACGGGCGGAAGCTCGGGCTCGCGCACGCCGGGAAGCGCGGCGCACTGCCCTCGAAGATGCCGGTAGGCGCGGATGCTGCCCCACGCGAGCTCCGCGTTGGGTGTGGCCTCGCCGGTGAGCTGCCGGAACGCCCGCGCGCGGGCGGCGAGGTGCCGATGGCGCGCCGCCGGTCCCCGTAGGTCGCGACGCGCTGCCACGAGAAGGGCTCGCCACTCGACCAGCGTCGGGAGCACGCCATCGGGCTTCCACCGTCCGCCGCCAAAGGTGGTGAGCGGCAGCGCGACGTCGAGGGGCTCGAGCACGAAGGTCGCCTCGCGAAGGAGCGCCAGGAAGCGGTCGACGAGGTCCTGCGGCAGGTACTGGCGCTGGACGAGCTCCGCCTGGTCGATGGGCTCGCGGAGCGCGCCCATGCGGGCGGCGAGGTCCGCGAAGCACCCGGCATCGACGGCGGTCGGCGGAACGGCCGGGGCCGCCTCCCGGTGGAGACGCAGCGCCCGTTCGAGGTCTGCAAGCCAGTCGACCGGGTGCGGCAGCCGATCCGGGCCCCACGCCATGGCGAGCGAGATGGGAAGCGGCGGAACCGCGTCTTCGCCCAGGATCTCGCGCGCCGCAGCCTCGAGCTCGACGAGCACCCCGCGCCAGACGAAGGCCAGAAGCGTAGGGCGCGCCTCGCTGGCGACGACGGCGCGGCGCAAGAGCGACGCGCGCCGCTCGAGATAGAGGAGGCGGCTCGGCGTGGCGCTCGAGGCGATCCACTCGCGGAGGGCGCGCGCCTCCACGGCGAGCGCCGCCAGAGGGAGGTTTTGCGTGGCCACGTAGCGCGGAAGACCGGGCGCGAGCTGCGGCGCCCAAGACCGTACCCCCGCCACGGCCTCGTTCCAGCGCTGCATCAGCACGGGCGCGGCCAGCCCCACGTCGGGGCGGCGCATGGGTGCCGCAGACGTCTCGAGGTCCGCGAGCGCGTAGTCGAGGACTGCGCGGCGCTCGTCCCCATCGTCCCCCGCGGCCATCGCGGTCCAGAGTAGCTGGGGCAGCGTCGCCGCACGCGCGCAGTTCGCGGCGACTCGAGGCCGGACCCGGCGTCAGCTCGCCTTCAAGACCTCTCGGAGCTGCTCGCGGTTCAGAGGCTTGCGGAGGTAGGTGAGGTCGTCCGGGGCGGCGACGGGGGAGCCCGTCATCACGACGACGCGCGGGGGGTCGGGGAGCGCGCGGACCTGTCGCGCGAGCGCGTCGCCGGGGAGCTCGGGCATGTGGAGATCGCAGAGCACGAGGTCGAAGTGATCGTGCGCGAGGAGCGAGAGCGCCTCGCTCGGGCTGGTCACGCCGGTGACCGCCGCGTCGGCCTTCAGCCAGCGCGTGAGCGCGCGAACGAGCGCCGGCTCGTCGTCCACCACCAGGACCTTCGCCGGCGCCGCGGCGCGGGTTGGAGCGAGCGAGGTCGCGACGGTAGCGGCGGGCGCGGGCCGGTTCTCCGCGGCGGCCCGCGCCGGGAGCTCGAGGCGGAAGACCGTGCCCTCGGGCCCGGTCCGGGCGACGTCCAGCGAACCGCCGTGCGCCTCGACGAAGGAGCGCGAGAGGTGGAGCCCCAGCCCCGTGCCGCCGTCGCCCTTGGTCGTGAAGAAGGCCTCGAAGAGATGGTCGCGCACGTCCTCGGGGATGCCGGGCCCGTCATCCTCGACCTCGACGAAGACGCGCTCACCCACGGCGCCCACGCACACCGTCACGCGGCCCTCGGGGCCCACTACGTCGAGGGCGTTCTTCACGAGGTTGAGCACGACCTGCTCGATGCGGCCCCGGTCGCATTCCACCGGCGTCGCGTCGTCCGCACGGACCTCGAGGGCCGCCGCGGGTCCGCGGGTCCGCGCGACGCGCACCATGGCGCGGGCGATCTCGCCGAGATCGGTCGCGACGAAGTCGCCGAGGGAGCCGCCCGCCGTGGTGGCGGAGAGGTCCTGCAGGATCCGGGAGAGGCGAGCGACGCCGACGAGCGAATCCTCCACCAGCTCGCTATGGGCGTCGCCCAGGGTCTCATGCAGGAACTGGAGGTTGGCCTGCACGTAGGCCAGCGGCGTGTTCATCTCGTGCGTCACCGCGGCCGCGACCTTGCCGGCGCTGGCGAGCTTGGCCTGCGCCCGGCTCTGCCGTCCGAGGCGAGCGATGCGAAGCCGCGCCTCCGCGGTGCGCGCGAAGAGCCGCGCGAGGCGAAGCTCGGCCTCCGGCGCCGGAAGGAGATTCTCGACGACGCCGACGACGCGGCCGTCGTCTTCCACGGCGATGGCCTCGCCACCTCCCGGAAGCGTCAGGCGAAAGAGCGCGGACCCGGGCCCGAGCTCCGGCTTGACCCGCTGCGTGACCGCGGCGAGCTCGCGGCGTTCGGAGGGCCGCGCGATGCGCCAGTCGGGGAGCGTCTCCCGGAGGACGTCCTGCAGCTCTCCCAGCACCCGCGCCGGCGTGTCGTCGCCGCGCGCCTCGCGGCCGAAGCGCGCGGCCGCCCGGAGCGCCGTGGCGTCCGCATGCACCCGCGCGCTCATGCCCGCGATGGCCTCACCGAGCTCGCCGATCTCGTTCTCCGGAAGCCGGCCGGGGTCGAGGGGCCGGCCGTCGTCCCAGCCCGCGACGGTCTGCGCGAGGTGGCGGATCGGCGAGGTGACGAAGCGGGAGAGGACCCAGGCCAGCACCAGGAGCGGCACGAGCGCGAGGCTCGACCAGGCGACGACGCGCGCAGCCATCGCGCGCACCGCGGCCCGCGCTGGCCCCAGCGGCGCCACCACGCGAAGGGCGATGCCCGGCGCCACGGGGGCGACGGCCTGGGCCGTATCGCCTTCGCGGCGCGCCATCAGCCCGGGGAGTGAGGCCCGCTCCTCCAGCGCGACGCGCCATCCGCGCGGCAAGTCGGCCGGTGCCCAGGGGACGGCGCCCATGACGCGGACATCGCCCGCTCCCACGCTGACGATGACGAAATCGCCGATCAGAGCCAGAGGCTCGGCGCCAGCGTCCTTGGCGCCGCGCAGCGCGGCAAGCGCTTCTCCGGCACGGGAGGCCTCGACCATCTCGACGCCCTCGACGGTCGCGAGCACCGCGCCGGAGAGACCGGAGGTCGCCTGCCGTACGGCGGCTTCGATGCGGCCGGCGGCGAGCCCTTCTGCGAGATGCGCGAGCTGCGTCCGCGCGAGCGCGATGCGTGCGTCGAGGCGCTCCGTGCGGAGCGCCGCCGCGTCGAGCGCCTCGTCCTGAAGGCCGGCCTCCTTGTCGTCCACGACCACCGTGACGACGACGACGAGGGCCGTCGCGAGGACGAGCAAGCCGCCGGCGACGACCACCAGCGCAACGCGCGTGAGAATGCCTGAGCCGCGCCTCATCGCGCGCGCACGATCTGCCGGGTCACGACGCTGACGTTGCCCACGTCGTCGCGCGCCCGGAGGACGAGGTTGCTGACGCCCGTCGGGAGACTTCGCTGCACGTCGAAGGCGCCGTCGGCCGCCACCGGGACGCTCTGGCCGTCGAGCGTGAGGGTGGCCGTAGGCTCGGTGGTCCCCGCGACGTGGAGCACCGGCCCCTCCATGACGACGCCGGAGCGCGGCGAAGCGAGATCGAGCGGGGGCGGGACGCGGTCGACCTCGACGCGGAACGGGGACGACGTTGCCGGGTGCCCGGCGCGGCCCAGCGCGTCGAGTGCACGCAGCTCGTAGCGGTAGTCGCCCGCGGCTACGCGGAAGGTCCCCTCCGGGACGTCCGTCTCGTGGAGCACGGACGATTCGTCACCCTCCGGAAGGAAGGTCACGCGGTAGCCGGCCGCTCCCTCCACGGTCTTCCACGCGAGGCGCATCATGCCCCGGGTCCGCACCACCGGCGGCGTGGCCTCGAGCTCGGGTGCCGGCAGGTCCACGCCGCGGTCGAGCAGTGCGCCGTCCTCCTCGAGCTGCGCGTACTCGCCGTCGGCGATGAGGACGGGCTCCAGGTCCCGGCGACGCAGCACACCTCGGCCGCGAAGCATGGCAACCTCGGTGCGCTCCTCGTCCACGTCGATCTGCGAGTCCACGATGTCGTCGCCGGGGGATGCCGTGAGAACGAGGTCGCCGGGCGGGAGGCTGACCTCGAGCCGCGACTCTCCCTCCGCAGGATCGAGGCGCGCGCGGAGACGCCCCGAGACATGGCGGACACGGCGCATGTCGTCCTGCGGCGGGATCCGAAGGACCGTCTGCGGCGCCAGCTCCACGTCCGCCCCCGGGCCCTTCATGCGGACGGAAGCGGTCGCGTCTTCCATGGTCTGCACCTGGTCGCCAACGCTGAAGGGCTGGCCCAGCGGCGCCCCCCGCCAGGCGTCGGCGCTGGGCGTCTGCCAGCGCACGTCACCTTGCTTCGCCGCCAGATGCGCCGCGGCCTCCGCCTCAGTCGGGACGTCGGCGGCTACGGCCACGGGCGCAGGCGGAGGCGGCGCTGGCTGGACAGGCGCTTCGGCGCCGCATCCACCCACGAGGAGCGTGCCGGCCAGAAGAGCCGCAGCCTCAGAAACGCAGCGCACCGCTCAACTCCAAGAAGGGGCCGACGCCGATGCCGGGCCGGTCCCACGCCGCGGGATGGCGGTCGGACTCGACGACGAAGCCCGCCACGACGCCGAGGTCGAGGACGTCGAGGCGGAGACGAAGCCCAGCCCCGGCCATGCCGACCAGGGCGACGCTGGTCCCCGACGCATCGACAGCGTCCAGGGAAGCGGCCGCCTGGGCGACGCCGGCGCCTCCGGCGACCCGCACGAGCCACCCGAGGGGCCGACCACGGCCGAGATCCACACCGACGAGGGCACGGACGCGATGGCGGCTCCCGCGGAGCGCGCTCGGCGTCTGCACGCTCCCTTCGGCGGCCAGCGGCGTCCAGGCGTAGTCGAGCGCGAGGGTCACCGCGGCGAGGGGGTGCACGTAGCGGCCGGCGCGGAAGCCCCCGGCGAGAGCAAGGTCCGGACCTGCGAATGCGAGGTCCCCGCGAAGCGTCGCGGCGACGAAGCCCCGGGGCTCCGGGGGCGGGGGAGGAGGAGGAGGCGGCGGCGACGGTTCGACCTCGAGCGTGCTGTGCGCCACGGGGATCCACTCGCCGTCGACTCGGGCGGCGAGTGTGAGCGGTAGCTCGCCCGGAACCTCCGGCGCGACGCACTCGCCGCCCGTGACCGGCGTTCCGCCACAGCGGAGCACGACATCCTCGCCGCTCAGTGTGGTGCCGTCGGCGGTCGTCACCTCGCCGCGCACGGGGAAGGCGTCCCCGGCGATCGCGGCGCGGGGCGCGTCGATGACGGCGCGCTGCGGCCAGGAGTGCGCGACCGGCACCTCGAGCTCCCGTACGAGCGCGTCGTTCATGCGGACCGTCAGGTCGACGGTCTCGCCGCGCAGCGGCGCGCTCAGGCCCACCGCGGCGATGCCCTCGGCGAGCCAGCGCAGGCTCGATAGCTGCCCACGCTCGCTGGCCACGTGGAGCGGAAGAGAGCTCGAGAGCCGGCCGCCGTCATTGGTGACGACCAGAAACGCGACCTCCCTGGCCGCGCCACCGGCGTCGACGCTCAAGTCCGCGAGCATGACGCGCACGCCTCGTTCCCGGGATCCCGGCGCGGCGCCGACCCGCACCACTTCACCGTGCCGTACGACCACGCCCACCAGCGAGCCGGAGGGGACCGAGGCTTCGAGGCCCCGCGCCGTGCGCTCGAGCTCCGTTCGCCCGCCGTCGTGCCACGCCACCCCGCGCGCCCCCTGAGGAGCATCGGCCACCCAGATGCGGCGGCCGCGGCGTCGCACCTCGACGGGCTCCGGGGCCGCGTTGGTCATGGCGACCTCGGTCGCGACGCCGAGCTCCGGGATCCGCAGCGCGACGCGCTCTCGGGGCGTGTCGAGCTCGATGAGGAGCCGGCGAACGCAGGAGCCCGCGGGGGTCTCGCGGACCCGACCCTCGGGGACGTTCCAGGCGATGCGCTCGCGGGCGGGCACGCAGCGACCCTCGGCGTCCACCACGACGGCGGACGCGCGCCGCTCGGTGGGGGATCCGGGCGGACCAAAGACGTGGGCCCCCTGCGCTTCGACCGGAGCCGCCGTGGCGACCACCGCCCCAAGAGCCGCTGCGAGCGCAGATCTCATGCCAGTGCACGAGCAAACGGAGCCCGCGTCGATTGCTGAAGGCGATGTCCCGAAAGGTAGCCCCTCGGGCGCGCCGCTCATCCGGCGCGCGCTCAGGGAACGTAGAAGCGGCGCACGATGTACACGCGCCGGTCGAAGCTGTCGCGCGTAGAGGTGAAGAGCAGGTCACCCTCCGCCGTGAGGTAGGCGTCGACCTCCTGCGCTCCGGTATTGAAGCGGTCGCCGCCGCGCGCGAGCCGCTCGGGCGGCTCGAAGGGGTCGTCTCGGCTCAGACGCGTCGCCAAGTAGAGATCGTCGTCGCCGAAGACGCCGTCCTGCGCCGAATAGACGAGGACCCGACCGTCGGCCGAGATGGCGGGGTCGCGCCGGTCGATGCCCTCGAGCTCCCGTAGCTCGCGGGTCGGCTCGCCAGTGCCGAAGGGATCGGTGCGCTCGTAGAGGCGGCCGCCGTCCTCGTAGAAGAGGAGCTCCCCGTCCGCCGTGAGGCTCGGCGCGCCCGCGTCACGGAGGATGCGCCGGGACGTCCCCACGGTCACCGGCGTCTCCCCCTCGAGCGTGGCCTCGAAGAGCGCGTCGTTGATGGCGGCCACGACCACGTAGTCCCCCGGCGCGCCGCGCACCTCGCCGGAGAGGAGGTGCAGGCTCGCGACGTCGTCGTTGGCCACGACGTCCCCGGTGTCCACGGGCATACCCTCGTTCCACCCGAGGACTCGGAATCGCCGATCGCCCGTGCAGAGCACCCCGATGGGCTCGGCGAGCAAGAGGAAGCGACCGTCCGGCGTCACCGCCGGGTCGGCCTCGCAGCGGCCCGGGAGGTCCACCCCGGGCAGGCGTTCGGCGACGCCGTCGGTGGCGACGACCACCTCCGTGGGCCCCGCGTCCGGCGGTGGACCGGCGTCGAGCGCGGCGTCCGGTACTCCGACGTCCTCGGGTGCATCGGGCGGTCCCATGTCCTCCGGTCCCGAGTCGGGCGGTCCGAGGTCGACGGGCGGTGGAGCGGCGTCCACCGGCGGTGCGGCGTCGCGCTCCGGCACGGGCGTCACGGCGAAGCTCGGGCCCTCCCAGGTCGACGCCGACGCCCGGACCGCGGCGGGGTAGCTCCCTGCGGAGAGCGGCGTGACGACCCGGGCCACCAGACCCTCCGCGTCGACACGAAGCACCTCGAGCTCCGTACCGCCGAGCGTCGCCTGGAGCCCCGTGGTGGGCCGAAGCCGCCCGCCCTCGCGCACGAGGAGCGCGCTCTGCGGCAGCCCCCCGAAGCGGATCTGCAGCCCGAGGAGCGCATCCTCGCGGGCGCTCGCCGGGCTCACCGTGAGGGAGCCCGCGTCGGCGCACGCCCAAAGCCCCGAAAGGAGCACGGCGCCGAGCGTCCATGGGCGGATTCCCATGACACGCGGTACGGCCAATTCGCCGGCTGCCGAAGGGGACGAACCGTGCCAGCCAGGCCGAAGCGTCGGGGACGGCGCTCGATCTCGGACGCCTCGACCCACGGGCTGGGCCTCGAGGCGAGCCCGCAGCTCGCGCGGGGCCGCTCAGCCCGCGACGCGGACGTAGCGCATGCGGAGGTCGTAGAGAACCTGGTGGAGGATGCGCTCCTCTTCGCCGCTCAGGTTCCCGGTGGTCTTCGTCTCGAGCATCGCCAAGAGATCGATGGTCTGCTTGGCGAGCGGCAGGTTCGCCGGCGGGGGCGGCTCACCCTGGAAGACCTCCGGCGGCGCCTCCCCCATGTGCACGAGCGCGTTCGTGCTCATGGAGAGCACCAGCGTCGTGAAGTCCACGTGGGCGTGGCCTGGAGCCGAGCGCTCTTCGGCAGCGTCGGCGGCGGCGGCCGCGCGCGCCCGCTCTTCGTCGCCGACGTCGCTCACGTCAGGCTTCCTCGGCCGGAGACTCGTCCGCCTCGGCCGCGGCGTCGCCGAGGAGGCTCACCTCTTCGGCGTTGTCCGCGACGTCCGCGAGCTTCTTGATGTGCTTTTCGTAATCGGCGCGGCTGATCACGCCCTTCTTGATGTTCCGCTCGACGATGCGCTTGTCGACGATCTTGTCGTTGAGCTCGGCCATGACTTCCTTCTCCGGGCGCCGTTCTCGCCGCGGGCCCGCCGCGAAGGCAGACACGTCGGGGCGGCAGGCACGGTTTGTGGCCACCGGAGCGGCGCATGTCAACGCGACGCGTGTCGACGCAGTAACGCCTGCGCGCCGTGAGCAGGACGGCAACCGCTCGGCGGAAAGTCGCGCTACCCTCCGGTAGCCGTCCCCGTCTGGGGTCTGCCGTCCATCGCCGCTCCCGAAGCGCCGCGCGCGTTCGCGCCCCTTCGTGTCGAGGTAGCCCTCATGACGTCGGTCTGGTCCGAAGTTCTTCGCCCCGAGCGCGCCCGGCTTTTTGGCGCCGTCGTGCTCGCCATCGCTGCCTCGTTGCTCGAGCTCGCACCGCAGGCGCTCGTCTACGTCGCGGCCTGCGCCGTCTTCGCCGACGTGGGCCCCTGGGCCGGCGCCGGCCTCGGCGCGCTTGGCGGGTGGGCGCTCGTGGTGCTCGGGCTGACGCTGCTTCGCTTCCTGCTCATGGGCGGGAGCCTCGTCCTCTCGCACCTCGCGTCCTTCCGCATGGCCAAGCATCTCCGGATCCGCATGGCCCGCAGCCTCGCCGAAGCGGACATGCGCTTCTTCGCGCACCACTCGAGCGGCGACCTGAAGAAGGCGCTGCTCGACGACGCGGCCTCCATCGGGGGCATCGTCGAGCATCAGCTGCCGGACCTGGCGTCGGCCATCTTCGTGCCGCTGATCTCCCTCGGTGTGCTCTTCACCGTCGACTGGCGCCTGGGCCTCGCCAGCCTCGCGCTCCTTCCACTCGGGGTGGTCCTCATGGCGCTCGTGATGCGCAACATGGGGCCCGAGTTCGAGGCGTGGCACGCGACGGAGAAGCGCGCCGCGGCGGCCATCCTCGAGTTCCTCACGGGCATCGTCGTCCTGAAGTCCTTCGACCGCGACGTGGCCTCCCTCGGCGATCTCCGCGACGCGGTGAACGGCGTTCGGGACCACGCCGTGCGCATCACGCGGCGCACCATCCTCGGCTACACGGGCTTCTTCGTCCTCTTCGCGTCGAACCTCGTCGTCGTGCTGCCCGTCGCGCTCTTTTTCTTCCGGGAGGGCATGGTGCCGCTCGAGACGGCCGTGCTCTTCGTCGCGCTCGGCACGGGCCTCACCGCCCCCCTGCTCAAGCTCCTCTTCCTCTTCGGGACGCTGCAGATGAACGCGCTCCGCATCCAGCGGGTCGAGGACGTGCTGAACGCGCCCCGCGCTCGCGACGTGTGCGGAGAGGCCGCGCTGCCCGAGGGCGGCACGCTCGAGCTTCGCGACGCGAGCTTCCGCTACGAGGAGGAGGGGCCTCTCGCACTCGACGGCGTCGACCTGACGCTGGCGCCCGGCGAGATCGTCGCGGTGGTCGGCCCCTCCGGCGCGGGCAAATCCACGCTCGCCCGCGCGCTGGTCGGCGGGTGGCCACTCAGCCGTGGCAGCCTGCGGTACGGCGGCGTCGCTCTGGACGCGCTGGCGCCCGACGCCCGCACGAAGCTCCTCGCCTACGTCGGTCAGGAGACCTTCCTCGTGCGCGGCACGGTGCGGGAGAACGTGGCCTTCGGCCGGCCGGACGCGCCCGACGACGAGGTGCGCGCCGCCCTCGAGGCCGCGGGCGCCAGGGAGCTGGTCGACGCCATGCCCGAGGGCCTCGAGACGGAGCTCGGGACCGGCGCGCGTGGGCTCTCCGGCGGCGAGCGGCAGCGCCTCGCCATCGCCCGCGCCGCGCTCCACGACGCGCCGGTGCTCGTGCTCGACGAGGCCACGGCGCACCTCGACCCGGAGAGCGAGCGCGCCGTGCAGGAAGGGCTCTCGCGGCTCATGCGGGGCCGAAGCACGCTGGTCATCGCGCACCGGCTCCGCACCGTGGAGGGCGCCGACCGCATCGTCGTGCTCGACGGCGGCCGCGTGGTGGCCGAAGGGCGCCACGAGGCCCTCCTGGAGAGCTGCCCGACCTACCGCACGCTCCACGAGGCGCAGGAGAAGACGGCGCGCTGGACCCTCGGCGCGCCCGCGGTGCCGGCTCCAGCGCGGGAGGCGGCCCGATGATCGACTTCGGCCTCGACCTCGCGGGCGACGCGGAACGAAACGGCCCCGACGGTCCGACATACTCGCTCCGAGGCGCGAGCCTCGTCGCGGCAGCCGGCGCCCTCGTGGAGGCGATGCCCGTGTGGATCGTGGTCTACGCGCTCGGCGAAGCCTTCGTGGGCCGCTCCAGCGCGCTTCGCCTGGATCTGCTGACCTTCGGCTTGGTCGTGCTGCTGGCCGCCACCTACGCGCTCAAGGTCGCGGGGGCCATCGGCACCTTCGGCGCGACGTATGCGCTCGCCTGCCGACTTCGCCTGCGCTTGGCCGAGCACCTCCGGCGCCTGCCCATGGGCTTCTGGACCGCGCGCCACCGGGGGCAGATCGGCAACGTGCTCACGACGCAGTTCGACCAGTACACGGAGATCTTCACGCACGTGTGGAGCATGGTGGTCGTCAACGTCGTCTACCCGCTCGCCCTCGGCGCCGGGCTCTTCGCCCTCGACCCCTGGGTCGCGCTGGCCACGCTGCTGCCGGTGCTGCCGGCCATGTTCGCCATTTCGTGGACGCTGCGGGTCCTGAACGCCGCGTCCGACGAGCTCGCCGCCGAGGTGGGCGAGACGACGGACCGCATCATCGAGTACGTCGAGGGCATCGCGACGTTCCGGGCCTTCGGCCGCGCGGGCGACGCGAACGACGTGCTGCGGGACCGCCTCGACCGGCTCGAGGCGACGTCCATGAAGACCGAGCTCGTCGCGGCGCCGGCCATCATGACCTACAGCATGGTCGTCTACGGCGGCTTCGTGCTCGGGGCCTTCGCGGCGGCCTGGCGCGTGGAGAGCGGTGGCCTCGCGGCGCCCGCGGCCGTGCTCGCGTTGCTGGTCGCGGCGCTCTTCGTACGGGCCCAGGCGAGCCTCGTGCTCTACCTGGCCGAGTCGCGCTTCGCGGCACGGACCCTCGCCCGCGTGCGCGAGCTCTTCGGCGAGCCCGAGCAGGCGTCCGGCACGCTCACGCCTCCCATCGAAGCGCCCGTCCTGGAAGTGCGCGACGTGTCCTTCGCCCACGCCGCCGACGAGAGCGAGGAGCCGGCGCCGACGCTTCGCCGGATCGGCGCGCGCTTCGCGCCGGGCACGGTGACGGCGCTCGTGGGTCCCTCCGGGAGCGGGAAGTCGACCTTCGCGCATCTGCTGCTCCGGCTCTGGGACGTCGACGCGGGCGTGATCCGCCTCGGCGGCTTCGACGTGCGCGACCTGAGCCTCGCGCACCTGCACCGGCACGTGGCGATGGTCTTCCAGGAGGTGGTGCTCTTCGAGACGAGCGTGCTCGACAACCTGCGCCTCGCCCGCCCCGAGGCCAGCCGCGAGGAGGTCGAGGCCGCGGCCCGGCGCGCGCGTATTCACGACGTCATCGCGGCGCTTCCGGAGGGCTACGACACGGTGCTCGGGCCTGGCGGCGCCGGGCTCTCCGGAGGAGAGCGGCAGCGGCTGAGCATCGCGCGGGCGCTGCTCCGCGACGCGCCCATCCTGGTGCTCGACGAGGCGACGGCGAGCCTCGACCCGGCGAGCGAAGCGGCGGTCCAAGCGGCCGTCGGCGAGCTGATGGCCGGGCGGACCGTCGTGGTCATCGCGCATCGCCTCTGGACCATCAAACACGCCGACGCGATCCTGGTCTTCGACCAGGGCCGCATCGTGGAGCGCGGAACGCACGAGGCGCTCGTTCAGGCCGGCGGCACCTACGCGCGGCTCTGGGAGGCGCAGCAGACGGCGCGCGGCTGGTCGCTGAGCGCGTGAGCGCCGGCGCGCACGTGACCGCGCCGGTGCGCCGGGAGGACCGAGGTCGCCGACGCCGCGGCCGAGCTGATGGCACGCTGCTCCACCGGCAAGGCCGCGCGGAGCATCCCCGGACGTCGCGGTCAGGGCGTATTCGGCGTGCGGACGAAGCGGGCGTAGCGCGTCAGGTCGAGGGGCTCACCGGCGGCCCGGAAGGCGCCGGAGTCCTCCCCGGCGGGCTCAGAAGGCGCGCACTCGCCGCCGCGGGGACGAAACCAGAGCGGCGTTCCTTCGGACACGGCTTCGACGCGGCGGAGCTCGACCACGGCCTGCCGCGCGTTACATCCCTCGCCCACGGTTTCGATGCGGGCCACGTGGGTCAGCACCGGCTCACCGAGGAAGGTTGGCTGGAGGAGCGGATCGTCGCAGCCCTCGTCGAGGAAGAACTGGTGCGTGAGAGAGAACGGCGCGTAGTAGACCATCGTGCCCCGCGGAAAACACCGCTCGCCCTCCACGCTGGGCGCCGCGCCGCAGTCGATGCCGAGCGCCGTGTCGCGAAAGACCGCGAAGTAGCGCGAGGTCAGCCAGGGAAAGGGGTCGCTTCCCGGCGCAGCGACCACCGGCCACTCGCGGCCCTGCGGGTCGGCGTAGACCAAGGGCCGAAGCCGGCCCCCACCGCGCGGCTCGCGGGTGAGCGCCGGGAAATCCTCCAGCGGGATGGGCGCCGAGAGCGACGCGACCACCTCCTCGCCTTCCGCTCGGCACTCCCCGCGATCGTCCCGCCGAAACACGGGGCGCAGCTCCGGCTCGCCCGTCACGCGCTGCGCGCTCTCGATCACGGGCGGCCGGGCGTCGTCCCCCGTGAGGACCAGCGCGTCCCCGCCGCCAAGGTCGATCAAAGGCACGGCCCACACGCGCTCGGTGCACGATGCATCCGAAAAGAGGCTGCGGGAGCGTGGCTGCACGTCGGTCGCCGGCAGGCAGCGGGGCCCGGCGCTGGAGGTCGCGTAGACCCTGCACGGTGTCTCCGGGTCGCGGGTACGGAATCGGCTCCCGTCGCCCATGACAACCTCGTACTGCTCGAGACCGCCGCCGAGGGAACCCACCTCGGTGCTCTGCTCACCGACGAGCTCGCCATCGGGGATGCGCTCCGCCGCCACGAGCTCTTGGCCGGGGGCCAAGAGCGGCGAGGGGTCGCCTTCGTAGGGGACACACTCGGTCGAGAAGAGCGGGGTGCGGGCGCGCGTGTATGCCGCCGCGCTGAGGTCGAGCGTGCGGTCGGTCGCGCGGTACGCACGGAGGAACAGGGTCCCGTCGTCGCGGGTGAGCGCCTCGCGGACGAAGGCGGGCCGTTCTGCGCACGCGCTCGCCGGCACGGCCATCTCGGTGCAGTCGTCCGTCGTGAACCAGTGAGCTGGCTCCAGACGGTAGTCGCCGGGGAAGCAACGGCGCCCTCCTGCCTCGTCGAGCGACACGGAGCACGGATGGTCGAGCTCGGAATCGAAGAACTGCCCTCGCGCAACCACCGTCGTGCCGTCCTCCGGCACCCACGCGAGCGGCGTGAGCCGGCTGCCCTCGGAGGCCGTGACCGCCGGTTCGGCGCCGCCCGGCGCGACCGTCGTCGTGCACGCCACCATCAGCGCGACCAACGCCCCGCGAAGCCCCGCGCCCTTTCGCCCCCGCGCTGCCTGCATGACGCGAACGCTACCAGCCCAGACTCATGGGTCCACCCCACGCTCGGCGCCTCGCCGAAACGACTTTCTTCGTTGGTCCACGCAACTGGCGCCGCGACCGCCCGAAGCCGTCCCCGGCCATTCGACCTCCTTCTGACCTCGCCCCCTTCCTGCCCAATGGTGGGCAGGGAGGGGGCGGCTTTCCCAACGCCCCGGCTCAGGTCCAGATGGACATCGCGAGGCCGCGCGCGTCGGGCTCCTCGCGGCCGCCGACCGGCCGCGCGTCGCCGCGGGCCAGTCGCCCTGCCACCCAGAGAAGGACGAAGGCATCGAGCACGTCGTCGGCGTTGACGGCCGGGTCGCGCTCGAGCGCGAGGTCGTCGGCGCCCGGCGCGATGCCCGCGCCATCGAGCGCGCGCAGCCGCGCGAGGCGGCCGAGGAAGCTCGCCTTCCGGTCCTCCATGGGCGCGCCCGTGAGCGTCGCGAAGGCCAGCTCCGGGTGCACCTCTTTGACGTGGGCCTGCCGGGCGGGCGTGATCCAGCCGTCGGCCTCGGCGATCTTCGGCACGAGGTGCCAGGATTGCTTGGCGAGGCCGATGCCGTGCGAGGAGCTTGCCCGCTGCAGCGCGAGCGCCTCGGGATAGTCCGCGGCGCCGAGCACCGCGCGCACGGGGCACGAAAAGACGCTGCTCTTGCGCGGGCCGAGCGCCGCCCGGGCCGCGCGATCGCAGGGACGACCGCCGGGCTCCGCGCGCTCCGGGAGACCGAAGGCCATGTCGACGGCGGCGTGGCCCCTAGGCACGACACGCAAGACG
>CALCTH010000432.1 GCA_937893795.1 uncultured Myxococcales bacterium | reverse complement strand
GGTGGAGGACGATCACCGGCTCACGTTCTACCTCGGCCAACCGGGGCAGGCGATGGTCCTCGGCGAGCTGGCGTCCGTCACGCTGCACGACGACTTCGTGGCTCTCGAGAAGCGCGAAGGCGGTGGCACGGTCTTCGTGGCGCTGGCGGACGTGCACGCCGTCGCCTCGCGGCCGCCGAAGGGCGCCGAGATGCGGCGGACGGGTTTCGTGTGACGGGTTCCCTGTGACGCGCATCGCGCAGCGCGCTTCGCGCGACCGTCGGTGCGTGCGGCTCGGGCGAGCGCCCGCGAGGAGCATGTGCCACGCCGCGGGGCGGCCCTCTTGAGCGCCCGGGACCTCGTCGGGCGCGTGCTCGTCGTCGACGACGAGCGCGGCCTCCGGGAGATGTTGCGCGTGCTCCTCGGCCGGGCCGGCCTCGACGTGACCGTCGCCGAGAACGTGAAGAGCGCCCGCGCGCGGCTGTCCGAGGACGCGCCCTACGACGCCGTCGTCACGGACCTCCTCATGCCCGACGGAAGCGGCATGGACGTGCTCCGCGAGGTGCGTGGGCGATCCCGCGAGACGCAGGTCGTCCTCATCACGGCCCACGCCGCGACGGAGCGCGCCGTGGAGGCGATGCGCGACGGCGCCTACGATTTCCTGGAGAAGCCCTTCAAGAACGACGTGCTCCTGGCGACGCTCGAGAAGGCCCTCGAAAAGCGGCGCCTGCTCGGCGAGAACCGGCAGCTGCGCCGCCGGGCGAGCCGCCCGCTCATCGGCAGCAGCGCCGCCATGGAGAGTCTCCGGCAGCTCATTCGCCGCGCCGCGAAGGCCCCCTCGAGCGTCCTCGTCACCGGCGAGAGCGGCACGGGGAAGGAGCTCGTCGCCCGCGCGCTCCACGAGGAGAGCCCCCGCTGGGAGGCGCCTTTCGTCGTGGTGAACTGCGGCGCCCTCCCCGAGGCGCTGATGGAGAGCGAGCTCTTCGGCCATGCGCGCGGCGCCTTCACCGGGGCCGGCGCCGCCAAGGAAGGCCTCTTCCGCGCCGCCGATGGGGGGACGCTCTTCCTCGACGAGGTCGGCGAGCTGCCGCTAGCGCTCCAGGTGAAGCTCCTCCGCGCCCTCCAGGAGCGGAAGGTGCGTCCCGTCGGCGCCGAGAAGGAGCAGGCCGTCGACGTACGCGTCGTGGCGGCCACCAACCGCGACCTCGAAGGCGAAGTACGCGAGAAGCGCTTCCGCGAGGACTTCTTCTACCGGCTCAACGTCATCCGGCTGGAGCTGCCGCCGCTGCGGGAGCGCCGGGAAGACATCGCCCCCCTCGCCATGCACCTTCTCGGCAAGCACGCCTCGCTCCAGGGTCGCGGGGCCATGCGCCTCTCGGAGGACGCGACGCGGGAGCTCGGGGCGCGGGAGTTCCCGGGCAACGTGCGCGAGCTCGAAAACGTGATCGAGCGTGCCGTGGCGCTCTCCGAGGGCCTCGAGATCGGCCCGGACGACCTCCGCATGCGAAGGCCGGTCAGCACGGCGGGGCCCCTCGAGGCCTCCGGCGCGCTCCCGGAGGGCTTCGATCTGGACGCGCACCTCGCGGCCGAGGAGCGCCGGATTCTCCAGCGCGCGCTGAGCCAGACCGAGGGAAACCGGACGCACGCGGCGCGGCTCCTCGGCATGAGCTTCCGGTCGTTTCGTTACCGCCTCGCCAAATACGACGAGTGAGGCCCGGGCTCAGGCCTGCCGCTGGCTCGTCCGTAGTGGATGGCACGGGCTATGCTGCGCGAGGACGGCAGTGAGCTCCACGGCCCCCCACGCCAGAGGCAGGACGACCCCGATGACGACCGACCGCCGGACCCCCCAGCCCCGATCCCAGGACCGCCGTCGGGCGGCCTTCACGCTCATCGAGCTGATGATCGTCGTCGGCATCATCGGCATCCTGGCCGTGCTCGCGATCCCTGCCTTCCAGACCTACGTGCTCCGTTCGCGCATGAGTGAGGCGACCAGCTTCCTTCAGGTCATCAAGGGGCGGCAGGAGGCCTACCGGGCCGAGTTCGGGCAGTACTGCGACATCAGCGGCGCCAACGACCTCGTGGGTCACGTGCCCGATCCCCTGCCGGGACCGGGGGAAAAGAATGGTTGGACGCCCACGCCGGCCTGGCGGCAGCTCGGCGCCCAGCCCGATGGCTTCGTCTACTTCCAGTACACGGTGGCCGCGGGCTTCCCCGGCGACGCGGCACCCATCCCGGTGCCGGCGAACGAGTTCTGGTACATCGCGCAGGCGCAGGGCGACCTCGACAACGACGGCACACTCGTTCAGGTCGAGGTCTACAGCTTCAACGACGACGTCTGGATCAGCGCGCCCGGCGGCGTCGACTGACGGTGGGACGCCCTCCGGAACCACGCCGTGGAGCCGGGGGGTGACGCGCGTCGTCAGGCGCGACGAAAGAGGGTGACGAAGTTCGTCACCTCGAAGCGAAAGGCGGCCGAGAGGCCACTTTTTTCGTGGCGTTTCACTCCACGCGGACGCTGGCACGCCTGCTGCAACGTGGTCCTCGCAGTGGCGGACTGGTCGGCTGGTTGCGGACCGGGACTGGCCGACCGCTCGAAAGGATTACGGACTCCCATGCTCAAGAACCTGCGCAAGAAGAACGAGGGCTTCACCCTCATCGAGCTCATGATCGTCGTCGCGATCATCGGCATCCTCGCCGCCCTCGCCATCCCGGCCTTCCTCAACTACGTGAAGCGCTCCAAGACCTCCGAGGCGCCGATTCAGCTCGGCACGCTCTTCACCGGTGCCGCCGCTCTCTACGAGCGCTCCACGGGCACCTCGGACCTCGTGCTTCGTGGCGCGGGTCAGACGGACACCACCCGCTGCATCATCGGCCAGGACGCCGACACCGGTTTCGTTCCCGGCGAGCAGAAGCAGGTCATCGACTGGCCGACCGTCGCCACCGTCGCCGAGTTCGAGGCCCTCGACTGGCGCGTCGCCGACCCCGTTTTCTACAACTACGTAGCCGACGTTCAGGTCACCGCGACGCCGGTGCCCAACACGCCCATCGCCTGCGCCGACACCTCGGCCGTCGACACGCTCATCTACAACATGGACGCCATCGGCGACCTCGACGGCGACGGCAACACCAGCCTCTTCCGCCTCGCCGTCGGTATCGACGACAGCAACAACCTCTACAAGAACCCGGACATCTTCCGGCAGAACGAGCTCGAGTGATCGGCACCACGTGTGCCTAGCGAAAAGGCGGTACCCTGCAGGGGTGCCGCCTTTCGCGCGTTCGTACCCTCCCGTTCAGGACGATGGCCGGCGACGGCCGTAGGAAGGAAAAGGCCCTCGTGCGACGAACTCCGCGCCGCCTCTCGGAAGAAGGCGTGACCCTCACCGAGCTGCTCACCGTCGTCACCATCGTCGGCATCCTCGCCGCCATCGCGGTGCCCAGCTACGCCAGCTTCCTGCGCCGCTCGAAGGCGGCGGAGGCCCCGACCATGCTCGGGACGCTCTTCCAGGGTGTCGCCTCGCTCTACGAGCGCGACATCTCCCAGCGTGGCGCCATCCCCGGAGCCGGCGCGACGGCCGACCGGACCCGCTGCCATCTCTCCGTCGATGCGGCGCTGCCGCAGCCGCCCGGCGGCCCGGGCTCGCAGAAGTACACCCTCGACTGGGCGGGCATGGCCGCGCTCACGCGCAACCAGTTCGAGGCCATCAACTTCCGCGCCTCGGACCCGCTCTACTACGTCTACACCGTGGACCTCGTCGGCGGGACCGGCACCGCGGTGGCCGGCACGGTGATGTCGTGCGGTGACGACTCCGCCACCGGCGACCCCATCTACGACCTGCAGGCCGTCGGCGACCTCGACTCCGACGGTGTTCGGAGCCTCTACGAGCTCAGCGTCGGCGTGGACGGCAACGGCCTCTACCGAAACCCGGGCGTGTATTCGGAGCGTCCGAACGAGTGAGGCCCTCGTCCCTCGTGGCGCTCGCGCTCACGCTCGCGCTGCTGATGACGACGGACGCGCTGAGGGGCGCGGCCTTCGAGCGGGAGCGCGCGAGCCAGCGCTACGAGGACATCTACTACCTACCCGACCCGACCTGGCTCGAGCGCTTCTCCCTGGGGCATCGCGCCGCCCTCGCGGACCTCATCTGGATGAAGGGGCTCGTCTACATGGGGGACGAGTGGGCGCAGGACGGCGAGACGCGCAACGTCCTACGCTACGCCGAGGCCATCGTTCACCTCGATCCGGACTTCAAGCGGGCCTACCTCTGGGCCGGCACGGCGGGCATGTACCGCATCACCCGCGTCACCGTGCCTCAGCTCCAGGAGGCCCTCGTCTTCCTGCGGCGCGCGGCGGAGCGCTTTCCTGAGGACGGTGAGGTGCAGTGGCGCCTCGGTGCCGCGCTCGCCTACGACGTCTCCCCCGAGGTGCGCCGCCAGGGCGACATCGAGGAAGCCGAAGCGCTCGTCGCGGAGGGGCTCATCTACACGCGGAAGGCCGCGCGGCTCGGTGCGGGTCCCGCATGGCTGGCGCTCTCGAACGCGACGCGGCTCGAGCGCCTCGGCCAGAACGAGCAGGCGGCGCAGCATCTCGCCGAGATGTACGCCGTGACGTCGGACCCGCAGGTCCGGGCCCAGATTCGCGTGCGCCTGGAATCGCTTCGCGGTCAGGCGTATGCCCGGGCGGTGCGTGCCACGGTCGAGGACGTCGAGCGGCGCCGGGATGCGAGCTATCCCTTCCTGCCCCCGACGCTCTTTCTCCTCGTGGGCGACCGCGTCGAGAACGCCCGCGACGCGATGCTCGCGTCGCGCTTCGCCGAGCTCCCCGGTGCCGCGCCATGAGGCGCCGTGGCGTACGGCGCCGGGCGGGCGTCACCCTCATCGAAGCGTGCGCGATCTTCTGCCTCGTGGGCGTCGCGCTGGCGGTCTTCGTGCCGAGCTTCATCCGGCGCCTCCGCACCTCGAAGCTCGACGAGCCCCGGGCGCTCCTCGAGGAGCTCGATCGCCGCGCTCAGGCGTACTACCGGACCCGGCAGGGCAACCGGGCCCGATGCCTGCCGCCGGAGGTGGGGCCGACGCCGGCCGACGTCGGGCCCGAGGCGGCGCCCTTCCTGGCCGGGAGCACGCCGGAGGCGGAGGCGAGCTGGGCCGCCCTGGGCTTCGCGCCGGATCGCGACGTGTACTTCCGCTACACCTTCGAGCCCGCCGAGGAAGGCTGCGGCGTCGACGTCCCCGCCGGCGAGCCGCTCTATCGGATTCGCGCGGAAGGCGACCTCGACGGCGACGGCGCCCTCTCGCGCTTCGAGCGTCGGGCCACGCTCGACGCGGACGGACGCGTGGTGCCGCTCGGGCCCCTTCGCGTGTCCGACCGCACCGAATGATGCGGCCCTGCCTCAGTCGCCGTCGGGCGCGCGAAAGCGCGGACGCCGCCCTTCGGAGTTCCGGAAGTAGCGAACGCGCGTGTCCTGGAGCGTGCCCCACACGGTGTAGGGCGCCGGCTCGACGTCGGGGAAGAGCACCTCGGCGGCGGGACGCGGGTCTTCGAGGAGCGTGAGGCCCTCCTCCGGCAGGCTCCGCGGGCGTCCCGCCGGTCCGGCGGCGCCGCGGGGACCGACCAGCGCCAGGCTCTCGGCGCCGAGCGCCACGGCCCTCGTC
>CALCTH010000431.1 GCA_937893795.1 uncultured Myxococcales bacterium | reverse complement strand
CGACGACAGCATCAGACTCCAGCCAGGCGACTCCACAAAACCCGAGGCACACCAACGTGTCCACCGGACCGCGGGCAGTCCAGCATCCGGCCATCCCCGAAGAAACCGGCGATGGCCATAGGGACCGTGACGACCCCATCGCCAGCGACCAGGCGGCGCGAGTGAGCGGCCCCAACGCCTTAGCGAAGGCTGGGCCCTTACCAAAGGGGCCGGGAGCACCCGGTCGATCGGCTGGCGAACTGGGTTCCGGCGTACGCTGGCGAGGACGAGCTCCCCGTGTCGCCAAAGACACGTCGGCGACCGGCCGCGAACTCGCATGCACGTTCCGAGAGAGCGCGGATCCTCCCGGGGCGCCAGCGGCTACGGCAATCGATCGCGGTTTTCTGGATTCGCGTCAGCGATCAAACGCTGATGGTCATGCCGCTTCGTAAGGTACTCGTCGCAGCCACTCGTTTCGAGGGCATTGCGATTGGAGTTTGAAATGCGACACATCCATGTATCCATCTTGGTAGCGGCACTCGCGTGGTCCGCGCCCCTTTCTGCCGAGGCGCAGCCCTTCTGTGGCTTCCTCGACACGACGCAGGAGGCCGCAGCGCCCGGCGGTCCCATCTTCTCGCCAACAGACGACCTCGCTGTCATCATCGGTCGCGTCACCTGCGAACAACCTACCGGGCAGGGTCAGGAATCCGGCTTCGGTCCGCCCTGTATGGGCACCACTCCTCAGGGAGCATGGAGCATCCCCCCGGTCAGCGCTGGGATGCGGCAGATCGGCGTTTGCGTCATCAACCGTGCCACCAACCAGCGCGCGCTCTTTACAGCCGGCGTGAGGATCCAGAAGAGCGCCGGACTCATAAGTTTCGACGTGGATTCCGTGCCACTCGAGGCGGACCTCGCGGGCTGCGACGGCTACACCTATGGTGCGCCCGGCGACCGCTTGCAGGTGGTTACGGATGCGGGCGACGACCTCATTGGCTTCCATCGAGGGGCGCCGGTCAACTGCCTCCAAATGGGCGCGGGAGTGGGTACGCGCATCGACATCGGAGGCGTAGGTGACGTCCACCGGCGAGATCCGTTTGGCCTTGATGTGAGCCCAGGCCCCGGGCGCGACGTTGTCTTCGGCGGGAACGAGAGTGATGTGCTGTCTGAGCAGAGTACGGCCTTCGTTCCGTTCGGTACGGGGACCGTCGGGGACGGCTCGGAGGACTTCCAGTGCGGCTTCGACGGAGTCGACTTCCTACACGGATCCAACGACGACAGCCCATTTCAGAACGACTGTTTCTTCGCGGGCTCCGGGCCGTGGGTGGACACCTGCTTTGCGAACTACGACGTGAACCCAATGGGAGCGCCCTATGCGACGGCGGACGAGCAGACGCAGTGCTCGGCGACTTTCCCGGATCCGGAATGGTCACCCTCGCCGATCACTGCTGGAGCCTGCGGACGCTCGAACGTACCCATGTCCGTACCAAGTGACCCGTTGCATACCGTCAGCATCGCATCGCTCTGCGACGCGCCGCTCTCGCCATCCCCGTTCGCCATACTCTTCCCGACCGCCCCCTGAGGGGGGGGCGCGCAAGACGAGGACGGCTCCGGATAGACTACGGCCGCCCATCGGCCGCCTCCGACTCATCCTTGGGAATCACATCGAGGATGAGTTGGAGGAGTCCATGGTCCATGGGCCGGAGCGCTCCACCGGCCTGATGAGCGTCCTGGCCCTTCAGCGTTGCGGAGCGGGATGGACTGGGGCGTAGCAATAGGCCGACCTCTGGAACTTGGTGCCGGCCCCGGAGACGAATTAGTCGATGCGGTCCCTGGGCTACCCGGAGACGTGCCCGGAGTGATTGCCACACCCGCGAGGGGTACAAACGGAGGCCCCGGACCGATAAACGCGGCCGATGGGGGTACAAACGGCGCTCCCCGGCCGATTGGCACGGTCGCCGCCGCTACAAACGGCGCTGCCTGAGCTACAGGCGGTGGTCCCAGAGCGATGATCGGGAGACCAAGCAGGGGAGGCAGGCTATCCGCGGCGTCGGCAACGGCTCGACGGTAGCGAGTAGGTCGTGGCCGGGCACAAACGAGCGACCCACGGGAGCAACCTCGACCGCGGTCAGCGCCGCACGCCCGTCGCACGTGTCCCCGCCGAAAGGCGGAATCCAACCTCGGCGCAGTCTTCGGTGGCCGACGACAGGATGACGGAGAGGGGCAGTACCGCGTTGCTCTCGGGGTCGAGAGCGTGGGCTTCCCCGTCGCTGGCTAGAGTGAGGGCGAAACGGCTCTCACCTGCACCCTGGTGCACGGTCAACGTCGGCGGTTGCCCGGCGTCGAGCGCGATCACCAGCCCGTCGTCCAGCTCCGGGAATCCGAAGCGCCCCTCGCACGCGCCAAGAGCGTCGGGCGGCGTGGGCCGTGGTTCCGGCCGCCACACGCGGGGTGGCACGGCGTCTCCTCGCGCGAGGGCGACGAGGTCGGGAACGACTTGGCCGAGCGGCACATCATCCACGACCGAGAGCAGCGCAACCGTGACGTCACCATGGACGCCAACGTATCCGATGTAGCCGTCGGCCGTGCGGCCAGCGTGGCGCGTGAGGTCGGGGAGCCGGCGTCGTGTGGCGTCGGAAACGAACTGGGGATCTGCGGCCCCGCGCACGAGTCGAACGAGATCGTCCGCGCTCGCGTGAAGCCCGCTGGCGGCGCTCGCGGGTCGCTGCGTTTCGACGCTGGCCAGCGGCACGAGAGCACGCCCATCCCACCGGACCCGGGCCGCCACTGAGTCGACCCCGAAGCCCGTACTGCGCATGCCGAGCGGTCTGGTGACGTGCGTGGAGAGAAGCGAGGCGAGATCCTCGCCCGTCTTCGCCTCGAGCATCGCCCCGAGCACTAGGTAGCCGCAGTTGGAGTAGGGCAGTGCACGTGGCAGCGGTGCCGCTCTCAAGCATCGCGCAACTTCGCTTAGCCCGCCGGGTAGGGAGGGAGCGTTGCGCGGCAAAAGGCTCTCGTGTCGAAGCAGTGCGCCGACGGTCACGGTCGGGTGGCCTGGATCGGCCTCCGCCGCATCCAGAACGGTGTTGAGGGGCAGTGAGAGGTCGAGTTGACCCGCGTCGAGCAAGCGGGCGACGAGCACTCGAACGGCGAGCTTCGTGATGGACCCGACAGGCGTGACCAGCGCCTGATCGCCCCAGGGCGAGAGATCGGGTGCGCGACGAAGCGGTCCAATGCGGACGTCCTGCAAGAGCTCTCCGTGCCGCATCATCCGCACTTCGCCTGCGAACAGCCCGGCCGAGTGGAGCGCGCGCAGGTAGCCCGACACGTCGGTACTGACTGCCCGACTGGGTTTGGGCGGGGCCGCGGAGCAGCCTGCGACCAGAACCGCCAGCGCAAGGGTGTTCAACGGCGAGAGAACCATGGACCTTTGCGCCACACTCGCACGCTGCCTGTTGGCAGTGTGACCGCGATTGCTCACACCGCGTTGCACCTCGTCGCATGGGTGCTGCCAGCGCGCCTGTGACGGCACGATCTCGCCTCTGACGTCGTGCGCCTCGGCACGATGCTTCGCAGCGAGTGATGGCGGTGCGGGCGCCCGACCCCGCTGGCCGTCCCTCGTCGCCCAGGCCCCGCTTCGCGACCTCTTTCTGGAGCACTGCGTCTCGCAAACTATCAATTTCACTCGGAAATCATCCCAACGGGGCTCCGAAAAGTAGATCCCCCTAGGGACCGATCGTTGCCGAGCACGAAGGCGATCGCGCCGACGCGCGGGTCCCGGCCGAGCTGATGGCCGGTCGCCCCGCGACCGGGGCGAGTTGCGGGCGGGAGGTCAGAGGGACCGATCGAAGCGAGACCGGGGACCGATGGCACCGCGACGGGGGACCGGTTCGCGCCGAGCACGGAGCCGACGCGCCGCGATGCAGGGTCGCGGCTAGCCCGAGCCCGGCTGCTCGGCCGGGCGAACGCGGGTGCACGACGCGCCGATGCGCGTTGGCGATGGGGCGATGCCGCAGGTGATTTTCGCGGCGCACGCAACTCGGTCAGCGGCGCGCCGAGGAGGGGCCACCTCCCACTCCTGGGGGGCAACACGAGACGAATGGAGGCCTCTCATGGCCCGACTGACGATTGGACAAAAAGCGAATCGAGTACTCAAGTTCCTCCTCGGCATGCGGCACCGGCAGGTCACGGGCGCGATGGCCGTGCACGGCTTCGGCCCGGAGGAGCTGGACGCGGGGTGGCAGCTGCTCCGCGAGCTGGTCGGCGACCGGCTCGCGTTCGACCGCCCGGACAACAGCACCGCGGAAGCCATCGCCGAGCTCGATGCCTGGGAGAACCGCTGGTTCCCCATCCTCCGCGCCTCGCTGACCCGGCACTTCCCGGAGGCCGCCGAGACGATCTTCTTCAACCTCCGCCAGACGGAAGGCCCGCAGGTCGTGGTCGGAGTCGACACGCTCCTGCAGCGCATCCGGCAGGCCGGCGAGGCCGACGATGGCGACGCGCTTCTCGCGCTCCTCGCCAGCCGCGGCCTCACGGAGGAGGAGATGCGCCGAGCGGCGGCGCTGGTCACGCGCCTCGCCGGCTACACCCAGCCCGAAGAGCCCAGCGACGACGTGTCCGACGCGGTCCGCGAAGCCGAGGACCGGCTCTGGGCCTGGTACCGCGAGTGGTCGACCATCGCCCGCTCCGTCGTCACCGACCGCCGCCTGCTCCGTGCCATGGGCTTCCTTCGCTACCGCCCGGGCAGCCCGACGCTGGTGGACGTCGATGACGAGGAGGACGTGGTGACCGACGTGGAGCCCCCCGCGGACCCCACCGCGCCGGCGAGCGCGCTGCAGCCGCAGCCGCCCGCCGCCAACTGAACGCGCTCGACCAGAGGACGACGCCCGGGATCGCGACCCGGGCGTCGTCTTCGCCTTCCGTCGCTCCGCTCCCGAGTCGAGACGGCGACGCACCCTCCCCCCTCGGAGGCCTCGGCGTGGCGCCAGCGGACCGACGGGGTCGAGATAGGCCAGCCGGCCGCTACGGGCTCTCGAGGCGGAAGCCCGCGAGCAGCTCGGTGAGGCCGTTGGCCAAGCCCTGGATGCCGCCGGACGTCTCCTGCGCCTCCGAGGCCGCACCGGAGGTCGAGTGCGCCGCCTCGGCGACGCCCACGATGTTCGAGGCGCTCTCCGACGAGCCGCTCGCCGCTTCCGCCAGCGTGCGGGAGATCTCCTCCGTGGTCGTGCGCTGCTCCTGCACGGAGAGGGCGATGATCGACTGGATCTCGTCGAGGCGGCGAATGGCGCCGGTCACGTCGTTGATGGCGTGCGTCGCCGACTCCGTGTCGGACTGAATGCTCGAGATCCTCTGCTCGATGTCCTCGGTCGCGCGCGCGGTCTCCTTGGCGAGCTCCTTCACCTCGTTGGCCACCACGGCGAAGCCGCGGCCCGCCTCTCCCGCGCGCGCCGCTTCGATGGTGGCGTTGAGCGCGAGGAGGTTGGTCTGCTGCGCGATGGACGTGATGACCTTCACGACCTGACCGATGGCCGCGGAGCTCTGCCCGAGCGCCATGACCGTGCTGGTGCTGGCCTCGGCCTTCGCGACGCCCTCGCTGGCGGTCTGCGCGGCCTCCCGCGCGTTGGCCTCGATCTGGGCCGCGGACGCGCCCAGCTCTTCGACGCCGGCGGCGACCGTCTGTACGGAGCGCGAGACCTGCTCCGCCGCCGCCGAGACCACCGTCGCCTGCTGCGAGGTTTCCTCCGCGTTGGCGCCGAGCGTCTGGCTGACCCCCGAGAGCACGTCCGACGACCCGTGCAGCTCCTGCGCCGCGGAGCGGACGTCGTTCATGCGCGTGCGCAGCCCGCGGAGCAGTCGCTCGAGGCCATCGCCCATCTGGCCGAGCGGGTCGTCGCCGCGGACGTCGATGGAGCGGGCAAGGTCGCCGTCGGCGGCCGCTTCGACCACCTCGAGGAGCGAAGCGACGCGTCGCGCCGCCGTTTCGGCGTCCTCGGCATCCTGCCGGGCTCGCGCCTCCCGCTCCTCCTTCAGCCGGAGCTTCTCGGTCACGAGATCCCACGCAAGCGAAGCACCGATGTGCTCCCCCGCGGCATCGAAGACCGGCGAGATGCGGAGCGACAGGCGCTCCGGGCCCAGCTGGATGGTGGCCTCGTGCGGCAGGTTCGCGGCGTCGCCGAGGATCCGGCGCTGATGCTCGGGGCGCGCGTGGAACACGTCGATGCAGGTGCCGACGATGTCCGCCGCCCGGATCGGAAGGTGCTCCTCGACCCGTTCGAGCAGCTTCAGCGACGCGGGGTTGGCGTAGGTCACGACCAGATCCCGGTCGACCTGCATCATGGCGAAGGGTGCCGAGTCGACCATGGCGCGAAGTGCCACGTCCTCGCTTGAACGGGAGGCGCGGGGCGCGCTCGACTCGGAGTACGATTGAAGGGTCACAGTGTTCACCTCTGCGACGGCCTTTCAACGGATAACAGCGCGGCCCCTGACGGGGCGGCTCAATCGGTCCCGGCGTTTTTCTCGTTGGAACGGGGATCTCGCGGCGCCTCACGCGAGCGCGCTCACGACCGACCCTTCAACGTCGTGAGAGCTCGAGCGCGCCCTCGTAGAGCGCGAGAATGCCGGGAGCGTGGCCGTGCTCGTGCGCGACCCACTCGGCCGCCTGGTAGGCCTCGCGCGACGAGAATCCCCGCACGGCATCGTCGCTCACCCAGCCGAGAGCCGTGACGGCGCCGCGGGCGATGGCCGAGTCCGCGATGACGGCGACGCGGCGCTGGTCGGGCGAGGGGCGCCGCCGGTCGAGCGCACGCTGCAGCTCCGCCATGCGCCTTCGGACGCGCGCGCCCGGCTCCGCGCGGAGCATGTGCGCGATGGTGCGGGGATTGGCGCCGCCGGTGAGGGCCGTGCACTCCTCGTAGAGCTGATCGGCCATGTCCACCGTCCACTTCGGCACGCGAAGCACCAGCACGGCGATGCGATACCCGTAGGCCAAGCAGCCTTGCCCGCCCAGGATTCTGCGGGCCGGGAGAAGCGCGTCGGCCGTCGTTCTCGTGAGGCTCATCGTGGGGCTCTCGCAGGGAGTAGCAGAACGGTGGACGCGGCCGAACCTGAAGTCGTTTTCGTGATCCGGACGTCGATGCCGGGCCGGCGCGGCGGGGGCCGGGCGGGAACGAAGGGCGGGGCGTGTACGAGGCTGGCGACCTTTTCACGCGGGTCCGGGGCCGACGATGAGCGGTGTCGCTGGGGCGCCCGCGGCTGCATCGCCGCTGCCCCCTCGCCGCTTCGGCCCGATCCTGGCCGTGCACTTTCTCGGGACGCTCGGCTTCTCCCTGGCGATCCCCTTTCTCGTCTACATCGTACGCGACCTGGGCGGGGCGAGCTGGACCTACGGGCTCGTCGGCGCGACCTACTCGGCGTGCCAGCTCGTGGGCGCCCCCTTGCTCGGACGCTGGAGCGACCGCGCGGGCCGGCGACCGGTGCTGGTCGCCAGCCAGGTCGGAACGCTGGCCGCCTGGGTGCTCTTCCTCATCGCGCTGAGCGTCCAGAGGGGGGAGCTGGGGGCCTTCGCGGGAGCGACCTTCACGGTGCCGCTCGTTCTCGTCTTCGTGGCTCGCGCCCTCGACGGAGCGACGGGCGGCAACATCAAGGTGGCGAACGCCTACGTCGCGGACCTCACGCGGAACCACGGCGAGGTGCGGCAGCTGGCCTTCGGCCGCATGGGCATGGCCTCGAGCCTCGGCTTCGCCATCGGGCCCGCGGTCGCGGGGGTGCTCGGCGGGACCGAGTGGGGACCGCGCTTGCCCATCGCCCTCGCCGCCGGGCTGGCCATGGCGACCACCCTGGCCATTCTTCTGCTCCTCGACGAGCCCGCAGGGCGCTGCCCGGACGGACCGCCGCCGCCGAGCTCCGCGGCGAGCGGGCTCGGTCAGCAGGCGAAGCCGTGCCACGGCAGCGCGGCCGCGACGGGCGCGGCGGTGTGGCGGCGCCCCTCCGTGGCGCTGGCCCTGGTCGCGACCTTCCTCCTCCTCCTGGCCTTCAACTTCTTCTTCGCCGGCTTCCCGGTCCACGCGCAGCGGAGGTCTACCGCTGGGACGCCGCGGAGCTCGGCGCCTTCTTCGGCGTCCTCGCCCTGGTGATGATGGCCGGCCAGGGCCCCGTGCTCGCGGCCGCTTCCCGCGTCCTGCCGCCGACCATGGTCTTCCGCCTGGGCGTCGCGTTGCTGGTGGGCGCCATGTTCACCTTCCAGCGGCCCGCCGGACCCCTCAGCTACGTCGGGGCGGTCCTCTACGCCGTCGGGAACGGCCTGAGCTGGCCCACCTTCCAGGCGCGCGTCGCGGAGCTCGGCGGCGAGGCCCAGGGCTCCGTGCAGGGGGCCATCACCAGCGCGGCCAGGCTGGCGAGCATCGTGGGCCTGGTGATGGGCGGGATGCTCTACCCCGCGCTCGGCGCCGGGCTCTTCACGGTGGCCGCCGCGCTCTTCACGGCCGTGCTCTTGGGCACCCGGCTCTGGTTCCGGAGCGCGGAATCCGCATCGGCGCCGCCCTCCACATCAGCGCCGCCCTCCTCATCGACGCCGCCGTCCACGCACGGGGAGCCATAAGCGCGGCCAATCGCGGCGTTCGGAGGTCGAATCGGCGCGCTAGGCGGGCGCGCCCCATGGTCACCCTCGAAAGGAGCGGCCATGTCCCGTTCGAACCCTCACCGCCAGGCCCTCGTCGTCTGGCTCAGCATCTACCCCACCCTCACGCTCCTCCTGGCGCTCCTCGGGGACGCCTTGAGCGCGCTGCCGCTGCCGCTTCGCACGCTCCTTCTGACCGCCGTGCTCGTCCCGCTGCTGACCTACGTGCTCGTCCCGCGCGCCCAACGGATCTGGGACGCCCTCGCCGCCCGCGCGCCGCAGCGGGGACTCTCGTGAGCGCGCGACGGCGGGGACGCGCGTTCCGACGTGCCCTTGGCCACACCACGGACGTCGTGCTCTTCGTGCTCCTCGCCCCGCTCGCGCTGCCCTTCTGGCTGACCTGGGCGCTCCTGACCTCACCGCGCCTCGCGCGCGGATGAGGCCCAGCGGCGGTCGTCCCGGCCCCGCGGAGGCACGATGGCGTCGAGGGCGCGGCGAAAGAGGCGGAGCGCCGGAGCGTGATTGTCGACGTGCCACGCATAGCCGACGGAGATCGGCGCGAGGCCTTCGATGGGCACCACGGCCGTCCCCGGCGGCACGTCCCTCAGTAGGTACGACGCGACGACGAAGGCGCCGAGCCCGCTTCGCGCCAGCTCGGGTCCCGCCGCGAGCTGCGCCGTCTGGTAGACGACGCGCGGCTCGGCCCCCATGCCCTCGCGCAGCGACGCGACGAGAGCGTCGTAGAGGCGCGGGTTGATCTCCCGCAGGAAGAGGACGAGCCGTTCGTCCCGAAGCGAGGCGAGGGAGAGCGCCCCCGACGAGGCGCGTGGATGATCCGCGGCGACCACGGCCACCCAGCGGCCACGCTGAAGGGGTCGATGCACGAGATCGGGCGCCGAGACGCCGTCGACCACGAGCCCCACGTCCAGCTTCCGCCGGAGCAGCCCTCGCTCGATGGCGCTCGCATCGAGCTCGCGATGATCGACGATCACCGGCTCGTCCGCCTCCAGCAGGTTCCGGAGAAGCTCCGCGAACCAGGGAAAGCGCACGTAGTCGCGGTGGCCGAGGGTGAGCCGGTGCTCCGCCGGACGTAGCGTCGCCTGGGTGGCCGTCACCGCCTCGTCCAACGCGCCGAGGACGCTTTTCGCATGCGTTCGCAGGACCTCGCCCGCGGCCGTTCGCTCGACGCCTCGTGACGTGCGGCGAAAGAGCTCCACGCCGAGCCCCTCCTCGAGGCGCTGGATGCGCTGACTGAGCGCCGGCTGGCTGAGCCCGACCTGCTTGGCAGCGCGGCGAAAGCTCAGCTCCTCGGCGGCCGCCAGGAAGCACTCCAGGTCGCGGACCTCCGGTCTCATGACCGGAGCCTATCGGTTTTCGACGCAGAGCCACGCCGGTCGAGAGGGCACTGCGCTGCGAGGAAGCACCGCGATGCCAGAAAGCACCGCGCTTCTAGAACGCTCCGCGCGGCGGGTCCGCGTCGGCTTCGAGCTCCCCGGGGGTGAGCACGCGGAAGGCGCCGAGAGCGCTCGGGCCGCCCCGCGTGAAGGCGAGCGCGCGTTCGGCGCCGCCACCCAGCGGGAGGAGCGCCGTGATGCGCTCACCGCCGGGCAGGAAGCGTTCCTCGAGCTCGCCGGTGTCGAGGTCCAGGCGCGCCAGGTAGCCGTCGCTCGTGCCCGCGAGCCAGAGGGAGCGACCCTCGGGTGCGAGCACCGCGCGGTCGAGGCTCGTGACGCCCAGGGGCGTCGCGCTCCGGTCGAAGAGATCGAGGATCGCGAAGGGGCTCCGCGACGCCGTGGACGGCGACCCGGTGCCACCACCATAGAGCACGAGGCGTCCGCCGTCCGCGTCGAGATCCGTGGCCACGGGCGCGGCCTGCAAGCGGAGATCCGACGACGCCCGCACCGCCGTGGGCGCCTCCCCGAGGTCCACGAAGGTGAGCTGAGCCGTCCCGCCGTAGCTCACGAGCCGCGGGCGCACCACGGGATCCCCGGGCGCCGGGCCGTCGAAGAGCCCGACGAAGGCGTGCTGAAGCGGCACCGCGATCTGCGCCTCGGCGCCGGTACCCAGGTCGAAGAGATGCAGCGTCGTGCCCGCGAGCGCGATGAGCCGCGGCGGGTCCGAGCGCGGGTCCACGCTCAGCCGCCGCACGGGCCCCGCCGTGGCCAGGGTCCGGATGGAGGGATCGAAGCGGAGGCCGCCTTCGCCGACGAAGTCGTTCAGCGTCAGCACCAGCAGCTGCGACGACGACGCCGTGCGCACGACCACCTCGCGGCCCACGAAGCGCGCCTCGATGGGCATGGGCCCGGCGCTCCCGCCGACCGTGGTCGGAATGGTGGCCGGGGGCGTGTCCGGCGCGTCGAGGTCGAAGAGACTGAGCTGCCCCGCGGCGAAGAGCGCCGCGACACGGAGCGGGGTCTCGCCCTCGCTCGGAAGCGGGGGCGAGAAGGCCGCCGCCGTCGGTACCTCGCCACCGAGGGAGCGCAGGCTGAGGGGCACGCTGACGCCTGGCGCGTCGAGGTCGATCACCTCGACCCGGTTCTCGAAGGCGATGCGGCCCCGCGGCTGGCTCACCAGCACGTAGCGACCGCCGACGTCCGGCGCGAAGGAGAGATAGGGGCCGTCGAGGGTCCAGCGGCCGCGCTCCCCTTCCGGGCCGACGAGCACGAGCTCCGCGTCGAGGGTCTCTTCGTCGGCGTCGCCCACGCGCCCCTGATGGAAGGCGAGCACCTCGTCGGTCCGGCCCGGGCGCGGGAGCACGCGAACGCCCTGGGCGCGCTCGTCGAACACGAGCGCCGCCCGGCCGTCGACCACGCCGCCTGCGCCCAGCCGCACCACACGCACCTCGCCGCGCCGAGCGTCGAGGGCCACGACGGCGTCGTCGAGCGGAAGCACCTCCCCCGTCGTGAAGTCCTCCCCGGGGCAGCCGGTCGCCGCCAGGAGCACCAAACCCGAGATCGTGAAGCGCGTCATCGCCGAATCCCCGCACCGAGCTCGAAGCCGGCGATGGTCTGCCGCTCTCCGGAGCGCCAGTCGTAGAAGGTCACGCGCCCACCGTCGGCCTCCTGGCCCACGAAGGCCCGGTCGAGGCTCGGGAAGGTGCCCACGGTGGTGGGCGGCGCGGTGAGCTCGACGACGTCGACGGCGAAGGTGGCGACGTCGACGGCCTGGAAGCTGCGTACGCCGCGGGCGTCGTTGCGCAGCGCGAGGAAGAGGAACTCCCCCGCGGGGTCGAGGGCGACGCCGCTCGGCTCCGGCGTGGCCGCCGTGAGGCTCAAGCGCACGAAGCCCGTGGCGAGGTCGACGAGGGAGAAGCCGTCCGAACGATCGATGCGGCGCGTCTCGTCGGGATCCTGCACCGCGTTCCCTTCGCCCGGGCGATGGAGCACCAGCGCGAAGCTCCCGTCCGGGCTGAGGGCCACCGTGCGCACGGTCTTGCGTAGCGCCACGGTGCGCACGTCGATGGGCTCCGCGTCCAGCCGGAGCACCGTCAGGGCCTCGACGGCGAGCGCGCTGCTGAAGCCGACGGCGAGCGCCCCGTCGCTCGAGAGGACCAGGGACCCGACGCCTTCGCCGTCGAGCATGAGCACCTCCCAGGCCGCCGGCGTGGCGAAGCGCTCCCCGATGGGCACGCGCACGGCGCGCTCCGCCGTTCGGAGCACGGCCAGCGCGAAGCGCGAGCTCGGGTCGAGGTCCACGTCCGTCACCTCGACGAGGCGCGCGGGGACCCCGCTCGTGCCGGCATCCAAAGGCGGCATACCGGCGTCGGCCATGCCGCCTC
Source organism: uncultured Myxococcales bacterium (assembly GCA_937893795.1). Classification (GTDB taxonomy): domain Bacteria; phylum Myxococcota_A; class Polyangia; order Polyangiales; family Houyiibacteriaceae; genus CALCTH01. The sequence continues at coordinate 4,065 of CALCTH010000431.1, read as the reverse complement.
CGGGCGTCTCCACGAGGTCCGAGACGGCCTCGGCCATGTCGGCGACGGCGACCTCTCCGGTCATGAGGTCGAGCTGCCGGAGCTCGCCCTCGCTCGGAATCTGGCCGATGGCGAAGCGACCGTCCGGCGTCACCGTGGCGTCGGCCACGCGAGCGCCGAAGGAGCGGAGCACGGGGCGCGCGTCGCTCTCCAGCCGGGTCAGGTCGAGGATGCTGATCCCATCCTCGGTGACGACGTAGGCCACGTCGTCGGGACCAAAGAAGACCCGGCTGGGGCCGAAGCCGACCACGATGCGCGTGGCGACGCCGCTGTCGAGGTCGATGACGCTCAGGTCCTGGAAGTTCCGGCGACGCTCGCTCGGGCCTTCGAAGACCACGGCGAAGCGGCCCGCCGCGTCGAAGGCCACCTGGTCCGCGTCATGGGCCAGGGGCACCGTCGTCGGCACCGTCCCGCTCTCGCCGGTCCGGAGCAGCGTCAGGGAGCGGGCCTCTCGGTTCAGGCTGATGGCGAGGTCACGCCCCGGCGCCGCGACGGCCGGCAGGGGCCCCGCCCCCACGGCCACGGTCTCGATGGTGAAGTCGGTCGCGCTCACCACCGCGACGCGGCCGGCGCCGGCATTGGTCGCGTAGAGCCGCGTCGCGCCGACGGCCGGAGGCTCGAAGGAGACCTCGATCTCGACCTCGGGAGGCGGTCCACCGCCGTCTCGGCTCGTCATGTCGACGGCGGCACCGAAGTCGGCTGCGGCGCCGGTCCCGAAGCCACCCGCGTCGTCACCGCAGCCTCCGAGCAGCAGCCCGGCGACGAGACCGGCTCGTGCCAGCATGTGCCAGCGATAAGGAAGAACGTTCATGCCGGCTTGGATATGCACGGCGTGCGCCAACCGCCACGGAGGCCCATTCCGGCAACGCTCGCCCCAGGACCACGACATCGAGGGCAGCCGCGGCCCGACACGGCATCGTCCGAGTGGTAGACCGGGCCGGCGGGAGACACCGAGGAGAGGTCGATGCAGGTGCTGGTCAGCGGAGCGACGGGGTTCATCGGCGCGTACACGGTCAAGGCGCTCCACGACGCCGGCCGCACGGTGCGCGCGACGGTGCGGAGCGAGGGCTCGAAGGAGCGTGCCTGGGCGGGCCTCGAGAGCATCGGCCTCGAGGGCGCCCGCGAGCACGTCGAGCTGGTGGTGGCCACCCTCGACGACGACGCCGGTTGGGCGGCCGCCATGGAGGGCGTGGAGTGCGTGCACCACGTGGCCAGCCCCGTGCCCGTCGAGCAGCCGAAGGACAAGATGGAGATCGTCCGACCCGCCCGGGACGGCGCCCTGCGCGCCCTGCGCGCCGCCCGGGAGGCGGGCGTGCGCCGCGTGGTCCTGACGAGCTCCGTCGCGGCCGTCGCGGGGGCGCCAGGCAAGGCCGGCAAGAAGCACTTCGGCGCCGACGACTGGACCGACCTGAGCCCGCCCAGCCCGACGCCCTACGTGGAGAGCAAGACCGTGGCCGAGCGCGCTGCGCGCGACTTCGCCGCCGAGGGTGGGCCGGAGCTCGTCACGGTGAACCCAGGCCTCGTCATGGGCCCGCTCGTCGCAGGGCGGGTCAACGCCTCGAACGAGATCGTGAAACGCCTCGTGAAGGGCGAGATGCCGATGCTCCCCCGCCTCAGCTTCGAGTGCGTCGACGTCCGGGACGTGGCGGACCTGCACGTGCTCGCGATGGACCGCGCCGAGGACGGTGACCGGCTCATGGCGACCAACGGCCTCTTCTGGATGGAGGACGTCGCGGCCACGCTCCGCGAAGGGCTCACCGCGGAGGAGGCGCAGAAGGTCCCGACGCGCCGTGCCCCGGACCTGCTGATCCGGTTCCTCGGTCTCTTCGACGGCGGGACGCGCACCATCGCGGCGCTCCTCGGCCAGGAGCGCACCTTCGACAACGGACCGAGCCTGGCGCTCGGCTGGACACCGCGCGACCCGCGCGAGTCCATCCTGGAGACCGCCCGGGGCGTCCTGGCGGCCTGAAGCGACCGCTCTTCCGCGCCGGCAACGACCTCGCTAGCATCTTCGCGAGGCGCGGGGTGCGCCTGGGGACGTCCGCCTTGGGGAAGGCGGCGTAGAAAGGACGGGTCGATGGACTTTCCGTGGGGCGTCATCGTCATCTACGCGGGGCTCGCCGCGTGGCTGCTTCTCTTCGTGATGGCGCTCCGGAAGGGCGGTCGCGGACCCTGGCGCACCTTCGCCGCCTTCGGCATCGGGCTGCTGCTCGTCCTCAACCTCCGCTACTTCGTCGAGGGCATCCCCGCGTCCATCGCCTTCTTCATCGGCATCTACGACGTGCTGATCAACCTCGGCGTGCCGCCCGAAGGCGCCGCGGCCATCGCCGGCTGCCAGACCCCCGACTGTAGCGTCTGGGGCGAGCGCTTCGCCTTTCACCCCGAGTGGGGCGTCGCCTTCCACGCGCGCTTCCTCGAAGGCCCGGAGCTTCGGAGGAACCTCCTCCACGGCCACATCTTCTTCAACAGCGTGGCCTTCGTGCTGATGCACGTGCAGCTGCACTGGCCGGGCCTCGGCGCCCGGCGCGCGCTCCACAAGCGCCTCGGTCGGCTGACCTTCCTCTCCGTCAGCCTTGGCGTCGTGTGCGCCTGCTGGCTCGCGTCGGAGCACCACCCCGTCGACGCCTACGGCGGCAGCCTCTCGGCCTGGGGCTTCTATTTCATGAGCGCGTGCGTGATGGTCCCCGCCGTCGTGAGCGCGGTGACCATTCGCCGCGGCGACCTGGCCGCGCACCGCGTGTGGACCTTCCGCTTCGCCGGGGCGATGTGGGGGTCCTTCTGGCTCTTCCGGGTGATGCTCTTCGTGCTCGATCCGCTGCTGCGTGACGTCCGGACGGCCGCGATCCTCGCGTGCATCTGGCTCTCGGCGCCGCTGGGCATCGCCATCGCGGAAGCATGGCGGCGCGCGGCGGCACGGGAGGGGCCTCTGCGCGATGCCCACGGGGCGCCCGCCCCGGCCGAGTAGGCGGCACTCAGGAAATCGCGCCCAACCCGAACGGTCCGCATACTCCCCCTCATGCTCGTCGATCTCGCCTGGCGTACCGCTTACCGCACGGCCTACGCCGGCATGCGCGTGTACTGGCGCGTTCGCCGCCCGGAGACCCATGGCGCCCTCGTAGCCATCTGGCACGAGGGCGCGATCCTCCTCGTGCAGCCGAGCTACCTCCGCTACTGGAACCTCCCGGGCGGCTACGTGAAGTCGTCGGAGACCGGCAAGCAGGCCGCGCTCCGGGAGCTCGCCGAAGAGGTCGGCATTCGCGGCGTCGATCCCGAGGCGCTGCGGCCCGCGTACGACGACCGGCGTCCCTGGGAGGGCAAGCGGGACCGCGTGGAGATCTTCGAGCTCGACGTGGAGACGCGGCCGACCATCGACATCGACAACCGGGAGATCATCGGCGCCCGCTTCGTGCCCGGCCCCGAGGCGCTGCAGATGCCGCTCTTCCCGCCGATCACCGAGGTGATCCGCAACCGTCTCGCGCGCGAGGGCTGAGCGCTACCAGGGCAAGCGCGTCGGCGCCTCGACCTGCGACGCGGTGGATCCGACGCCGACGGCGCCGTAGAGCGAGCCCCGGTTCCAGCCCCAGCAGGCCCAGCTCCCGTCCCGGCGGCGCAGGCACTGCGCCTGGTAGCCCATGACGACGTTCGTCGCGTCGCTCACGCCCGGCACGGCCGTGGGCACGAGGACCACGCCGCCCATCTCGGGCGTGGGCACGTGGAGCTGCTGGCGCCGGTTCACACCCCAGCAGAGCACGCGCCCGTCGCTCACGGCGCAGGCCTCCTCCTTGATGGCGGCGAAGGCCTCCACCCGCGCGAGCCGGGTCTCCAGCACGGGAGCCGGGTGAAAGGCGACGGCGCCGTCGCCGCCGATCGTGAGCAGGTTGGAGCCCCAGCAGCGGAGATCCCCAGCCGACCCGCGAGCGCAGCCAAAGTCCTCGGCGAGGACCAGCTCGTCGTACGGCCGAAGCCCGCGGAAGGCCGTGGCCCGGGCCTGGCGCACGCGGCGCCGCGTCCCGGCCTGTGCGTGGC
>CALCTH010000430.1 GCA_937893795.1 uncultured Myxococcales bacterium | reverse complement strand
GGTCACCGGCGGTCCGGGCGGCGGCCCAGTCGCGATGAATGGCCACGATGGCGGCTCGGTCGCGCGCGTCGTCGCGCACGTCGCGCCGGGCGTCGGCGGACTCCACGGCGTTGCTGGCCCGCTCGGCGCGATTGCCGCGGCGCTGGGCCGCGGCGCTGGAGGCGCTGGAGGCGCTGGCCACGAGAGCGGCGAAGGCGAAGGGAACGAGCAGCGCGTAGCGAGTAGGAGTCATGGTCGATCCTTACGTCGGCAAGGGGGACATCTTCACCCTGGGGCGCGCGCCCTAAGCTCGTCCGAAGCGCCCTCCGTCGCGATCGCCGGCCGTGTGTGGTAGGTCGCGGCCGGTGAGATCGCCGAACCCCGCGTGGCCGCGACCCCGCCCGCTCGTGCCGCGCCTCGCGCTGGCGACGTGGCTCCTGCTCGCGTGCACCCCCGAGGAGCTCGGCTGCGAGCCCAAGGTCGAAGAGGACACGGACGCGGGGCCTGGGGAGCCGAGCGTCCGCGTCGAGCCACGCCGAGCCGTGCCCCGTGGGGACGGCGCCGTCCACGAGTACACGCTCCGGCTGGAGGGCGCGGCACAGCACATGGTGGAGGTCGAGGCCGTGCTCGAGGCGGGCGGGCCCGAGCTCGAGCTCATGATGGCCGTGTGGACTCCGGGCTCCTACCTCGTGCGCGAGTTCGCGCGGCACGTGGAGGGCTTCGAGGCCATGACCCTCGAGGGCGCGCCGCTCCCGCTCCGCAAGGTCAGCAAGAATCGCTGGCGCGTGATGGCGCCGCCTCCGCCGCCCGCCGAGGAGCCCGCGCCGGACGCTACGGGCGAGGAGGTCGCCGCGGCCGCTCCGGTGCTCCCGGAGCGCATCGCCATCCGCTACCGTGTCTACGCTCGCGAGCTCACGGTCCGGACCAACTTCGTCGACGCAAACCTCGCCGTCCTCAACGGCGCCGCGCTCTTCGTAGTGCCCGCTCGCGGCCTCGCGCGGCCCTTCGACCTGCGCGTCGAGGTGCCGGACGGGTGGCCCCACATCGCCACCGCGCTCCCGGTGCATCCCGAGGTCAGCGAGGGGGAGGCGCGCTACCTCGCCGCGGACTTCGACGAGCTCGTCGACTCGCCCTGGGTTGCCGGCTCCGACGCGCGCATCGATACCTTCGAGGTGGGTGGCGTGGAGCACGTGCTCGCGACCTTCGAAGGGCACGGCGTCTTCGACCAGGAGAAGGCACTGGCGGACCTGAGTCGGCTGGTCGCGCTCCAGCAGCGCTTCTGGCGGGTGGTGCCCTACGAGCGCTACGTGTTCCTCAACGTGCTGAGCGGCGGCGGCGGCGGCCTCGAGCACAAGGCGTCGACGCTCTTCATCGGCTCGAGATGGTCGAGCGAGGACGAAGCGGCCTATCGGCGCTGGCTCGGGCTCGTGAGCCATGAGTTCTTCCACACCTGGAACGTGAAGCGCCTGCGGCCCGACCCGCTCGGCCCCTTCGACTACGAGGAGGAGAACTACGTCCGGGACCTCTGGGTCGCCGAGGGCGTGACGAGCTACTACGACGACCTGCTACTGCGGCGCGTCGGGCTCATGAGCCGGACGGACTACCTCGACGTGCTCTCCAAGGGCATCGAGCGCGTCGAGAGCGCCCCCGGGCGCCTCGTGCAGTCGCTCTCGATGGCGAGCTTCGACGCCTGGATCAAGTTCTACCGGCCGGACGAGAACTCCGTGAACACGGCGGTGAGCTACTACGTGAAGGGCATGCTCGTAGCGTTCCTCCTGGACGCCCGCATCCGCGAAGCGACCGACGGCGAGAAGTCCCTCGACGATGTGATGCGCCTGGCCTACGAGCGCTTCGCCGCGCAGCCGAACGGCTTCGCGCCCGACGAGTTCCGCGCGCTGGCGACGGAGGTCGCGGGCGTGGACCAGGCGGCCTTCTTCGCGGAGGCCGTGGACGGCGCCTCGGCCCTCGACTTCACGGCGGCCTTCCGCACGCTGGGGCTTCGCTTCGCGCCCGTAGACGAGCCGCCCCCCGGCGCCTACCTCGGGGCGCGCCTGGGGGAGGACGGCAAGGTACGGGAGGTGCGTCGCGACACGCCGGCCCACGCGGCCGGTCTGAACGTGGGCGACGAGCTCCTCGGCGTCGGGGCCGAGCGGCTCCCGGAGGACTTCCCGGGGCGCCTCGCGCGCATGGAGGCCGGAACGGAGACGACCCTGCTCGTGGCCCGCCGCGGCCGGCTCCTCCGCCTGGACGTCACCCTCGGGCAACCCCCCGCGGAGCGTCGGGTCGAGGTCGACCCGGAGGCCGGCCCGGCGCAGGACCGCGCGCGAGAAGCGTGGCTCGGGCCGGAGAGCGAGTAGCGGCGCGCCGGGGCGTCTCCGTCTCCGCCCGCGTCCCCGGCCTAATCGCGCAGCCTGGCGCCACCCACGCTCACGCCGCCGGGTGCGGCGCGGCTGCGACCCTCGACGCGGTCGCGGCGAAGGCGCCGGCACTCCGGGGTCGCGGAGCTGAACTGGGTCCGCGAGGGCCGGCTGCAGAGATAGGCCTCATCGGCGTCGCAGCCCCGGACCCGATAGCGGCGCGCGTCGGCGTCGTCGCCGTAGCGGAAACCTTCCGGCGTGGCGTCCTCCACGACGAGCTGCTCGCAGTCCAGCTCCCGGGTCGCGAGCGGATCGAGCACGGTCCGGTGGTACTCCATGAGCGTCGGCGCCGTGCAGGCGCCGAGGACGACCATGACGAGAGGGGTGCGCACCGCCGCGAGCCTCGCGCGCGTGGGACTTCTCCGCCAGCGATCGCGCGTTCGTTGACGTCCCCAGGAGGGGCATAGGACCTTGCGCCCATGGTCTCACGGTCCGCTCTTCGCGTGACGGCGCTCGCGCGCCTCCTCCTGGCCGCGCTGGCGCTCTCCTTCGCCAGCGCCTGTGGCGGTGGCGGTGGCGCCAAGAGCCGCGAAGGCGAGAGCTGCGATTCGCGCGGCGACTGCGCGAGCGGGCTTCTCTGCGTGATGGGCGTCTGCAACCAGGGCGACTTTCCCTTCACCGTGGCCGGTGGCGTCTGCGAGTCCGTCGACTGCCTCGAGCAAAACGACTGCTGCGATTTCGGTCGCCTGCCCACCTGCCAAGCCGACTTCGAGGCCTGCGAGATGGGCGACGACTTCGCCTGCGACAACTTCCTGACCGACTGCTGCGAGGGCGTCTGCGTGGAGAACGTGTGTCAGGACTTCTGCGTCGGCGGCACCTGCGCGTTCGGCGTGTGCAACCGCGACACGAACCTCTGCGTCGAGTGCAACGTGGACGAGGACTGCGCCTTCGGCGGGACCTGCGCCGGTAACACCTGCATCGGCGGCGGCGGCGGTGGCGTCTGCTCGAACGACGGCGACTGCGGCCTCTTCGAGCGCTGCGACGGCGGCACCTGCATCGCGTTCCCCTGCGCCACGAACCGCGAGTGCCAGGCGGCCACGGGGGACTTCCAGTCCGAGTGCATCGAGGGCGAGTGCTTCGTCCCCTGCGTCAATGACGCCGACTGCGCCGACCCGGTCACCGGCGACTTCGTCTTCGAGGTCTGTCAGAGCGGGCGCTGCACGCCCGTGGGCTGCGAGACGGACGTCGAATGCCGCATCCAGGGCATCCGCTCCGGGGCTCCGGGGGACGCCATCTTCCGCTGCGTCGACCCCTGAGCACCGCTCAGCGGCAGGCGCACCACGCCTGCGAGCAGGCGCCCGGGTCGCCGGTGCATCCCGCCGCGTCACCGGGCCCTTCGTCCACCAGGCGCCCCACGAGCGGGAGGCCTGCGCGGGCGAGCACCACCTCACCGAGCCCCGGGTGCACGCCGAGCGGGGCGGTCACGCGAAAGGTGATCCCCGCATGCTCCGCGGCGGCGTCGGCGACCATGCGCGGCACGTCTTCGGTCGCGTGCCGGCCCTTCGAGAGCAGGTAGGGAACGACCACCACCTCCCTTGCGCCCGTCGCCACGCAGGCTCGGAATCCTTCCGCGATGGTCGGCGCGGCCAGCTCCATGTGCGCGATGCGCACGGGCACCTCGGGTCCCACCTGAAGCTGCACCATGCGTCCGACGCACTCGAGCATCGCGTTCGAGGCCGCGCGGCGGGAGCCGTGGTCGACGAGAAGCAGCGCGCGGGCCGGTTGCGGGTCGCTCACGGCTGCGCCCCCTCGAGGCTCCGCCAGAGCCAGCCCGTGACGAGCACGCCGCGCGCGCTCCACAGCACGGTCCGTACCCAGTTCGTGGCCACGAGGCGCCGGTGCGCGTCCGCGTCGAAGCCGCCGGCGAGGCGGCCGTGCTCGGGCACGCTCAGAAGGAAGGTGCTCGCCCAGATGGCCAAGACGAGGCCGAGGCCGACGACGCGCTCGGTCCGGCCGGCGAAGGGGAGGGGCTCCGGGCTGAGCGCCAGCGCGGCGGCCCCGGCCAGCTCCGCGATCATGAGCGGCATCACGATGAGGCTGATGCGCGAGGTGTGGAGCGCCTCGTAGCGGACGAAGGCGTCCAGGCCCACCGCCGCGAAGAGCGGGTAGTGGACCACCTGCACGAACCAGATGACGGCGACCATGCCCCAGGTCGCGAGGGCGTGGCTGAGGAGCAGCGCGCTCATGAGGCCTTTGTTGGGCCGGGGTGTGCGGGCGTCGAGCACCCGTCTCCGGCTGGGGAGGGTGGCAGCCACGCGCGCTACACCCAGGCTCGGCCCATGGCGTCACGGAAGCGATCGGTCGCGCGGCCAGCGTACTTCGTCGCCCCGTGGGACCTCGACCGCCGGCTCGCCTGCGTGCCCGACGACCCCTCCGCGGGCACCGTCGTGAAGGTCGAGTCCCACGGGAAGGGCCGCGCCCTTCCGTGGAACCGGAAAAAGCTCGTCCTCGTCCTGAGCGCCATGCACCACTTCGCGGCAGAGCTCGAGGCGGACGGCTTCACCGTCGAGATCGTCGACGCCCCGAGCTACGCCGAGGGCATCCGGCGGCACGTGGAAGCGCACGCCTCGACGGAGGTCGTCGCCATGCTCCCCCGGGAGCACGGCATGGCGAAGGCCCTCGCGGCCGCGGACCGCGAAGGTATGTGGGGCGTTCCCCTCACGCTCCATGACGACGGCGGCGAGGGCGGTCACTTCCTGCTCTCGCGCGCCGATGCGCTCGCGTGGGCGGCAGAGCAGAAGCCCGCGAAGAACGCGACGCAGGTGTGGCGGCAAGACCGCTTCTACGCCTTCATGCGCAAGCGCACCGGCTGGCTCATGGAGGAGGGCAAGCCCGCGGGTGGCAAGTACTCCTTCGACGCCGACAACCGAAAGCCCGCGAAGGGCGAGCGCCCGCCCGCGGCGCATCGCTTCGAGCCCGACGCCATCACGCGCGAGGTGATGGAGCGCGTGCGCGACTGGCCGGGGCTTTGGGGGGACGTCGAGGGCTTCGCCTGGCCCGTCACCCGTGCGCAGGCCCTCGAGGCCCTGCGCCACTTCCTCGACGCCCGCGCAGAGGGCTTCGGCCCCTACCAGGACGCCATGCTCGAGGGCGAGCCCTTCATGTGGCACGCGCTCCTGAGCACGGCCATGAACCTCTCGCTCCTGCACCCGCGGGAGGTCTGCGAGGCCGCGCTCGAGGCCCACGCCGAAGGGCGCATGCCGCTCGGGAGCTGCGAGGGGTTTCTCCGCCAGGTCATGGGCTGGCGCGAGTTCATGCGCCTCGTCTACCTGGCCCGTGGCGCCGAGGCGATGCGCAGCGCGAACACGCTCGGAGCCACGCGCCGGCTCCCGATCTTTTACTGGGAGCCGGAGAAGACCGAGATGCGCTGCGTGCGCGAGGCCGTGACCACCGTGCGCGACGAAGGCTACGCACATCACATCCAGCGCCTGCTGGTG
>CALCTH010000429.1 GCA_937893795.1 uncultured Myxococcales bacterium | reverse complement strand
TGCCCTACCCCGGGGCGCGCCCTGTGGCCGGGTTCCCCCGGGGCGGGGGGCCGTTGGGCGCCTTGCCGGCGGCGCGGGCGCGTGACGCCCACGCCGCGTGGCAGCGCGTGGGCGACGTGGACGGCATGGGCCGCGCGCTCCGCCTCGGCTACGCGGCGCATCCCGACGATGAAGCGCTCCGCGAGGGTCTCGAGGCCTGGCATCGGGCCCACGACGACGCCGAGGGCCTCGCGGCCTTCCTCGCCCGGGAGGGGCGCCGCCAGTTGGCCGCGGGCGCCGAGGACGCCGGCGTCGCGAAGGTCCGCGAAGCGGCGGCCCTGCGCCGGGACACGTTGAACGACGCCGAAGGGGCCGCGGCTTTGCTGCGCGCGGCCCGGGCCGAGGCCCCCAACGTCGCGCCCCTTCGCGAGCTCGTCACGACGCTCGAGATGGCCGGCGAGGCCGCCACGGCCGCCGAGGAGGTGGGCGCGGCCCTCGACGCCCTCGATAGCGACGCCGACGACGCGACGAGGACGGCACTCCTCGGCGTTCGGGCCCGCCTCGGCCTGGGCCTCGGGCGCACGGACGACGCGGTGCGCGACCTCGAGGTGGCCTACGCCACGGCGCCCGCGGCGGTCGTCGAGGATCTCGTGGCCGCGCTTCGCCATCAGCAGGGCGAGGCGCGGGCGCGCGAGGACGCGGAGCAGGAGCGGGCCTCCCTGTTGAGGCTCGTCGAGGTCTATGGGGAGCAGCGCGAGGCCGCCGCGGCGCGCGAGGCCATGGTCGGATGGGTGGCGTCCCATCCGGACGACGTCGACGTGCTCCTCAAGCTCCGGTCGACGGACGTCCTCGCCGAGAACTGGCAGGGCGTCGCCGAGACGTCGGAGCGCCTCACGGCCGTGCTCGAGGGCCACGCCCAGGTGGACGCGGCGCTGCTCTTGGCGGATGCCTGTGAGGCGATGGACGCGCCGGAGCAGGCGCGACGGGGGCTCGAGCGCGTGGCGCTGGCGCAGCCCGGCGCGCACGCGGTGACCGAGCGCCTTCGGCCGCTCTACGAAGCGGCGGGTGCCCATCGGGACCTGGCGTACCTGCTCCAGCGCGAGGCCGAGGCCGCCGCGCCGGAGCTCGCCTTCGAGCTCTTCCGCGAGGCGGCGCACGTCTGGGCCGATCGCGTGGGCACGCTCGAGGAGGCCCTCCCGGCGCTACGCAGCGCGCACGGGATCCGTCCGGAAGACCACGACACGACGCTCCGCCTGGCCGACGGCTACATCGGCTCGGGGTACTTCGCGGAGGCGGGCCAGGTGCTCGAGCAGGCCATCGGCCGGCATCCGCGCCGGCGCTCGCCCGAGCTGAGCGAGCTCCAGCACCGCATGGCGCGCCTCGCCCGCGCCGCGAACGACCCGCGCCTGGAGATGCAGTGGCTGACCGCGGCGCTCGAGAGCGACAAGAACAACGGGCTCGTCTCCAGCGAGCTCGCGGTGCTCGCCTACGACCTCCAGGAGCTCGACGTGGCCCTGATGGCGCTCCGCGCGGTGACGCTCTCGAAGGAGGAAGGCCCCATGAGCCGCGCCGAGGCTTTTCTCATGCAGGCGCGCATCGCGCACACCCGCGGCGAGGCCCGTCGGGCGCTGCTCTGGGCGCGAAAGGCCCGAAGCGAGGATCCCTCCCTGCTGGAGGCCGAGGTCTTCCTCAAAGAGCTGGGCGAGTAGCGCCTCGGGAGACCTACCTTGTTTCCCGGGCGAGGCACCGGCTACGGTGACCCCTCTCTCTCATGCCGGGCCCCATCCTCGCGATCGACCAGGGAACGACCGGGTCGACGGCCGTCGTCGTATCCCCCGAGGCGGAAATCCTCGGGCGCGCCACCCATGAATTCCCTCAGCATTTCCCCCAAGCGGGGTGGGTCGAGCACGACCTGCACGAGATCTTCGGGAGCGTGGCGGCGGCGACCGAGGAGGCGCTCAAGGCGGCCGGCGTCACGGCCGGCGAGCTCGCGGCGCTCGGGATCACGAACCAGCGCGAGACCACGGTTCTCTGGGACCGGGCCACCGGTCACGCCGTGCATCGGGCCATCGTGTGGCAGGACCGGCGCACCGCGGACCTCTGCGCCGCGATGAAGGCCGACGGCCTCGAGCCGCTGTACAAGGAGCGCGCCGGCCTCGTGCTCGACCCCTACTTCAGCGGCACGAAGCTCCGCTGGCTCCTCGACCACGTGGACGGGGCGCGGCGGCGCGCCGAGGCTGGGGAGCTCGCCTTCGGGACCATCGACAGCTGGCTCGTGTGGCGTCTCTCCGGCGGCGCAGCGCACGTGACGGACGTGAGCAACGCATCGCGGACCCTCCTCTACGACCTCCGGGAAGAGGCCTTCAGCGATGCGCTCCTCGAGCCCCTCGGCATCCCCCGGACGATCCTCCCGGAGGTCCGGGGCAACGCGGAGGTCTATGCGGAGACCCGGGGCCTCGGCTTCCTCCCGGACGGGATCCCCATCGCGGGCATGGCCGGCGACCAGCAGGCCGCGCTCTTCGGCCAGACCTGCTTCGTGCCCGGGGACGCGAAGTGCACCTACGGAACCGGCGCGTTCCTCCTCATGAACACCGGCGAGGAGGTCGTGCCCTCGCAGCACGGGTTGCTCACCACGGTGGCCTGGCGGCTCGGAGGGAAGACGACCTACGCCCTCGAGGGGAGCAGCTTCATCGCCGGCGCCGCGGTGCAATGGCTGCGGGACGGCCTGGGCCTCATCCGCACGGCGGCGGACGTCGAGCGGCTGGCGTCCGAGGTCGAGGATGCCGGGGAGGTCGTCTTCGTCCCCGCGCTGACGGGCCTCGGCGCGCCGCACTGGGACCCGCACGCGCGCGGGTTGATCGCCGGGCTCGGCCGCGACACGACGGCCTCGCATCTCGCGCGTGCGACCCTGGAGGGCATCGCGCTCCAGATCGTGGACCTCGCCGAGGCCATGGTCGCCGACGCGGGCCGGGACGTGCCGCGGCTCCGCGTCGATGGCGGGGCCAGCCGAAACGGGCTCTTGATGCAGTTCCAGGCGGACATGCTCGACGTGCCCGTCGACCGGCCGGAGAACGTGGAGACGACGGCCATGGGCGCGGCCTATCTCGCCGGGCTCGGCGCCGGGGTGTTTCCGAACACGTCCGCCATCGAGGAGGCGCACCGCATCCAGGTCACCTACGAGCCCATGCCGGGCGGCGCGGGGGAAGAAGCGCGGCGGCGAAAGCGTCAGCTATGGCGAGACGCCATCCGGCGCACGCGCTCGGCGGCGACGGCAGAAGAGAGCAGGTCATGAGCAGCAGGGTCGGCAAGGGAGCCAAGGGCGGAGGTGGTGCCGCCGCGGTGCGCCAGGTGCCCATCGCCTGGGAGGCGCTCGAAGACGCCTTCGAGAACAACGCGCCCGAGGTCCACAGCTACCTCCACATGGAGAGTGGCGAGGTGATCCGCATCGTCGACGGCATCGCCGATCCGGCCATGCACAAGCGCATCATCGACGACGCCATCTACCTGCGCATCGACCCGGTCAGCTCCCGCGAGCAATACCGGTGGATGGAGCGCTTCATCGCGACCGTGGAGACGCCCGAGCTTCGGAACCGGCTGCTCAGCTCCATCGACGGAAAGGGCGCCTTCCGGCGCTTCAAAGACGTGCTCATGGCGTACCCCGTCGACCGGGAGCGCTGGTTCGCCTTTCGGTCCGAGCGGCTCCGCGCCTGCATGGACGCCTGGCTCGAGGCCCACGACATCGAGGTCGTCGAGCGGCCCAAGTGGCGCGTGCCGACGGCCGACGACGTCGTGTCGCAGGTGGAGTCCGCGCCCGAGCGGACGAAGGGACGCGGGAGCGCCACGGCGGACGCGACGCGCACGCGAGCTCGGGAGATTCTCGACGATCTCCCCGCGCGCGAGCTCGACACGGCGCTCGCGTTCCTCGAGTTCCTCCGGGAGCGAAAGCCAGTCCCGCGCGTGCGCGCCAACACCGTGCGCGCCACGGCCGCCGAGGGCAGCACCGATGGCCCCCTCGAGGTGGACGATGGCGCCCCGACGAAGGCCGCCACGAGCTGAGCACCCGGGGCTCGCGGTCGGCGTTCTCGTGGCGTTCGTGTTGACGGCGTCGGCGCGGGCGCAGCGTGGACCGACGGAGGTGGTGGGCGACGGCGTCGCCGCCCTCGTCGGGGGCGCCTCGCTGGCGGCCGAGGCGGAGGCCGAGGTGATCCTCATCAGCGACGTCGCGCTCCGCGCGCGCCTCCGGCTCGCAGGTCAGACCCGCGGGGCGCTTCCGCTCGGCCCGCTCGGCGCGAGCCTGCTTCGCGCCACCCTCGACGAGCTCGTGGGTGAGGTCCTCATCGCCCGTGAGGCCCTCCGCATCCAGGTCGCGGCTCCCAGCCCGGCGGACGTGGCGCGGGAGCGGCGACGCCTCGTGGAGCTCGCCGGTGGGGCGGCGCGCTTCACGGCGCTCCTCGAAGCCCTCGGGGCCGCGCCGGCGGAGGTTCGGGCCATGGCCGAGCGGCGGGCTCGGGTGAGGGTCTTTCTCCAGGCGAATCTGGCGGGAGAGGCGCGCGTGTCGGAGCGACAGCTCGAAGACGCCTTCGCCTCCGGGGAGCATCCCTTTCTCGGGCAGGAGCTCGACGACGTGCGCGAGGCCATGCGGGTCTACCTGGTCCGCCAGGCCCTCGACCGGGCGCTTCGTCGATGGATCGAGGTGCTGCGCGGGCGGAGCACCGTGCGGGCGCTCGCGCCCTGGGCGCTGGGCGTGGGCGCGGCCCGAGGGGAGGAGCACGACGACCTCGCCGCGCGGGGCGCGAAGAAGGGAGCCCCGCGATGAGCCGCGACGGGCCGCGAGCCGAGGGTCGGCGCGTCGTCACCCTGCTGGGCGCCGTGGACGGGGCGCTGCTCGCTCTCTGGCTCAACCTGCTCTTCTTCCACGCCTATGGCGAGGGCTATCCCGTGGAGATCACGACCTTCGTGCTCTTTTCGGCGGGTGCCTTCGGAGGCATGGCCATCGCCGACCGCTACGGGACGCGGGCCCTTCGTCCGCTCGGGCTCGCCCTGGGCGTGCTGCTCTCGCTGACGCTCCTCACACTGGTCGTATTGATGGGGTGAGCGTGCGCCTCGACCCAAGGTTTGGACGGCGCGAGGGTCGAAGGAACGTGGGATCGACCGGATCGCGTCAGGCTGCAGTGCGGTGGGCAACGAGTGTGCTACCTTCCGCGCCTTCCGACGCCCCGAATCGCCGCTCGGGGTCGGAACGGCACGCCGCCAGACGGCCGGTGGTGCCCCCCGGAACGCCGTACTGGAGCTCGCTCCACCTATCGAACAGGGCTTGCACGTGACCGAGAGGACGACCAACGACCCGGAGCTCGACCAGGAGGCCATCGCCCGCGTGGCGCGGCCTTCGACCATGCCACCGCCGGCGGCTCTGGCGCCGTCCGACGAGGGCGAGGACGACGGGAAGCTCGACCTCCGCGCGCTCGCGAGCTCCATGGCTCCGCCCGCGCCCGCCGAGGCGAACGGCAGCCATGCGTCGCTGCCGCCGGCCGCCGCGGTTCCCTCCGAGATCACCGAGGGTCGCCTTTCCGATGCGGAAGCCAACGCCAAGGCCGAAGAGGCCCGGGCGGAAGCCGCCAAGGCCGATGCGGTCAAGGCCGAGGCCGAGGCGAAGAAGGCGGAAGCGGAGGCCAAGAAGGCCGAGGCCGACGCCAAGGCCGCCGAGGCGCGCGCGTCGATGGCCCCCGCCGCGGCCGCGCCCGCAGAGAAGAAGGGTGGTGGCTTCTTCCTCCCGGCTCTGCTCGGGGCCGCCGTCGCCGGCGGCGCCGTCTTCGCGGCCACCAGCACCAGTGGGCCGTCCGAGGAGCCGAC
>CALCTH010000428.1 GCA_937893795.1 uncultured Myxococcales bacterium | reverse complement strand
CGCCAAGGGCGCCAGCGCCGGGTCGAGCGCCGCGCCCGCGTCCACGCGCGCGCCCACCTTGGCGAGGGACTCGCTGAGCGAGCCGTCGCGCGCGTAGAGCGCCTCCTCGGCGCCGCCCGCCGCCTCGACGAGCTGCGCCGCGTGGCGCAGCCGGCCGCGCTCGGCCGCGAGGCGAGCGACCTCGCCCTCCTCGGGGCCGAGCTCGTCGATCTCCGCCAGCTGAAAGCGAAGCAGGTCCTCGCGGTCGGCGCGCTCCCGGGCCGCATCGACGCGCTCGCGGACCGCCGCCGTCGCCGAGGCCAGGCGTCGATGCGCCGCCGCCACCTCGGCCCGGGCATCCCCCAGGTCACCGAAGGCGTCCAGGTAACCGAGGTGCGAGCGCGCGTCCGCGAGCGAGTGGTACTGGTGCTGCGACGAGATGTCGGCGAGGCCCGTGGCCAGCGCCTGGAGCTGCGCTTGCGTCGCCAGCCGCCCGTTCACGTAGGCGCGCGTGCGGCCCTTGGCGCCCACGACCCGCCGAATCACGAGCTCGCTTCCTTCCGCGGAGAGCCCCGCGGTGGCGAGGCGCTCACGGAGCGCGGCGTCGCCCCCGAGGTCGACCAGCACCTCGACCTCCGCGTGCGCCGCACCGGCCCGCACCAGCTCGGGCTTTCCCTTGCCGCCGAGCACGAGCTGGAGCGCCGCCACCAGGATCGACTTGCCGGCGCCGGTCTCGCCGGTGACGACGTTCAGCCCCGGCGCGAGCTCGACCTCGAGCTCGTCGATGATCGCGAAGTTCCGGACGCGGAGCAGAGTGATCATGGCTGGGGCGCGCCTCGGGGGTGCGGCGAAGAGAGCGAGGCTCGGGTACCGAACATGCCTCGACCTGGGTCCGCTGGCGATCCCCGCAATGGGGGGCACCGGCGCAGCCCGGTGACCGCCCTCGGCACCGTGGTTCGGCCCTGTGACATGCGGAGGCGCGCGGGGCTGCTTTCCAAGGCCCGGACGACGCGCTAGGCCCCGCCAGAGACGCCCATGACCAGCTCACGCGACATCCGCGAGTCCTTCCTGCGCTTCTTCGAAAGCCGCGGCCATCAGCGCGTGGCGAGCGGCCCGCTGGTGCCCGCCAACGACCCGACGCTGATGTTCGCCAACGCGGGCATGGTGCCCTTCAAGGACGTGTTCACCGGCAAGGAGAAGCGGGACTACGCCACGGCCACGAGCGCGCAGAAGTGCATCCGCATCAGCGGCAAGCACAACGACCTCGAGAACGTGGGCCGTACGGCGCGGCACCACACCTTCTTCGAGATGCTCGGGAACTTCTCCTTCGGCGACTACTTCAAGCGCGAGGCCATCGAGCACGCCTGGACCTTCTTCACCGAGGAGCTGAAGCTCGACCCGGAGCGCATGGTCTTCACCGTCTTCGGCGGCGAGGAGGGCTATGGGCTGCGCGACGACGAGACGGCGGGGCTCTGGAAGGAGATCACGGGCTGCCCCGACGAGCGCATCGTCGCCTGCGGCGCCAAGGACAACTTCTGGCAGATGGGCGACACGGGCCCCTGCGGGCCGTGTACGGAGATCCACTACTGCCTCGGCCTCGACGACATCGACCCGCGCACCTTCGGCGAGGAGCCCACCCCCGAAGGCCGCGGCTGGTTCGAGCTCTGGAACCTGGTCTTCATGCAGTTCGACCGGCAGGCGGACGGCTCCATGCCCGCGCTTCCGGCGCCCAGCGTCGACACCGGCGCCGGCCTCGAGCGCATGGCCGTGGTCAAGCAGGGCGTGCTCTCGAACTACGACACGGACCTCCTCCGGCCGCTGGCCGAGCTCGCCGGGGAGATCGCCGGGACCGCCTACGCCGCCACCACGAGCGAGCGCGACGTCTCCATGCGCGTCATCGCCGACCACGCGCGGCTCAGCGCGTTCGCCATCAGCGAGGGCATCGCGCCCGGCGCCGCCAAGCGACCCTACGTGCTCCGCCGCGTCATGCGGCGAGCCATCCGCCACGGCTACAAGCTCGGCATCGGCGGGCCCTTTCTTCATCGCGTGGCGCTCAAGGTCGGCGAGCTCATGGGCGACGCCTACCCGCAGCTCCGTGAGCAGGCCGCGCTCATCGAAGACGTCACGCGCCGCGAGGAGGAGCAGTTCCGGCGCACCCTCGAGGGCGGGCTCACGCTCATCGACGCCAACGCGACCTGGGAGACCCGCGGCGATACGCGCGTGCTCCCGGGCGCCGTCGCCTTCGACCTCTACTCGACCTACGGCTTCCCGAAGGACCTGCAGGAGGTCATCGGCGAGGAGAAGGGCTTCGTCGTCGACGACGAGGGCTTCGCGCGGGAGCTCGAGAAGGCGAAGGAGCTCAGCCGCAGCAGTAAGCTCAACGACGCCAAGGCGAGCGAGAAGATCTGGTTCGACGTCCGCGAGACCGCCGGGGCCACGACCTTCCTCGGCTACGAGCAGGAAAGCGCGACCAGCGAGGTGCTCGCGCTGGTGAAGGACGGCGCGCGCGTCGACGAGGTCCGGGAAGGCGACGCCGTGGGCGTGGTCACGCGCCAGACGCCCTTCTACGGCGAGAAGGGAGGCCAGGCGGGCGACGCCGGGCGCCTCTTCCATCAGCACGCCGAGGTCCGGGTCGACGACACGCTGCTGCCCGTGGACGGGCTCACGGTGCACGTGGGCGAGGTCGTGCGCGGCACGCTCAAGGCGCGGCAGCAGATCGAGCTCGCCGTGGACCACGACCATCGGCAGGCCACGCGGCGAAACCACAGCGCCACGCACGTGCTGCACTGGGCGCTGCGCGAGGTGCTCGGTGCGGGCGTCGCGCAGAAGGGCAGCCTCGTCAGCGCGGACCGGCTCCGCTTCGACTACTCGACGGGGCGTGCGCCCACGGCCGAGGAGCTTCAACGCATCGAGGACATGGTCAACGGCGCCATCCTCGAGAACACGCCCATCACCACGGAGGTGATGGGCATGGACGCGGCCAAGGAGCGCGGGGCCATCGGCATCTTCGAGGAGAAGTACGGCGACGTCGTCCGCGTGCTTCAGATCGGCCCGAGCCTCGAGCTCTGCGGCGGCACGCACGCCTTCCGCACCGGCGACATCGGCCTCTTCGCCCTGCTCTCGGACGGCAACCTCGCCTCCGGCGTGCGCCGCATCGAAGCCGCCACTGGCCTCAACGCGCTCTCGCACCTCCGGCAGCAGCGGGGCCTGCTCCGCGAGGCCGCGACGCAGCTGAAGGCGCGCCCCGAGGAGGCGCCCGCGCGCATCGGCAAGCTCCTCGAGGGGCAGCGCGCGCTCCAGAAAGAGATCGAGCGCCTGCAGAAGGAGCTCGTGAGCGGCGGCGGGGCGACGGACCTGACGGCCGACGCCCAGGAGATCGCCGGCGTGACGGTGCTCGGGACCACGGTGCCGAGCGTCGACGGCAAGGCGCTTCGCGAGATGGCCGACCAGCTGCGGGACAAGCTCGCGCCGGCCATCGTGCTCCTCGGCGCGCCGAGCCAGGATGGAAAGAAGGCGCAGCTCGTGTGCAGCGTCTCCAAGGACGTCACGGCGCGCTTCCGCGCCGGCGACATCGTGAAGGCGGCGGCCGAGGTCGTCGGCGGCCGCGGCGGCGGACGTCCGGACTTCGCCCAGGCCGGCGGGGCGGACCCGAGCAAGCTCGGTGACGCCGTCAAACGCGTTTACGCCCTGGTCGAGGGCGCGTGAACGCCGCGCTTCGGGCACGGGTCCTGGGCGCCTACCTCTCGCCCGGGCCCCTGCGCCGAGGCGTGACGCGCCTCCGGCGTCGCCCGCCCTTTCGCCGTCCGACGCTCGAGGTCTTCCACCAGGTGGACGACCCGCATTCCACCCTGCTCCTGCAGGGGCTGGAGCGCCTGCTCGCGCGCCACCCGGAGCTCGGGCTTCGCTTCACCGTCGTTCCGGCCCCGGCGGCGGACGCCGACCCGGAGCCGGCGCTGCGACGGTCGTGGGCGCGAAGCGACGCCTCGGCGCTCGCCGCGGCGAGTGATCTGTCGTTTCCCGCCGAGGCCACGCCGCCGAGCGACGACCGGGTGCGCCGCGCCAACGCGGTGCTGCTCCGTGAGCGGCCGGCCACCAACCAGCTCCAGGCCGCGCTGCGCGTGGGCGACGCGATGTGGCGCGGGGACGCCGCGGCCCTCGCCGCGCTGACGAAGGAGCTCGGGACGGCGCAGGGCCAGGACGTGAGGCCGGTGCTCGAAGCGCACTACCGCACGCTGCGTCAGCGCGGGCACTACCAGGGCGGCATGGTGCGCTTCGGCGGCGAGTGGTTCTGGGGCGTCGACCGGCTGCCCTTCCTGCTCCGGGCGCTCGCCGACGCCGGCGTGGGCGACGCCGCTCCCCTCGTCACGTGGCGGGCCCCGGCCGCCGCGCCGCGCGCGGAGCCGCTGGAGGTCTTCTTCTCCTTTCGCTCGCCCTACTCCTACCTGGCCATCGCGCGCCTCTGGGCGCGCTGGGCCGAGGGAGCCTTTCAGCTGCGCCTCCGCCCCGTGCTCCCCATGGTGATGCGCGGACTTCCCGTCCCGCGGGCGAAGCGGCTCTACATCGTGCGCGACGCCAAGCGCCTCGCGGACGCCCAGGGCGTGCCCTTCGGGCGCCTCGTCGACCCGCTCGGCGCAGGCGTCGAGCGCTGCCTCGCGGTCGTGTGCGCGCTGCCCGACGCGGGGTCGAAGCTCCGCTTCGCGGCGGCGGCCTTCGAGGGCATTTGGTCTCGAGCACGGGACGTGGCCACCGACCGCGGGCTCCTCGCCGTGGCCGAGGCTGCGGGCCTCGACGAAGGCGTCGTGCGGGCGGCGCTGGGCGACGAGAGCTGGCGCGGCGAGGCGGAGACCAACCGCGTGGCGCTCAAGGAGGAGCTCGGGCTCTGGGGTGTGCCGAGCCTCCGACTCGGTCGGCGCACGGCGTGGGGTCAGGACCGGCTCGACACCTTTCTGACGCAGCTTCGGACCCTCTGACCCCCACACCCCGACCCGCCGCTCGCTGGCCAAGGCGCGGGCAATGGGTGAAGATCGGCGCGATGAGCGCGCCGGACCTGTCCGCCCTCGACGACGCGCTGGACGCGCTCGGAGGTCATGCCTCCGACGTCGCGCCCCTACTCGAGACGCGCCCGCGGGACCTCCATGAGGTCGACGAAGCGCTCGAAGCGCTGGCCAACGGCGCCGCGCTGCACGCGGGAGAGCCCGCGACGCCCGTCCAGGAGCCCGCTCCGGACCCCGCTTTCGAGGCCGCGATGGCCTCCGAACCCGCCGCGGAGCCCGAGCCGCCGCCCGACCCCGACATGCAGGTCGAGCTCGCGGAGGCCGACCTGGACCCGTTCGCAGCCGACCCGGAGACGCCGCCGGACGAGGCGCTCCCCTTCGAGTCGCCCCCGATGGACACGTCCCGGTCCGAGGAGATCGTCGCGCTCTTCACGCCGGCCGCGGAAGAAGAGCCGGCGGCCGAACCCCTGGAGCCCGTCCCCGCCACGACGACGGAGGTTCGGGTCGCGTCGGAGATCGGACGCGAAGAGACCCGGCCGGATGCGCCCTACCCCGAGGACCTGGTGCCCGAGGTGGACCGAGCCGAGGACGCGGCCGCACCGGCCATGAGCGAGCCGCCGCCCTCCCTGGAGCTCGAGCTCGACGCGATGGCGCCCGAGCCCCAGCCGCCCCCCTCGCAGCCGCCCCCCTCGCAGCCGCCTCCCCCCGCGCCGCTGGCTCCCGTCGCGGAGCCGGCTCCGCCGGCGGCGTCGCAGCCTCCGCCCGAGGGCGAGCTGCACGCCGAGGCGTCGCCCGACGCCGCCGAGAGCCTCTTTCCGGCCGCCGAGCCCGCGGGCGCCGAGCCCACCGCGCCTCCCG
>CALCTH010000427.1 GCA_937893795.1 uncultured Myxococcales bacterium | reverse complement strand
GGCGTGATCCACGCGCGCCTCGCCGACTCGGAGGCGCGCGGCTTCCGCGTGCTCGACGTTCCGCCCGGTCCCGCGGCGCGCGCGGGGCTCTCGCCGGAGGACCGCATCGTGGCCATCGACGGCGAGCCGGTGCGCTCGATGTCCTACGCCGAGGCCGTGCAGCGCCTGCGCGGTCCGGCGGGCAGCGAGGTCACGCTGACCGTGGTGCGCGGCACGGAGACGCGCGAGGTCGTGGTGCAGCGCGCCCCACCGCGGACCGCGGGCGGCACGCGCTCTCAGACCAGGTAGCTCGGCCGCACGGCGGCCTGGAGCAGCGCGGCGTAGACCTTGGCCGGCTCGTTCACCGACGAGGGCCGCACCGGCTCGCGCAGGTGCGCCTCGATGCGCTCCACGGCGGCGGGAAGGCCATCGATGCGCTGCGTGTCGATGCGCTGGCGGAGCGCGGGCACGGCATCGAGGAAGCGCTGCACGTCGAGCGAGGTGAGGCGCTCCATCGCGGCCTTCTGGCCGCCGCCGCCCTGCACCAGGAAGTGCGCGTTGATCTCCTGCTCGAAGTTGCCCACCTCGGGCAGCGCCAGCACGGGCTTGCCCAGGTAGAGGCTCTCGCCGACGAGCTGGTTGCCGGCGGTGGTCACGAGCGCCGTGGCGCTTGCGAGGTCTTCGATGAAGGCGACCGGGTGAATCGGGTGGAAGGTGAGCGAGCCGCGCGCCGCCCGCTCGCCGAGGCCATAGGCCTTCACGGGGCGGCCGCAGTCGCGGAGCGCGTCGAGGAAGGCGTCGTCCGCATCGCGGCGCACGTAGGCCACGACGTGCCCGTCGTCGCGCACCTCGGCGTGGCGGACCTCTTCGCGCAGCAGCACGCCGATTTGCGTGACGCGCTCCGCCGAGGGCTTGAGCGGCGGGAAGTAGAAGGAGCTCACCACCGACTCGACCTGGCCCTGGTACCAGGCGGTGATGAAGGGAGCCATGAAGTTCGCGTAGTTGCGGAGCTTCGGGTGCAGGCCCGCCAGGTCGTAGTGCAGCAGGAAGTGCTGATGGTCGACGCTCAGGAAGGGGATGCCCGCCTCGTTGGCCGCGCGCGGGAGCACGGGCTCGAAGTCGCTGAGCACGAGATCCGGCTTCTTCCGGTCCATGTGCCGGAGCACCATCCGCACGAGCTGCGGGAGCCGCCAGATGTAGTGCGCGTTGCCGAGGCCGGTGCGGAGGTAGCTGAGCTTGCCGTCGCCGTCGTAGCGAAAGGCCACGTCCGGCAGCCGGTACACCTGCACGTCCGTGCCCAGGTAGACCGGCGCGAGCATCTCGTACGCGTGGCCCTGCGCGTAGAGGAGCATCTCGTGCTCGTCCTTGAGCGCCTCGACCAGCGCGAACGCGCGTGCCGCGTGTCCGCGCCCCTCGCCTGCCACGCCGTAGAAGATGGTCGCCATGGTGATCCTCGCCCTCTCTACGCTACCGCGCCGCGGGCCATTTCGTTCCCGCCGGCACGTGTCGGGCCGGGTCTGCGTGCGCCGCGCCGCGAGGGCGCGTCGAGCGCGTGACGTTTCCGTACATCACGCGCTGTTCACCTGTGTGCATTCGAACCGTGACCGAAAGCCGCGTCCGTGCAGGAAATCACGGGGCGATGGCGGTGGGCGGGAGGCCGGTGACGGATCGTTCGGGTGGGTGCGTGCTCTACGGAGCCAAGCGCACGGCGAGCACCTCGGCGCCGCCTCCCCGGCTGCAATAGCCGGTTGCGACGGGCGGCGGCGGCGAGCGGGTCGTCGAGGTCCACGGGCACGGGCTGCTCGAGCAGCCGACGCGCCAAAGGCCCGCGCCGCGCCGTGCAACGTGTACATCGTCTTCATTTCCGGGCGGAGGCCCAGGTACGAACCACGACGGACGGGAAGGCGCCGCTTCGACAGGCGCGGTGAATCTCCGCTGACTCCGAGGCGGTGGCCACGTGGCCGCCAACGACGTTGGCAGGGGGCTCGTCGAGCGTCCTGTCCCGTCGAGCTCGGCAGTGAGGTCGCCGCGTCTCGTATGCCGCGGACTAAGGCCCCGGCGCGACCTCGCGAACGAGCTGAAGTCCGCGGAGATCGCACCCGCCGCTACATGTCCGGGTCGACGAATCACATGCAGCCGGCTGAGCTTGGATGACCTCGCAGCCCTGAATCGCCTGGCCGTCCACCGCGTTGCACTCGTCGCCGTTGCAGCAGGTGATCGACGGCAGCGGCCCGATGATGTCGTCGTCATCGAGTAGGTCGGCGACTACCGGATACGAGTAGTCATTGCCCAACGTCTCGAGCACCACCGGCCGACAGGAGTCCGCAATGGGCCTCAACATCGCGAAGTCGACGCCGGCTGGCAAGACTGCCGGGTCGTCGTTTCGAAGGGGCGAATACTCGACGGAAACGGTAAAGCGACAGGCACCGACGAAACTCATCTGAAGCAGAGCTGGATCGTTTGCGGCGACCGCCACGACGAAGTCGATTCCATCGGCATCCGCGAGTCCCTCCCCGCGGTTAAAGCCCGTGGACATGGGTGGAGCGAGTGCGCTTCCGCTGACGTAGACGACCCGCAGGGCCGCATCGCAACCCTGAATGCGAACCTCGGCAAGCGCCGCCTGGTCAGACTCGAGCACGAACGCTGCCGTTGGTTCTCGGAACGAGGCGAAGTTGCCGAAGGGTGCCTGCGCTGCATCCGCGTCGAGTTCGAGCGTCACGCCCTCGCGCGCGACCTGGAAGGCAGCCAGCTGTGGGCAAATGCCCGCTTCCCATGGCCACACGGGTGCGTCCCGAATCCGTTCATCCCACTCGTCCAGCCCCCTGCCGGTGGACTCGCCGATGCACCGCGCCACGTCCCCTAAAGCCGCGCAGGCTTCGTACATCGCAAGAGCACGAGATTCTCCCAACTCTAATACCACCTCGTGCACGAATCGCCGCGCCGTGTTGTACGCCGGCACCCACTCGGATCGGTCATCCGAACCAAAGAGAGATGACCGCGACACCAGTTCTTCGAGCGGAAACTCTCGGCTCAACCGTGGGAACGAGACTCTCTCTGCGGCGCACTCGTAGTACTCCGCAAAACCCTCGGCGAGGAAACGAGAGGGACGACCGGTCACCCCGTCGAGCGACGCGTGTGTCGCTTCATGCGCATCGTAGGCCAACGAGGTCACGACCAAGTCTGAATCCGGGAAGAAGCATGCGACCGGACCACCACGCGCGCCGCCGCATAACTGTTGAGCGCGTTCCGTGGTCGTGGTCCCGACGGAAAACTCAGGGACTCGCGACGAGAGCCGCGCCACGAAGTGCTCCCGCGTCGCTTCGTAGAGCCGCAGCGTGTCGTCCGTGACGAGATTCGCTTCCTCGGGGAGCAGCGTGACGCCGTCTCCTACGAGCTCCTCGACGGGGGCGATTCGCGGACCGCATCCGGCCCATGAGACCCAAAGCAAGGCGCAGCGCGCACCAACGGCCCGGACAGAGGAGCGATACGACGGCACACGAAGAGTGTACCGACTGGGCCAGCCCGGCGCCCGGCGGGGGGCCGCGGCCCAACGAAGGTCGGGCGGCCGCCGCGCGCTCCGAGCAACGGCGCTGTGCCCCTCAGTGCGGGCCGAGGTCCTTTTCGCCTGCCCGGCTGGCGCGGCTTCTCTCGTCCCCGATGGACAGGGCCACCGAAGGCGTACCCGAGGGCTTCGACGACCTCTCGCTGGAGGAGCAGGTGCAGCTTCTGGAGGCCCTGTGGCGGCGAATCGTGCCGCGCGTCGAGGCGGCGCCCGTCCCTGCTGCACATCGTCAGGTGATCACAGCGCGGCTTCGCGATGTCGCACGGTCGCCGCAGGCCGAAGCACCCGCGTCCGACGTGCTCGAGCGGCTGCGAAGGGAGCTCTCCTCCGAGTGAGAGGGGTCGCTACAGCGCCTAGCTGAGCGCCCGCGTCACGGTTCGCCGCGTGCCGCGGCGGCGGTGGCGGCGGCTTCGGCTTGGCGACGGGCGAAGCGTTGCGCGACCAGACTGTCGCCGGTGTCGGCCACCTCGAACCAGACGATCTCGGGGCCGTCCCGGTAGCCGTAGTCGCCGACGCGGATGGCATCGAGCCCCTCTTTAGACGTGTGGCAAAGGCGGTACGCCGGGCCGGATACCAGGACGATGGGACACTCCACGGGCGCCTGGCTCTCGTGGTGTCCGGCAACGAGCAAATACGCCTGCCGTCCACCGTCGAAGTCCCCAGACCGTGCCCAATAGGAACAGTTGTCGCGTCTCCCCAACGCGCGCTCGAAGACATCGCAAAGAGACTCGCGATGCGCGACCATCGCCACCACGCCATCCCTGCCGCCGGCGACGAAGGGCTGGCGACGAATCGTGCAGTCCTCGTCCTCCGCATCCCAGAACGGGTTCACGGTGACCGCGTACACGCCGTCGTCGGGCCCGTCGACGTCGACGTCGCAGAGCACCGGCACCGAGTAGGCCTCGGCCACGCGGCAGCACTGCCCCGGCGAGGAGCCCTGCACGATGGCCACCTCCGACGATTGCAGAAAGCCCGGCGAAACTTCGGTCGCCTCATCGCTCTCGACGAGGGGGACGGCGCTCCGGGTCGCTGGCTGCGGCGTGGCGGCGTGACAGCCGGTCAGCACCACGAGCACGGCCGCGACGCTCGAGCGCGAGCACCACGACCCATGCTCGCCCCACGAGCCCAGCACACGTCCTTCTCCGGGCTTCAACGACATACCGCCGCTCAGAGCCCGAGCGCGGAGCGGAAGCTCCGCTGAAGCTCGGCACCGTC
>CALCTH010000426.1 GCA_937893795.1 uncultured Myxococcales bacterium | reverse complement strand
ACCCACGCGGCCGGCGCCGACGATCCCTACTTCACGCGTCATCATCTCGTGGCTCTCCTTCCGACTACCTACCGAGGGCTTCCACGACGAGCCGGGCTGCCGCCGCACTGCTGTTCTGCTGCTGCCCCGTGATGAGATTGCCGTCGCGGAGGGCGAAGCTGCGGAAGGGCTGCTCGACCATGAAGTTCGTGCCCTCGAGCTCTCGCGCACGGTCCTCGATGCGGAAGGGCTGGAGCGTGGTCCCCACGGTGGCGTCGGCCATGTCCTCTTCGGCGCTCGAGAAGCCGGTCCAGCTGCGCCCCTTCACGAGGAGCTCGCCGTCGCTCCCGCGCGCGTCGAGCAGCAGGCAGGTCGCATGGCAGACGACGGCGGTCGCCTTCCCCGCTTCGAGGAAGCGCGCGACAAGGCCCTTGAGGGCGTCGTCGTCCATGAAGGTGATCATCGGGCCCTGGCCCCCAGCGAGAAAGATGGCGTCGTAGGCGTCGACGTCGACGTCGGCGATGGACTGGGTGTCCTGGACCAGCGCCGCCGTGGCCGGGCTCTTCTTGAAGCCGAGGCTGAGCACGTCGTGGGCGCTGTAGCCGGACTCGTGCTCGGGGTCGCTGTAGCCGTCACCGCGGATCTCGCCGCCCTGGGGCGAGCGGATCTCGATGTCGTAGCCGGCCTCCTGGAAGACCCACCAGGCGTGCGTGAGCTCGGACCACCAGAAGCCGATGGGCCAGCCGGTCACGGGCGACGTGGTCTCGTTGGAGGCGATGAGGAGGACGCGCTTCTGCGCGCCCGTGTTCGTGGAGTGGGAATCGGTCATGTCCCGCAGCGTGCGATGCCCTGTTGTTTTCGGCAGACCGAATCGATGAAAGAGTTATTCTCACTGTGCGAAACCATGCGTGACCTCGCCGCCATCGACCTGAACCTGCTCGTGGCCCTCGACGCGCTGCTGGACGAGGCCTCCGTCACCCGCGCCGCCGCGCGCCTCGGAAAGAGCATCCCCGGGACGAGCCACGCCCTGGCGCGCCTCCGGGAGACGCTGGGCGACCCGCTGCTGGTGCGGGCGGGACGCGGCATGGTGCGTACGGCCCGCGGCGAGGCCCTGCGGCCGGCGGTCCGGGAGACGCTCACGCGCGTCGAAGCGCTCCTGACGGCGCCGGAAGCCGTCGAGCCCGCAACGCTCGAGCGGACCTTCCGGCTCCACGTCACCGACCACGTGCTGCAGGTGCTCGGCGCGCGCCTGGAGGCGCGCCTCGCAGACGATGCCCCGCGCGTCGACCTCGACTTCGGCGCGGTCCGCACCGACACCCCCGACGCGCTCCGGGCCGGCCGGCTGGACGCCGCGATCGGCGTCTTCCCCCGGAGCTTCCCGGAGCTCCAGCGCCGGCTGCTCTTTCGCGACCGGCTCGTGTGTGCGGTTCGGAAGGGGCACCCGGAGGTGGGGAAGACGCTCGATCTGACGACCTACGCGCGGCTCAGCCACGTGCGCATCGCGCCGCGCGAGCAGCCCGGCGGCATCGTCGACACGCGACTGGCGGCGAAGGGTCTCGAGCGGCGCGTGGCGCGCTCGGTCCCCTACTTCCACGCGGCGCTCCATCTCGCCGCGACCACGGACCACGTGGTGACGGCGTCGAAGCGCATGCTCGAGGTGCTCGCGCCGACGCTGGGCCTCCGCGTCCTCGAGCCGCCGCTCACGTTCGAGCCCTACCCGCTGGCGCTGCTCTGGCATCCGCGGCGGAGCCACGATCCTGGACACCGCTGGCTGCGGGAGCTCCTGGCGGAGGTGGCGCGAGACGCGGCTCCAGCCCGCGCCCTCGCGGCGAGCTAGGCTGGCGACATGCTCGCTTCGCGGCGCGTCAGCGCCCTGTGTCTGGCGTGCGCCTGGGGGGCGGCGTGCGCCTCCTCGGCGGTCGTCGGTCCCGGCGAGGACGACGGCCACGACGCGGCACCTCCGACCGACGCGCGGGTTGGGCGCCCCGACACGGGAGTGGACGACGCCGGCGCGGACGACGCCGGCGCGGAAGACGCCGGCGCGGATGCTGGTGCGCGCGACGCCGGCGACGAGGACGCCGAGGTCGACGCCGACACACCGCGCCTCTGCGGCTTCACGCTCGGCGAGCGGTGCCGGGACCCGCGGGACTGCGACGATGGCTGCTGGTGCAACGGCGCCGAGGTCTGCCGGAACGCGCGCTGCATCGAGGGCACGCCGGTCTGCGGGGCGCCCTTCGACTGCGTCTCGCAAGAGTGCGACGAGGCCACGCGCACCTGCGGAGCCCTCGTGCTCGACGACTCCGTCTGCGACGACGGCGACGTCTGCACCGGCGCCGAGGTCTGCGACCGACGCCTCGGCTGCGTCGAAGGCACGCCGCTGCGCTGCGACGACGGCGACGGCTGCACCACGGACCGCTGCGAAGACCCGGTCGGCTGCGTCTTCGCGCCCCGGGACCTGGACGGCGACGGCTTCGTCGACAGCCGCTGCACCGACGGTCCCGACGCGGACTGCCGCGACGACCGGGCGGACATCAACCCGGACCAACCCGAGATCTGCGACAACTTCGAGGACGACGACTGCGACGGACGCGCCGACGTCTTCGACCCGGACTGCGCGCCCTGACGCGCCTCAGCGGCGCCGGTAGGTCGCTTCGTAGCGGAGGGGCGTTTCGCGGCGCTGTCCGCGCACCTCGATGGCGAGCACGAGCCGCTCGCCACCGGAGGCGAGGCGATAGGTCGTCTTCCGGGTGCCGCGCTCCCCACGAAGCGTGATGACCAGGTGCCCGCCTTCGCGCGTGGCCTGCGCCTCGCCGCGTCCGTTTGGGCCCGCGACCGTCGTGGCGGGACCGCCCACGGTCAGGGCCAGGGTCCCACGGGCGCCGCGGAGCTCCACGCGGTCGCCGCGCACCGCGATGTCGAGAGAGGGCGCGGGAGTGAACTGCTGCTCGAGGCGACGCCGCGCCTGCGCGCGGAAGGGCCCGGGAAAGCCCTGCGCCGCCTGGTCCAGCGCGCGCTCACGCTGCGCCTGCTCGGCGGACCCTCCGGCGTAGACCCAGTCTCCACCGAGCCCGGCCTGGGCCTGCGCCGTCAGCACGCTCGACAGGACGAAGGCGCTCAGCATGAGGGCGCGGGCGAAGGGCGGGGCGATCGGGCGGGTCATTCACTCTCCTGGCGCGGCGCGACGGACGGCCCGCACGCTAGCGCGAAGCGAGGGCGCGTGTGGCCCGTCACCCGCACAAAACGGCCGGCCGCGGTCTCGGCCACACTGGCTACGTGGCCCGGATCCTCGCCTTGCTCCTGATGGGGGCCTGCTCACGCACGACGATCACGGTCGACGCCGGAGAAGCCCCGGCCGACGCCGCCGACGCCGCGCCACAGCCGCGACGCCTCGCGTTTGGCATCGTGGACGCGCGCTTGGTGGACCTCGAGGCGACGGCCGCCGGAGGCTTCGTCACGCTGCTCGACCCGCGACAGCCGGTCGGCGACCCGAGGCGTCTCGCGGTGCAGCGCTTCGACGCCTGGGCCGAGCCCGTAGGGGAGCGACTCCCGCTCTACGAGACGTCGCTCTTCACGCCGAATGCCGACCTGACCGCCCTCCCCGACGGAGGCTTCGCCGCGGCCCACGAAGAAGGACGCGCGCCGCCCGTGCCCACGCGCGTGGACTTCTCCGTGCGCCTGCGTCGCTTCGACGCGGACGGCCGGGTGACCTCGGGGTCCGTGCACGTGTACGGGGACGAGTGGCGACCACGGCTCGTCACGCTTCGAGCGGGTGGCTACGCGCTGAGCACGCAGGTCTGGGCCGGTGAGGGCGGGGCGGGGCCCCTGCGGCTGCGGGTCTTCGACGCCGGCGGCGGCCCCCGACGAGAGCGCGACCTGAGGGCGGGCTGCGGCGCGCCCTTCGTGTCGAGCGCTGGCTTCGACCTCGTCTGCGAGGACGAGGAAGGCGCCCTCCTCGCGCGCTTCGACGGGCAAGGCCAGCCGCTCGGGACGCCGGTGCGCCTGGCGATGCGCGCGCCGGCCGAGCCCGTGGACGCCATCGCGCCGGGGCCGGGGGGCGAGCGCCTCGTCGGGAGCGCCGGGTTCGCGCGCCGCTTCGACGGCGCGGGCGAGCCCCTCGGCGCGTGGCAGACCTTCGCCTGGCCCGGCGCCGAGCCGTGGCTGACGCGCCTGGTCGAAGCGGGATGC
The DNA here is from genome assembly GCA_937893795.1 of uncultured Myxococcales bacterium. Classification (GTDB taxonomy): domain Bacteria; phylum Myxococcota_A; class Polyangia; order Polyangiales; family Houyiibacteriaceae; genus CALCTH01. The sequence goes on along the minus strand of CALCTH010000426.1, from coordinate 4,187 downwards.
CGGGAGGGCCCGTGCGGCTACTGGGCCCTCTGGCTCGACGAGCCCGAGTCCGCGACGTTCCGCCCGAGGGCGCGGCGCCTCGACGCGCTCGGCGTGCCGGAAGAGGACGCGGAGGTCCTCTTGGCCGCCAACGCCGACGTGCTCGGGCCGCGGGCCTGGTATGGCGACCCGCACGCCGCGGCCAGCGCCTACGGCCAGAGCGTGCTCGCGTGGAGCGCCACCGACCTCACGCCCGATCTTCGCGTGAGCGTCGAAGGCGTGCTCATCGTCGAATAGGCGTGAGGTGATCGACGGGGCCGATGCCGTGGCCCAGGCCCGGGGCGCGCCGAAGCGCCTCGGTGAGCCAGTCCTTCGCGCCGCGCACGGCGTCCTCGAGCTCGTCGCCGCGCGCGAGGCGGGCCGCGATGGCCGCCGAGTAGGTGCATCCCGTGCCGTGGGTGTGGCGCGTCGCGATACGGGGGCTCCGCACGTGCGCGGGTGCGTCGGCGCCGCGACGATAGAGCACGTCGACGGCGTCGCCGTCCTCGTCCACGTGGCCGCCCTTCACGACCACGGCGCGGCACCCGAGCTCACCCACGAACGCGCGCGCTGCGGCGTCGGCTTCGGTGCGCGTGGTGACGGCGCGGCCGAGAAGCGCCTGCGCCTCGTGCGCGTTGGGTGTCAGGAGCGCCACGTCCGCGACCAGGTGCCTGGCGAAGACAGCCTGCGCCGCGGCGTCCATGAGCGGCGCCCCGTGCTTGCTGATCATCACGGGGTCGACGACGACGGGAAAGGCCACGCCGCGCAGCGTCGCGGCCACGGCCTCGACCACCTCGGCCGAGCCGAGCGCCCCGGTCTTGGCCGCGGCCACGGGCAGGTCCGAGGTCACGGCCTCGATCTGATCGCGGACGAGCCCCGCGGGCTGTACGGCGACCGCGGTGACGCCTCGCGTGTTCTGCACGGTGAGTAGCGTGATCGCCGCGGCGCCGTACACGCCGTGCTGGTGGAACGTCTTGAGGTCCGCCTGGACCCCGGCGCCCCCCGACGGGTCCGAGCCCGCGATGGTCAGCGCGACCGGAGGCACGTGCATGCCGAGGAGCATGACGCGGCGACGCGGCGGGGCCAGGAGGCAGCTGCCCGAGACGAGCGATGGGGGCCGGACCCTGGCCCGCGCGGGGGCCTGTACTACGGTGCCCGGCCGTGCGGAGTGGACTTGCGCTGTGGCTGGTATGCGCGCTGGCGTGCGCGGGAGGCGAGAGCGAGCCGGCGCCGCCCGAGCCCGTGGCCGCGCCGGAGCCCGAGCCCGAGCCGGATCCCTTCGTCGAGCACACGCTCCAGGCCGGGCAGACCCTTTGGGACGTCGCCCGGAGCTACGGCGTCACGGTCCGCCAGGTGCTCGAGGCCAACGAGCTCCGGGAAGCCGACGTGCGGCGCCTGAGCGTCGGCCAGGTGCTGAAGATCCCGGGCGTCAGCGAGGCCGTCGAGGTGCGCGAGGTCGGCGCGCCCGTCGACGTGTCCACGCTGCCGCCGCTCGAGGATGCCGCCTACCACGTGCTCGCCCAGGGCGAGACGCTCTGGGACCTCGCCCATACCTACGACCGCAGCGTCGGCGAGATCATGGAGCGCAACGAGTGGCACGACGACGACGCCCGCGGGCTCCGCCCGGGCACGGCCGTCATCGTGCCCGGCATCGCCCAGGCCGACGTGCGCGCGGCCGATCCCGACAACGGGAGCCGCGGGTTCCGGCACACGGTGCAGCGCGGCGAGACCATTTGGGACCTGGCACGGAGCTTCCGGGTCAGCGTGTCCGCGCTCATGGCGGCCAACAGCCTCACGCCGGAGCGCGCCGCGGGCGTGCGGGAAGGAGACCGGCTCTGGGTACCGAGCGGCGCGCGGCGGAGCCAGCTCGAGACCCGCGAGCTCTCGCCCCGGCAGCGCCGCGCCGCGGCGAGGGCCCGGCGCCTCGGCCTCGGCACGGTCGAGATCGCGCGCGAGCTCCTCCGGGGCCGCGTGCCGAGGCGCTGGAAGGTCGCGGCGGGGAACGCCGACCGGTTGCCGGGGACGCTCCGCTGGCCCGTGCGGCGCGGCCGCTTCGTCCGCGGCTATGGGAGCGGCGAAGGGGGCTACCACCTCGCCATGGACATCGCTGGCGACATGGGCTGGAACGTGCGCGCCGCGGCGCCGGGCATCGTCGCCTACAGCGGCGACGGCGTGCGCGGCTACGGCAACATGGTGCTGGTCATCCACCCCGGCGGCTGGGTGCCCATGTACGCGCACAACTCCTTCAACTTCGTCGTGGCCGGCGAGGAGGTGCCGCGGGGCGGGATCCTCGCCGAGCTCGGGTCGTCGGGCATCAGCCGCGGGCCGCACGTCCACTTCGAGCTCATGCACGACGGCAAGAACTGCGACCCAGCGCCACTCTTCCGCCCCGGCGTGCGCCACGAGAGCCGACTCGCGCGCATCGAGCCGGCCACCTGGCGGCGGCCCGACCAGCGACCCGCGAGCGTCGCGTGCGCCCCCCGGCGCCGCCATCCGCGCTCACGGTGGGTCATCCACGAGTGAGCGTGCGCGCACCGCTCCGGTGCGCGAATTCGCAGGTAGCGAAACGCATCCGCGCGGCGACATCCTGACGATGGCGGCGCGAGGCGCCCACCGAGAGGTCTGCCTACCACGGCGGCGGGAGGTAAGCATGGGACGATTCAACGGAAAGAAGTTCGTCATCACGGGAGGCTCCGGCGGCATTGGCCGGGCGACGGCGGAGCTGCTGGCGGAGGAGGGCGCCGAGGTCCTCGCGACGGGAACCAACCCGGACAAGCTCGCGGCCGTGAAGGGTCCGCGCATCCACACGCTCGTCAACGACGCGGGATCGCCGGAGGCGGCGAGCGCGCTCGCGGCGTGGGTGAAGGAGCACTTCGGCACCATCGACGGCGTGTTCCTGAACGCCGGCTACGGGCTCTTCGTGCCCCACGACCAGGTCACGGCGGAGGTCTTCGCGCAACAGTACGACGTGAACGTGCGCGGTCCGCTCCTGCACGTAGCCGTGCTCTCGCCGCTCCTGAACGAGGGCGGAAGCGTGGTGATCAACACGTCCATCGCGAGCGAGATGGGCATGCCCGGCGGCGTGCTCTACGGCTCGTCGAAGGCCGCGCTCCGGAACGCCACGCGCACGCTCGCGGCGGAGCTCGCGGGCCGGACGATCCGCGTCAACGCCATCAGCCCGGGACCCGTCGGGACGGACTTCTTCGCGCGCACGGGCATCCCGGAAGAGCAGGCCGCGGAGATGGCGAAGGGCATTCTCTCGCAGGTCCCCCTCGGTCGCTTCGGGGAGGCGATGGAGATCGCCCGGCCGGTGGCCTTCCTGATGAGCGAGGACGCGTCCTTCATCACGGGGACCGAGCTGGTCGCCGACGGCGGGATGGCGCAGGTTTGAGGGCTACTCGGCGGGCGGCGCGTGGTCGCCCGCCGAGGCGCCTTCGTCGACCGGCGCTGCTTCGGGCGCGTCGACCCGCTCCGCTGCGGCGGCTCCCGCCTGGTCGTTGCTGGGGCGCCGCGTCGACGTGTGACCCCGCAGAACCGCCCAGCCGGACTCGCCCCGGCGGAGCAGCAGCGTCTGCACTCCCGCAAAGGAGAAGGCGCGTGCGCCCTGCCCCACGGTGGTCTGGAAGGTGACGCTCAGGGTGGCGGCATCGGGGCCGAGCGCGATCACGTCTGGCGCGCCGTAGCGCACCGTGAGCGGCCCGTAGGCCGCCAGGCCCTCGAGGGCCGCGCGCGCCGTGCCGGCGTTCGGGTAGCGGAGCTGCCCGTCTTCCCACCAGCGAAAGCTGGGGCTCTCGGCGTAGAAGGTGCCCGCGGTGGCCCAGTCCTTCGCGTCGATGGCCTCCGCGAAGGCCGTGAAGGCCGCCACGACCTCCGCCGCGACCTCGTCGGGGCGCTGCGGCTCCGGAGCAGCGGCGCCGTCGTCGCGGCTCGGGGGAGGACAGGCGAAGAGCATTACGCAGAGCGCGAAGGCGAGAAGGCGAGACCCCGTCATGGCGGGACCCTAGTACGGCAGAGCGGAGTTCTGGGCCGCCGCAGCTGCCGCATGGGAATCGCGCCCCCGCACCAAGGGCGGATAGTCTCGCGCCGTGCACGCGTGGCTTCTCCTTCTTCTCCTCGTTTCCGCCCTCGCCTGCAGCGACGACCCGCCCCCGCCGGCGCCGCTCGACGGC
>CALCTH010000425.1 GCA_937893795.1 uncultured Myxococcales bacterium | reverse complement strand
GGCGCGAAGGAGCGGCGCCGCGTCGAGCCCGCCGTCGAGCAGCCCGTAGGCCAGGTTCACCGCATACCCGTAGACGAAGACCTGGAGACCGCGTCGAACGAGGCTCCGGCGGACCTCCGCGGCGGCCTCGCCGCGCCGGGACGCGGCCTCGAGGCGCATCGTCATCCCGGCGCCGGCGAGCACGAGAAAGGCCGGGAGCGGCAGCGTGCCGAGGACCCGGGTGAAGGCGTATGCGCCGTCCCGATGCTCCGGCGCCACCCAGCCGTGATAGGCGTGCCCCTGAATCATCACGAGCGAGGCCACGGCGCGGGCGACGTCGACGCCGGCGACGCGACGTCGCGGCGGGCGCTCCCGGCGCGTGGTGCTCTCTGCCCCGCTCACGGCGCGTTCATTCCTCGGCGAAGGAGCGCACGAGCCGGTGCGCCAACGAGATGGGCGGCGGAATGAAGAAGCCCTTCGGAGCGCGAAGCTGCTCCCGGGTGAACCAGCGAGCCTGTTCGAGCTCGTCGTCGTCGAGGCGGACGTCCCCCTCGGGCGCCTCCGCACGAAAGGCGAGCATCAGCGAGCGCGGAAAGGGCCAGGGCTGCGAGCCCACGTAGACCGGGTTCTCGACGTGCAGGCCGACCTCTTCGAGCGTCTCCCGCACGACGCACTGCTCCAGGCTCTCCCCCGGCTCCACGAAGCCCGCCAGCGCCGAAACCATGCCGCGCGGCCACCGCGGCTGCCGCGCGAGGAGAGCGTGCTCGCCCCGGGTCACGAGGATCATCACCGCCGGGTCCGTGCGCGGGAAGGTGCGCGTTCCGCACGCGGCGCACTCGCGGGCGAAGCCGCCGTCCACGCTACGGAGGTCCCCGGAGCCGCACGCCTCGCAGTGCGCCGCGGCGCGGTGCCAGCGGAGCATGCCGCGCGCGTAGAGGAGCGGCTCGAGGAGCGGCCACGGCATGAAGGCCCCGGCCACGCGGAGGTCTTCGAAGCTCCCTCCGCTCGGCAGGTCGAAGCCGGCGGGGTCGGTGTCGCCGTCGAGCTCCACGGCGAGCCAGCGCTCGCCCTCCGCGCTCCCGAGGAAGACGGTCTCCGTCGCAGCCTCGAGGAGGTGAGCATGCGCGCCGAGCGTCAGCGGCAGCGGCGCGGGCGTCCTTCCCTTCCCCAGGAGCGGCCGGCCTCGCCAGAGCACCACGAGGCGCGTCGTCGGGTCGCTGCGCACGGCCTCGAGGTAGGCGCCGTCCTTTCGCCGCAGCCCCTCCCGGTCGAGAACGGGTCGGGGTGCGTCGAGGAGCGGCGTCGGGCGCGGCGGGGAGGTCGTCACGGCGAGAGCGAGCCTGTCATCCACCACCGCGGCCCGCCATGCCCCGCTCCCCGGCGGCCCCGCCGTCGCATCGCCGGCGCGCGGCGATCGAGCTAAGGGCCCGGAATGAGCCACTGGTACGAGGAGACCTTCCACGGTACGCGCCTCTCCCTCGAGGTCACGGAGACCCTCTTCGCGGGCAAGAGCGCCTTCCAGACCGTCGAGGTCTTCGATACGAAGCCCTACGGGCGGGTCCTCGCCATCGACAGCGTCTTCATGACGAGCGAGGCCGACGAGTTCATCTATCACGAGCTCCTCACGCACCCCGCGATGCTCACGGCACGGGATCCGAAGCGGGTCCTCGTGATCGGGGGCGGCGATGGGGGAACGGTCCGGGAGGTGTTGCGCCATCCCGGCGTCGAGGCGTGCGTGATGATCGAGATCGACGAGCTCGTCGTGCGCGCGAGCCGGGAGCACCTCCCCCGCATCGGCACGGCCTGGGACGACCCTCGACTGGACGTGCGCTTCATCGACGGCATCGACTACGTGAAGAAGAGCGACGACGCGCCCTACGACGTCATCCTCCTCGACGGGACGGATCCCATCGGGCCGGGCGAGGTGCTCTTCGAGGCCGAGTTCTTCGAGGCCTGCAAGCGCATGCTCACGCCCGACGGCGTGCTCGGGCTGCAGAGCGAGACGCCCATGCTGCTCCGCGACATCTTCTTCGAGACGCAGAAGAAGCTCCGGGCGCTCTTCGGCAGCGTTCAGCCCTACTTTGCCGGCGTGCCGCTCTACGCGACGGGCAGCTGGAGCTGGACCTGGTGCTCCGACCAGCGCGACCACCGCTCGCTGGACGACGCCCGCGCCGACGCGCTCATCCCGGGCTGCCGCTACTACAACCGCGACGTGCACCATGGCGCGTTCGCGCAGCCGAACTACGTCCGCCAGGGCCTCGCAGAGCTCTGACGCGCGCCCGGCCGCTCGCTAAGAGAAGAGGCTGAGCTGCTTGGCGCGCGCGCTCGCCAGCACGAGCGGCGCGTCCTGGTCGGCGACCATGAGCCGTACGGCGCTCCGCAGCGCGGGCCGCACGGCCTCCCTCGCCTTGGCCGGGGTGTTGTTCGACTGGCTCAGATGCATGAGCACCACGCGCTCGAGGGAGCGCCCGAGCTTCTTCAGAAGACCCGCCGCCTGGGCGTTGGCCAGGTGCCCGTAGCGTCCGCCGACCCGCGCCCTGACCGATGCAGGGTAGGGCGCGAGCGCCAGGAGCTGCGGGTCGTGGTTCGCCTCGAGCAGGAGCGTTCGCGTCGTCCGCAGCGCCCCGGCGACGTGCGCGGGGATATGACCGAGGTCCGTCACGAGCGCGGCCTCGTCCGCGCCGTCTCGGACCACCAGCGCCACCTGCGCTTCATCGTGGGGCACGGTCACGGCGCCGAGGCGCAGCGCACCGATGCGCTGCTCGCCGCGCGGCCTCAGCGTCACCCGTCGCGTCGCGTCGGGGAGCTCCACCTGCCGCGCGGTGCGCTCCTGGAGGTGCACCGGGCAGTCGAACACCTCCGCCGTGCGCCGGGCGTGCTGCACGTGATCTCCGTGCGCGTGCGTGAGGACCAGCGCGTCGAGGTGGTCGAGGTCGGCGCCGGTCGCGTCGCGGTAGCGCTCCCGCGCGGCCTTCACGGTCACGCCCGCGTCGACGAGCACGCGGGTCCGGCCGCTCTCGAAGATCGTCGCGTTGCCCCGGCTCCCGCTCGCGAGAACGACGATGCGCACGCGCGGACCCTCACATGCGTTCAGCGCCGGGGCAAGGGGTGCGCGAGCCGGGTGAGACGGCGTAGGCTGGTCGGCCACGGCGCGGGGAGCCGGTCGGCCTTGCCAGCGGCAGGCCCTGGACCGAGACCCCGCGCTTGCGACACCCACGCACGGAGAGCGACGTGAGCGAACGCGACGAGAGCGCCCCGGCCGAGCCGGCGCCGCCCCGCACCCCCGGAGACGACCCGGCCCTGGAGATCGACCCGCTCGACGCGGGGACGCAACTGGCCGAGGCGCGGAGCTACGATGCCCTGCTCCTCGTGTCCTTCGGCGGGCCCGAGAAGCGGGAGGACGTGATGCCCTTCCTGGAGCGCGTCGTGGCCGGCAAGCGCGTCCCGAAGGAGCGCCTCCTCGAGGTCGCGGAGCACTACTACCACTTCGAGGGCAAGAGCCCGATCAACGACCAGAACCGCGCGCTCATCGCCGCTCTGGAGAAGGAGCTCGCTCTCCACGGCCCGAAGCTCCCGATCTACTGGGGCAACCGGAACTGGCACCCGCTCCTGCCAGAAACGCTCGGGCGCATGCGCGACGATGGCGTGAAGCGCGCCCTCGCCATCTTCACCAGCGCCTTCTCGAGCTACAGCGGCTGCCGCCAGTACCGCGAGAACGTCGCGAAGGCCCGCGCCGAGGTGGGCGAGGGCGCCCCGGTCATCGACAAGGTTCGCGCCTTCTACAATCACCCGGGCTTCATCGAGCCCATGGTCGAGCTCACGAAGGCGGCGCTCGCGACGATCCCCGAGAGCCGCCGGAAAGCCGCGCGCATCGCCTTCACGGCGCACAGCATCCCGCTGACGATGGCGCGCCATTGCGCCTACGAGGACCAGCTCGAGGAGGCCTGCCGGCTGGTGGCCGCGGCCGTGGGCAAGAGCGAGCAGCAGCTCGTCTATCAAAGCAGGAGCGGCCCGCCGCACGTGCCCTGGCTCGAGCCCGACGTGCTCGACCACATGCGGGCCCTCGACCAGATCGGCGTCGAGGACCTGGTGATCGTCCCCATCGGCTTCGTGTCCGACCACATGGAGGTCCTCTTCGACCTCGACGAGGAAGCGCAGGAGCTCGGCGAGGAGCTCGGCATGAACGTCGTACGCGCCGGCACCGTCGGCACGCACCCGGCCTTCGTGTCCATGCTTCGCGAGCTCGTCCTCGAGCGCGTGGGGGAGGTCGAGGACCGCCGCGTGCTCGGCACGCTGCCCACCAAGCACGACGTCTGCCCTGCGGACTGCTGCCTCTACCCCGTTCGGCGCGGACCGCCCCCCGGCGCCGGCGGACGTCCGAGCGGGCGTCCCGGCGCGCCCTCTCGCCCCGGCTGATGCTTGCGCGCGAGGCCCCTCGCCATACCCTTCGAACGCCACCCCCTTCGAGGCCCCCGGAGGTCCCCATGAAGCAGGATCCGCGCGCGCTGGTCGTCGAGCTCTGCCGCCACTTCTACACGCTCGGCTGGGTGTCCGGCACCGGTGGGGGCATCAGCCTCCGCGCCGGCGACCGCATCTACATGGCGCCGAGCGGCGTGCAGAAGGAGCGCCTGCAACCGGAGGACCTCTACGCGCTCGACCTCGCGGGCCGCGTGGTCGAGGCGCCGGCGAACGCGCCACGGCTCAGCGCCTGCGCGCCGCTCTTCCTTCACGCCTTCACGAAGCGGGGCGCCGGCGCCGTGCTCCACAGCCACTCGGTCAACGCGCTGCTGGCGACGCTCACGCCCGCGTCGGAGTTCCGAACGACGCACCTCGAGATGCAGAAGGGCATCCGGGGCACCGGCTATCACGACGAGCTCGTGGTCCCCATCATCGAAAACACGGCGCACGAGCACGAGCTGGCCGACGACCTCGGCGCCGCCATGGACGCCTACCCGGCCAGCGACGCCGTGCTCGTCCGTCGCCACGGCGTGTACGTCTGGGGCGCCACCTGGGAGCAGGCCAAGACGCAGGCGGAGTGCTACGACTACCTCTTCGAGGCCGCCGTCAAGATGCGTCAGCTGGGCGTCGATCCGGCGGCGAAGCCGATGGCCAAGGCCGCGGAATAGGCGCGAGGCGAAGCGCGGGAGACGCACCATGGAAGCGAACTGGCTCGATGACGGCGCGCCCATCGCGCGCGACACCCTCGCCGCCGAGGGCATTCACAACGAAGCTCTCTCGCTCGAGGCGGCCGCGCATCAGCCCGCCCTCGACGCGCTTCGGGAGACCCGGGGCTACGTCACCCAGGACGAGGTGGCCCTCCGCCCGGACACGCCGAACCTCGAGGCCGTCTGCGCGAAGTTCGTCGACGAGCACTTCCACGACGAGGACGAGGTGCGCTTCGTCCTCGAGGGCGAGGGCGTCTTCGACATCCGCAGCAGGGGCGACCGCTGGATGCGTGTGAAGGTGACGCCCGGCGACCTCATCGTCGTCCCCGCGAAGCGCTACCACCGCTTCGAGCTCACCGAGATCGAAACGATTCGCTGCGTGCGCCTCTTCCAGGACGTCAGCGGCTGGGTGCCGCACTACCGCGCCGCCGCCGCGGAGTAGCTGCGGCCTACGCAGGGTCGGCGAAGCGCGGCGGACGCTTCTGAAGCCGCGCCATCATCGCCTCGATCTGGTCCTTGCCCCCGAGCAGCTCCTTCTGGAGCTTCGCCTCGAGCGCGAAGGAGGCCTCCGGGCCGAGCTTTGGCGCTGCGTCCAGGAGCGCTTTGCTGCGGCGCATGGCGGAGGGTGAGTGGCCGGCGATGAGGCGGGCGGCTTCGCGAGCTTCCGCGAGCGGGTCCATGGCGATGCGCGTCACGAGACCGAGCGCCGCGGCCTCCTCGGCATCCACGATGCGCCCGGTGAAGGTCAGCTCCTTGGCCACGTCCGGCCGCACGAGGCCCATGAGCGTCTGGCTCGCGCCCATGTCTGGAATCAGGCCCCAGACGATCTCCATCACGCTCAGCTGCGCGTCGGGCGCGGCGTAGCGGACGTCGGCGCCCAGGGCGATCTGGAGGCCGCCGCCGAAGACCGGCCCATGCAGCGCCGCGAGCACCGGCACGGGGACCTCCCGCCAGGCCCAGGCGACGTCCTGCGCGAGGTTCGTGACGCGCTCGGGGTGCGGCTCCATGAGCTCGGCCACCATCGCCCGTGGGTCGGCCATCTGCGCCTTCACGTCGAGACCGGCGCAGAAGGCCGGACCCTCGCCGCTCAGTACCACGGCGCGCACCTCCTTACGCGTCCCGAGGTCACGCGCCGTCTGCGAGATGGCGCGGAACATGGGCAGGTCCAGGCCGTTCCGCTTGTGCGGCCGGTTGAGGCGAACGTGCGCGACGCCGTCGGCATCGACGTCCACGAGCACCCGGGCGTCGTCATCACTCATGTGCCCAGCATCGCCGGAGCGTCGCCCCGTGTCACTCGCCGGCGCTCATTGGCCGAGGGCCAGGCTCGCGAGGGCGAGCAGCGTCGCGGAGAGCGCTGCCGTCACGGGCACCGTGAAGAGCCAGCTCGCCACGATGCCGCGTAGCACGCGCAGGTTGAGCGCGCCGAAGCTCCGAGCGACGCCCACGCCCACGACGGCGCCGACGACCGTGTGCGTCGTACTGATGGGGAGCGCCAGCTTGCTCGCGACGACGATGGTGGTCGCAGCGGCGAACTCCGCGGCGAAGCCTCGGGAGGGCGTCAGCTCCGTGATCTCGCGGCCGATGGTGGCCATCACCCGGAAGCCGTAGGTAGAGAGCCCCAGCACGATACCGAAGGCCCCGATCATGAGAACGTTCAGGGGGACCTCCACGTTCTCGGTGAGCCCCTCCTGCACGGCACCGAAGACTGCGGCCATGGGTCCGACGGCGTTCGCGACGTCGTTGCTCCCGTGGGCGAAGGCCACGTAGCAGGCCGTCACGACTTGCAGTCCGCGGAAGACCCGCTCGGCGCGATCGGCCTCGCTGCCCTCGAGCTCTCGCCAGCGCCGGGACCGAAAGAAGGCCACGGAGATCGCGCTGAAAAGGAGCCCCACGCACACGGCGATGGGGAGGGCCGTGCCGAGGGAGAGGTCCATGCGCAGCGGCTGCAGCCCCTCGAAGATCATCGCGAGCGTCAGCGTCATGCCGATGGGGAAGACCAGGATCGGGCCGAGGCGCTGCAAGGCCACCACCGCGTCGTCGGCTCGCAAGATGCGCGCGCGGATCATGGAGAAGACCACGAAGCCCAGGAACCCACCGAGCGCCGGCGAGAGGATCCAGCTGGCCGCGATGCTGCCCATGACGCCCCAGCGCACCACGTGGACGCCGCCGGCCCAGAGGCCGAAGCCCAGCACGGAACCGACGATGCTGTGCGTCGTGCTCACGGGCCATCCGAAGTAGGTCGCGACGTGGAGCCAGAGCGCGGCGGCCAGGAGACAGCAGGTCATGCCGACGGCCACCAGCATCGAGTCGCCGCCCTCGGCTAGGGTCTCGACGCCGACGATGCCGCCGCTGATGGTCTGCGTGACGCTGCCGCCCACGAGGAGGGCTCCGCCGAACTCGAAGATGGCGGCCACGACCAGCGCGGAGCGGAGCGTGAGCGCGCCGGAGCCGACGCTCGTCCCCATCGCGTTGGCGACATCGTTCGCGCCGATGTTCCACGCCATGTAGAGGCCCGCGGTCGCCGTCACGGCGAGGACGATGGTGACGAGGTCCATGGAAGGGCGGGACCGCTAGCGAGCGACGAAGAGGCGGAACTGGTCGCCCACGTTCTCGGCGTGATTGGCGATGTCGCCAATCTCGTTGAGCACCTTCGTCCACATGAAGAGCGCGACCGGGGCGAGCTGGTCTTCCGCACCGAAGAGCACCTTCGCGCACTGATCCTGGAGTTTGTCCGCCGCGTGCTCGCGCTCGCCGAGCCGCTGCACGAGGCCGAGCGCGTCTTCCGCGGCGTCGCCTCCGAAGCTGGCCCGGACGAGGCCGTCGAGCTGCTCGACGAGCCGCGACGCCGTCGCGACGGTGTCCATGACCGCCTCGGTGAAGCTCCCGAGCGGCGCGGCGAGCCCCTCCGGCACCTCGAGGTGCCGAAGCGTGAGGAGCACGCCGACGTCCTCGGCGCTGTCGGCGATGCGGTCGATGACGCTCACGAGGCGAAGAACGTCTCGACGGTCGACGGGCAGGAAGATGCGGAGCGGCATCTCCGTCCGCACACGGTTCTTCACCTCGTCCGCCGCGCCCTCCAGGATCGAGGTCTCCTTGGCGAGCCGCACCACGCCGGCCTCGTCGCCGGCGAGGAGGGCCGTCACCAGCGCCGGCACCATCTCGGCGCAGGCCGACGCCGCCGCCATCTGCTCCACGATGCGCGGAAAGGGGCTCTTGGCCAGCAGGTTGGCAAGGGGGATACGCATGGGCGTTGCCTCGTCGAGGCTGACAGAGGGCGCCGGGCGACACCAGCGCCGCCTCGACGGAGCGACGCGCCAGCGACAAGCTGCCGCAGTGATCGTTGTCGATGACGCGCCGTCGCAGCTTTCGGAAAGCGCGACGGCGAGCGCGCGCACCGTCGAGGCGTGGGCCCACGCCTACATCACGACGCGCGACCTGCACGAGAAGCTCATGCCGGCGCCGCCGCCGGGTCAGTGGCGCGACGAAGGCCTGGTGGCGCCGCTCGCGCCGGGGCGCCCGCGGGCGCTCTGCGTCGTGCGCAAGGCGCCCCGCATGCCGCGGAAGGCCGGCACGCCTGCCGCCCGCGCCAAGCTCCTCCACACCTTCCTTCACCACGAGCTGCAGGCAGCCGAGCTCATGGCGTGGGCGCTGCTCGCCTTTCCGACGGCGCCGCGTCCCTTTCGCCAGGGGCTCCTCGCCATCATGGAGGACGAGCTCCGTCACGCCGCGCACTATCGCGTCGCGCTGGCGGACCTCGGCGTCGCCTACGGGGACCAGCCCGTGCGCGACTGGTTCTGGGAGCGGGTGCCGGCGTGCCGGTCCCCCGGCAGCTTCGTCGCCACGCTCGGGCTGGGCCTCGAGGCGGCCAACCTCGAGCACACGGCGCGCGGCGGCGTCCTCCTCCCCGACTTATCGCGCCGCTTGCGGGGCGGCGACGAGGCCGGCGCCCTGCTGCAAGAGCAGAGCGGCCGCGAGGAGGTCGCCCACGTCGCCTTCGGCGTGCGCTGGTTCGAGGCCTTCCGCGGCTCGCTGCGCTTCGAGGACTGGTCGGCGGCGCTGCCGCCTCCGCTTTCGCCGCTTCTCATGCGCGGCACGCCGGTGGCCCGTGGCGCCCGGCGCCGCGCGGGCATGAGCGAGGCCTTCGTCGACGCCCTCGAAGCCTGGCGTCCGCGTCCGGCGGCGTGAGCGGTGCGCGCC
>CALCTH010000424.1 GCA_937893795.1 uncultured Myxococcales bacterium | reverse complement strand
GCACGCGCGGCGAGGCCGAGCCAGCGCGCGCCCTCACCGCGCGCCACGGCTTCGATGGCCGAGGGCGGAACGGCACCGCTCTCGGCGAGCCGAGCGGCCTCCGGCCCCGGTCCGGCGACCGAGGCCAACGTGAGTCGCTCGGCCGCGGAGACCCCCGCGTCCTCGAGGGCATCGAGCACCGCGCGGAGCTGGGTCGCCCGCCGCTCCCTCGGGGTGAAGCGGAGCAGGGCCTCCATCGCTTCGCGAGCGGGCTCGCTTCGAAGCGCGTCGATGGCGCGGCGCCACGAGCCCGGGAGCGGCTCTGCCGAGCGCACGAAGGCCTCGAGGCGAAGCTGGAGCGCCGCCTCGACGGCCGGCACGCGCCCCAGCGTCGTGCGCGCGAGCGCCACGGCCAGCTCGCTCTCCCCGAAGCGTCGGAGCTGCTCGCAGTAGCGGAGGGGATCCCCACCTTCGAGCCAGCGGCGTCGCTCCACGCGGAGGAGCCGGTTCGCGTCGCCGTCCTCGATGACCTCCACCCAGCCGAGAATCTCCTCGAGCGCCTCGCGAGCCGCGTGTGCCGGGCCCTCGGGCCGAATGGGCGTCGGCCGTGCCCGCAGCTCCGCCCGAAGGCGGGTCCCGAGGTCGCGGCGTGCGGGCTCCTCGAGCGCCGGCACCCAGAGCGCCGGGGGCACGTCACCAAAGGGCGCTACGTCGGCGCTTGCGGCGATCGCGGGGTCGAAGGAGGGCTCCACGGCGCGAACGATGGGGCGCAGCCGCACATCCGCCAAGGTCCCCGGCCGGGAGTTTGTCGATTCTCACGCCTCCGCGCCCGAACGAGGCGTCGCGCCCGTCGGGGCCCGCGTGCCGAGGAGGAGGTCGAAGAGCGGCGAGGAGATCCCGAAGCCCTGCGCGGCGCCAGCGGGGCCGTGGTGGTGACGGAGGTGGTGCGCCCGGACCCCCTGCAGCCAGCGCGGTCCCCCGCTGGCATGGTGGATCGCGTAGTGCAGCGCCTCGTAGGCGAGGTAGGCGACCAGCCCCCCCGCGAAGGCGGCATCCCAACGCGCTCCGAACACCTGCGCGGCGCCGTAGAGCGCGGCCGCCGCGGTGGCGAGCTGCCACGGGGTCGCGACGAGGCGTCCCTCGTCCCAGGGCCGCGCGTGGTGATGTCCGTGCACCAAAAAGCGGTACCCCACCATGGCGCGGGCGCTGCCCTTCGGATGAAAGAGCCAGCGATGCATCGCGTACTCGAGGCCCGCCCACATCACGGCCCCGGCAAGCACCACGAGCGGCGCCCGGATCGCGCCCTGGTCGACGAGCGCACCCAGGATCGGAGGCACGGTCACGAAGGGGAGCCAGGGCGGCGAGCGAAAGAGGGCCTCGAGCACCGGGCTCCGAAAGAGCCGCAGCCTGCCGCGCTGCGGCCGCTCGTCCTCTCGCCCCTCGATGGCGGCGATGCAGGCCTCCGTGAGCACGAGGGGAGAATGAGGCCGGAGACGCCGCGAGGGTAGGGGGCAGCCGGCGAGGCGCCGAGCCGCCCTCGCGCCGCCCGGTGCTACCGTTCCCGGTGGAGGACCCCGCTGACGGTCGAGGAGCGAGAGCCGAGCGCGGACGACGAGCCGCACCCCGCGTTGGCGGAGACGGTGACCAGCCTGCAGCCGCCGGACACCGGGCCCACGCCCGTCGAGGAGGTGGCCGCCGTCGCGGCCTTCGCGGCGGGGCGGGTCGCGCCGGACGTCGTTCCCGCGGAGGCCGCGGAGGACCCCGAGGCCGACGCGATGATCGGTCAGGTGCTCGGGGGGCTCTACCGCGTCGATGGGCACCTCGGCGAGGGCGGCATGGGCACCGTCTATCGGGCGACGCACGTGCACCTTCAGCGTTCCTTCGCCGTCAAGGTGCTCAGCGAGCGCGTTGCCTCGAGCCAGCGCGCCGTCGAGCGCCTGCTGCAGGAGGCGAAGGCGGCCTCGTCCATCGAGCACGACAACATCGTCGACGTCGTCAGCTTCGACGTGACCGAGAGCGGGCGCGTCTTCCTCGTGATGGAGCTGCTCCGTGGGCAGAGCCTCGCCGACCTGCTCGAGGAGGGACCGCTGCCGATGGGCCGCGCGCTCAACATCGCGGCGCAGGTCGCCGCGGCGCTTCAGGCCGCTCACGACGCCGGCATCGTGCACCGCGATCTGAAGCCCGAGAACATCTTCATCCTCCCCAAGGGCGGCGCGGATTTCGTGAAGGTTCTCGACTTCGGGATCTCCAAGGTGAAGTCCGCGGAGGCCGAGCAGGTGCGCATGACGCGCACGGGGCAGCTCGTCGGTACGCCGCTCTACATGTCTCCGGAGCAGTCCCGCGGAGAGACGGACATCGACCATCGAGCGGACGTCTATGCGCTGGGCGTGGTCCTCTACGAGATGCTGACCGGCGATCCGCCCTTCGAGGGGAGCAACTACTTCCAGCTCCTCTGGAAGCACGGCAACGAGCCGCCGGAGCCGCTGCGCGCGCGGGTCCCGGGCCTTCCGGAGGCCATCGACGCCGCGGTGATTCGCGCGCTCGCGAAGACTCCGGAGGCTCGCCCCCAGAGCATGGCGGCCTTCGTCGCCGCGCTCGCGGCGGCGGCGCCGAACGTGCCCCTGGTCACCCCCTCGTCGCCCTCGCTCGCTCCGGCGCGGCCCTCGCCGGCGCCGGCCGCGGACGGCGACGCC
>CALCTH010000423.1 GCA_937893795.1 uncultured Myxococcales bacterium | reverse complement strand
GAGCAGGCAGAGCTGCCGCGCGCAGCGCATGAGGTCGGGCCGGATGGGCGGGCCGAGGTCCGGGTCGGCGAGCGGCATGTCCACGGGGAGGTCCGGCGGCCCCGCGTCCGATGGCCCCGCCTCGGGCGACCCGGCATCCGCCGGTCCGATGTCCCTCGCTGCGGCGTCGAGCGGCGGCGCGCCGAGGTCCGCGCTGGGGCGCGCCATGTCCGGCGGCCCCGTGGGCGGGTCGCTCGACGCCGGCTCCGCGTCGCCGGTCACGATGGAGGCGAAGCAGCCGCTCGAGACGCCGGCGACCAGCACGAGCGCGACCCCGACGACACCGCGCCCCGAAGGCACGGAGCGCGTCACGGCTCCACCACGAAGGACCACGTGGCGGCCAAGGGGTCGCGCTCCGCGTCGAAGCGCCGGCCTTCGCAGCTCACCCAGCCGTCGTCGAAGCGGACTTGGTACATGCCCGGCGGGATCACGACGCTCGGAAAGAGCCGAAAACCGACGCTCCGGTAGCAGGCCGGGTTGTCGAGGAAGGCGTCGCGGCCGATCTCCTCGTCGATGAAGCGCTCACCAAGGTCTTGGGCATCGCTGACCTCGGTCTCGGGCGCGCTCGCCCGAAGCGTGATTCCCGCCGGCTCGAGGACGAGGCTTCCAGCGCGGGTCATGCATCGATCGAAGACCGCGAGCAGCGGGTCCACGGAGCCCGCCGCTTCGCCGGGCGCCGGGTCGACGATGGCGAGGTTCGGTGGCCCGCTGCAGGGGTCCGGGCCGGCGTCCGGCGGCGCCGCATCGACGACCGGCGCCCCGAGGTCCGGCGACGCTGACGCGCCCTCGGCGCGATCGAAGACCACGGACTGGAAACACGCGGGCATCGCGGCCACCAGGAGCAGCAGCGCCGTCCAGGAAGGACGAAGACTAAGCATGGCACCGAGTCTACGCGCGGGCGTCGCTCAGCCGAAGCGCGCCCGGAGCGAGGGCCACCCGGGGAGCGCGCGGACCGGCGCGAGGTCGTCGTCCGCGTCGAGGAGCGAGACGTCGATGAAGCCCGCCGCGCGCGCACGCTCGATCCAGGCCAGCGCCTCCTCGGCGCGGCCGAGGCGCGCGAGCACGCAGGCGACGTTGAAGGCGGTCAGCGGGCGCTGCGTGCGCTGGTAGAGCACCTCACCGAGCGTGAGCGCCGCGCCGTGCGCGTCGGCTTCGTAGGCCTTGGCCTGGAGCGCGTGGAGCCCGTCGGCGCCGCGCGCGGCGGGGTGCCGCCTCGCGACGGCCGCGGCCGCATCGAAGGCCGCGGCGCGGGCCACGGCGTCGAGGTAGCGGGGCTCGACGAAGGCGCTCGCCCCGTCTTCGAGGGCGCGCTCGAAGAGTGTCCGGGCCTCGTCCGCGCGGCCGAGCGTGAGCTGCACCGCGCCCTCGAGGGCAGGATCCGCGTCGCGCTCTCCGCTCAGCCGGTCGAGGGCATCGCGTGCCGCGCCGACGTCGCCGCCGAGATAGTGGCCCCAGGCGAGCAGGTGCAGCGCCTCGTCGCGGTCCGCGGGCTCGCGGGCGCCGCGGAGAAGACCCACGGCCGCTTGCCGCACGAGCCCCGCGTCCTCGCGCGCCAGCGCGTCATACGCCACCTGCTTCGCCTCTTCGCGGCTACGGACGGCGATGGCTCCCGCCTCCGCCAAGGCCCGATGGGCCCGCAGCTGCTGGATGTTGAACCACGCCAAGAACCCCGCGAGGAGGACGAAGAAGGGCTGCTGCGCGAGGAGCGAGAGCACCCCGAAGAGCGCCGCGATGCCCAGGGAGACGCGGTGCGCCCACCGCTGCCCGGCCTTGTCGTCGAAGAAGCGGAAGAAGCTCGCGAGCATCATGCCGCCGTCGAGGGGCAGCACGGGCACCAAGTTGTAGGCCGCCCAGAAGAGGTTGACCATCACGAGGAGGGAGAGCCCGAAGACGGCCGGCACCGTCGTCTTTGCAGCCACCGCGGCCTCGCGCACCTCCTCCGGGTGCCAGGCCGTGGCCGCGTCGACCCAGACCGGCCCCGCCGCGAAGCAGGCGCCGAAGATGGCCCCGCCGACGATCAGGCTCACCGCGGGGCCCGCGAAGGCGATGAGGAGGCCCTGCCCCGGCGTGACCGTGCGGTCCTTCGTGCCCCAGCGGGTCAGGCCCATGAAGGCCAAGAGCTCGATGGTGGGCGTGAAGCCGAAGGCGCGCCCCACGACGGCGTGACCGAGCTCGTGGAGCAGCACGCCCTGGAGGACCACCGCCGTCGCGATGAGCAGGGTCCCCGCGCCGAGCTCGGGCCCACCAAGGAGCAGCCAGAGCAGCACGATGGTGAACGCGAAGGAGACGTGCAGGCGCGTGGGGACGCCGAAGAGTCGGAGCTCGAGGCCCATGGCAGGTCCCGTGGACCTAGTGCGCCGAGGCCCGGATTCCAAGGCGACTCAGCCCGCGTGGGTGAGATGGTGCTCGACGAGGACGGCGCGATCCTGGCCCCAGAACATCTCGTCGCCAACGAAGTAGGTGGGCGCGCCGAAGACGCCGCGGGCCTTGGCCTCCTCCGTGGCGTCGATGACGGCCTTCTTGACCTCGGGCTCCTTCACCCGGCCGACGAGCGCCGGATCCACGCCCGCGTCGGCGCAGCAGGCGACGAGCGCCTCCGCCTTGGGAAGGGTGTCCTCGACCCAGCAGAGGCGGAAGATCCGGTCGACGAGATCCGGACGCCGCGCCTCCGGCGCGAGCATGGTGAGCCGCAGCGCGTCGACGGTCATGAGCGGAAAGCCCCGGGGCCACTTCAGCTCGACGCCGTACATGGCCGCGTAGCGCTTCAGGTCGAGGCGCGCGTGGTCACGCTTGGCGTCGCTCATCACCGCCATGGGCACGTCCGGCGTCCCGATGGCCCGAAAGAGCCCGCCGAGAAACATGGGCTTGTAGACGAGGGTCGCGCCGGTTCGCTCGGCGAGCCCGCGCACCTGCGTCGAGCCGAGGTAGGCGAAGGGCGAGGAGAAGTCGAAGTAGAACTCGAGGGTGGCCATCGGCGGGGACGCTAGCAGGCCCCTCCCCTCGGCGGAGGCTGGCGCCGGCCAACGCGCCGCGGCGCGCCTTCAGCGCCGGGCTTCCTCGGCGATGCGTTTCTTCGTCGCCGCCCAGGAGCAGATGGGGCACGTGCTCAGGTCGTGGCCCCGGGCCGGGCAATGCTCCCGCCCGAAGAAGATGATCTGGAGGTGCCGGGCGTTCCAGGTCTCCATGGGGAAGACCTTCTTCAGGTCCCCCTCCGTGACCTTCACGTTCTTCGCGCTCGAGAGGCCCCAGCGGCTCGCGAGGCGGTGGATGTGCGTGTCGACGGGGAAGGCGGGCACGCCGAAGGCCTGCGCGACCACGACCTGCGCGGTCTTGTGCCCCACCCCCGGGAGCGCCTCGAGCTCGTCGAGCGTCCGGGGTACCTCACCGCCGTGGCGCTCGACGAGCAGCTCGCTCATGCGCCGGAGGTTCTTCGCCTTGGTGGGCGCGAGGCCGACCTGGCGGATGTGCTCGCGGATCGCCTCGGCCTCGAGCTTCGCCATGGCGTGCGCGTCCGGCGCCGCGGCGAAGAGCCCCGGCGTCACCTCGTTCACCTTCTTGTCGGTGGTCTGCGCGCTCAGGGCGACGGCCACCAGCAGCGTGAAGGCGTCCGTATGGTCGAGCGGCGGCGGCTGCTCGGGATAGAGCTCGTCGAGGATGGCGCCGATGCGGGCCGCCTTTTCCGCGCGCGTCATGGCCGCGAGGCTGGTGCCGGCGGGCAGGGGCTGCAACCGGCTTCGCCGTCGCCGAGAGGCCTAGGGCAGCGCTTCCTTCAGCGAGAGTGCGTCCGCCTCGAGCATCCAGATCGTCTGAATCCTGCCGAAGGTCCCGTCGGGCCGGTATCCCGTCCCGATCCGTCCCGACGCCGTGACCGCGAGGAGCGGACTGAAGGAGGCGTCGTCGGGAGCATCGAGGGCGAAGACCTCTCGTGTCGCCAGGCGAATCGCGATGAGCTCTCCGCCGACCTCGGTTTCGGCGGCGATGGCCCACCCGTTCGACAACACCCAGTTGAACTGGGGTCCCCCCGGTCCGAGCTCGTAGCGCAGCGCCTCGTCACGTCCCGCGCGTACGCTCGCGAGGTCGGCGACGGCGAGCGTCCGTCGTCCGAACTCGGTGCTCGACGCGGGCTCGCGGTACTCGATCCACCCCAGCCGCTCGCCATCGAACCTCACCCCTCGGTACGCCACGTCCTCCGACGCGAGAAGCACCACGGGCCCCGCGTCCACCGTCCACTCGACGAGGCTCCGGGGCTCCGCGAGCCCATCTTCGTACACCAGACCCCCCGGACCGACCGCGACCGCAAGGCGCGCGAAGGGCGGTAGCCAAACGACCGGATCGCCGAGAAGCGCGTGTCGCTGGCTGAGTACCGTCCGACCAAAGACCGCGCCTCCAGGCACTGCTCTGA
>CALCTH010000422.1 GCA_937893795.1 uncultured Myxococcales bacterium | reverse complement strand
GCGCCCAGGGCGACGCGGGTCCACAGCACGGACCTTCGCCGCCTTCGAGCGGCTTCCTGCGTCGCCGTGCGAGAGGCCATGGTCCGAAGCTAGCCCGCGGCCTATCCTTTCGTCGTGCGTCAATCGCTCTCTCCCCTCGCGCGGGTCTTCGGGCTCGCTCTCCTGGCCCTCACCCTCGTCGCCTGCGGCGGCGAGGAGGCCCCGAGCCCGTCGCCCACCATCGAGCCGCCGCCCGCGGAGGATCCCGCGCCGGAGCCCGCCGCCGAGGTGGCGGAGCCGGAGGGTGACGACGAAGCCGAGGCCGCCGGCCCGCGCGCGGAGACCGGCTTCTACGTCGCGTCCCTCGAGGGCGAGGAAGGCTATGCGGCCGGTGACGAGGGTCGCTTCGCGGTCCGCTTCACGGGCGCCGGCGAGTACCACCTGAACTCGGAGTTCCCGACGCGCATCACCATCGAGGCGCCGGACGCCCTCACGCTGCCGAAGGCGGAGCTCCGAGGCGGCGACGCGGCCGAGTTCACCGAGGAGGCCGCGCGCTTCGACGTGCCCTTCACGGCCGCGGAGGCCGGCGAGCACCAGGTGCGCGCCAAGGTGGAGTTCGCCGTCTGCAACCCGCAGACCTGCATTCCGCAGACCGCAACCCTCGCCCTCGCCCTGCCGGTGCAGTGAGCACGGGCAGCGAGGCGGCGCCGCGCGAGGCTGCCGCGCGTGTCGCCGAGGAGCTCGCCAGGACCGGTGACGCGGTCCGCGAGCGCTTCCTGGCGCAGCGCCGTGTTCTCTCCTTCGCCGAATACCTGGCGCTCGTGGCCTCGCACCCGCTCCGCCATGCGCGGGACGCGGCGACCTACCTGCGCGACGCCTTCGACCATTTCGGGAGCTACACCCTCGAGCGTCCCTGGGGTGCGGGCGGCGAGGTGCGGCGCTGGGCCCTCTTCGACCTGCCCTTCGCGGGCGAGGCGCGGGCCGCGAGCGAGCGCCTGGTCGGTCACGAGGAGCTGCAGAACGCCGTCTACCAGGCGCTCCAGAGCTTCCACCGCGAGGGCCGCCCGAACCGGCTGCTCCTGCTTCACGGACCGAATGGCAGCGCCAAGTCTACCTTCGCTGCGTGTTTGATGGCGGCGCTCGAGGCCTACTCGCGCGTCGACGAGGGAGCGCTCTACCGCTTCAGCTGGGTCTTTCCTCGAGGCGAGAAGGGAAAGGGCATCGGATTTCGCACGGGCGATGGCGGGCCGGCGCCGGGGGAGAGCTACGCGCATCTCCCAGAGGAGCGCATCGACGCCAAGCTCCCGAGCGAGCTCCGGGAGAGCCCGCTCCTGCTCCTCCCGGGTCCTCCGCGGCGACGGCTCCTCGCCGACGCGCTGGAGGCCGCGGGCACGCCGGGCGCGCGGGTTCCCGAACGCATCGCGCGTGGGGACCTCGGTCATCGCAACCGCGCCATCTTCGACGCCCTGCTGACGGCCTATCGGGGGGACCTCGGGCGGGTGCTGGCGCACGTGCAGGTCGAGCGCTGGGAGATCAGCCGCCGCTATCGCGTGGGCGCGGTGACCATCGGCCCGGAGATGGCCGCGGACGCCGGCGAACGGCAGCTCACCGCCGATCGCTCCCTCGGCGCCCTGCCGGCGTCGCTCAGCGCCCTCGCGCTCTACGAGACCCAGGGCGAGCTCGTCGACGGTCAGGGGGGGCTCATCGAGTACAGCGATCTGCTGAAGCGCCCGCTGGACGCCTGGAAGTACCTGCTCCTGGCCATCGAGACGGGTGAGGTCGCGCTTCAGCGCTCGACGCTCGCCCTCGACAGCGTGCTCCTCGCGAGCAGCAACGAGCTTCACCTGCGCGCGTTCCAGGAGCACCCGGAGTACCACTCCTTCCGCGGTCGCCTGGTTCGCCTTCGGGTGCCCTACCTCCGCGACGTCGCGCAGGAGCAGGGCATCTACGAAGCTCAGATCGCCCCGCAGATCCGCATGGAGGTGGCCCCGCACGTGACCTTCGTCGGGGCTCTCTGGGCCGTGCTCACGCGGCTACGGCGCGCGAACGCGGACCGCTACGAGGACCGGGAGCTCGGCAAGCTCGCTGCGGACCTCACGCCGCTGGAGAAGGCGGACCTCTTCACGAGCGGCAGCGTCCCACGACGCTTCGACGCCGAGCAGACCAAACTGCTCCGCGCCGGAGCCGAGGCCATCTACGGTGAGCGGCGCGGCGGCGCCGACTACGAAGGGCTCGTCGGCGCCTCGCCGCGCGAGATGCGCATGCTCTTCCTCGACGCGGTGGTCAGCGCCGAGGAGGACGCCTGCCTGGCGCCCCCGGCGCTCCTCGAACGCCTGGAGGCCTTCTGCGAGCGCGACGACTACGAGTTCCTCAAGCTCGCGCCGGACCGCGGCTATCACGACGCCAAGGCCTTCGTGGAGCAGGCCCGCGCGCGCTGGCTGGACCGAGTCGACGAGGAGCTTCGGACGAGCACGGGGCTCGTGTCCGAAGACCAGGTACGCGAGCTCTTCGAACGCTACGTGCTCCATGCGTCTCATTGGGTGAAGAGCGAGCGGGTCCGGAACCCGCTCACGGGGGAGCTCGAGCCTCCGGACGAGGACCTCCTCGAGAGCGTCGAGGAGAAGCTCGGCGCGGAGGAGGGCGCGGCCTTCCGGCGCGACCTGATGAGCGCAGTGGCGAACTGGGCCATCGAGCACCCCGGCGAGGAAGCGGCGCCGGCGGCGCTCTTCCCGCGGCATCTCGAGACCCTCGAGGAGGGTTATTTCGAGGAGCGGCGCCGCCAGCTGAAGAGCCTGGCCGAGGATGCCCTCGCGCTCCTTCGCGACGACGCGGACGCGCTCGACGCCGCGGCCCGGAAGGCGGCGGAGCGCACCGTGAACACGCTCCGAAGCCGCTACGGCTACGGTGATGCGGGTGCGCGCATCGCGCTCGGGGCGCTTCTCGCGGCGCGCTACGCCGACGACTGAGATGCCGTCGGCGCCGCGCTCACTCGAAGGGCGGTGCCGTCAGCACCGGGACCGTCGCGTCGGTACGCTCGGGCCCGAAGCGGAGCAGCTCGGTCAGAAAATCGCGGGCCAGGAGCGGCTCCTCGTCGACGCTCGCCTCCGCGAGGATCGCCTCGAGGCGCCGGACGAGCATGGCGGCGGACCCCGGTCGCTTCGTCGGGTCCTTGGCCAGGAGCTCGAAGCAGAGGCGCACCAGCGCCGGCGGCGCGTCCGGCCGCTCCTCGAAGAGGTCCGGCGGCGGCTCCGTCGCGATGCGCGTCGCGGCGTCGTCGCCGCGGTAGAGGCGCCGCCCGACCAGGAGCTCGTAGAGGACCACCCCGAACGCGAAGAGGTCCGCGCGGGGATCGCCCGCATGCCCGGCGAGCACCTCCGGCGCCGTGTAGCCCCCGAGGTGGGCCCGGGCCGTGGCCGCCCCCCGGGCGCGGGCGATGCCGAAGTCGGCGAGGCGTGCGACCCCGTCGAGACCCACGAGCACGTTCGAGGGGGTCAGATCGCGATGCACGATCTGCAAGGGGCGCCCCCGGTGGTCGAGGGCTTCATGGGCGGCGCGGAGCCCGAGAGCCACGTCGCGGAGGAGCTCGAGGGCCACCGGAAGGGGGACCTCCTCGCCGGCCCCGTCGAGCGTCCGGATCAGCGCCGTGAGCGACGGGCCTTCGATGAGCTCCATGAGCATGAAGGGGCCCTCGTCATCCTCGCCCACCTCGAAGACCCGGACGACGTTGGGGTGATAGAGGTGCCCGCTCAGCGCCGCCTCCTCGAGAAAGGCCTGCCGCGCCGCCGAGTCTTGCGCGAGGCTGGGACGCAGGCGCTTGAGCGCGTAGCGGCGTGAGAAGACGCCCTCGCGCCGCAAGACGAGCGCGACCTCTCCCATGCCGCCGGCTCCGAGGCGGTCGAGGAGCTGAAAGCCCGGCGGCGCCGTGTTCACCGGGAGACCCTCCACCCTCGGCGCCGGGGCTTCAAGGAGGCGGCCGCGCGGCGCCGCGGAATTCGGGACGCGCGCCGGAGCCGAGCGCGGTAGGCTCGCGCCGTGGCGGCCATGGCCCCGGCAGTCCTGGATGCGCTCTACGGGGGTGACCTCGACGCGGCGCGACGCCTCACCGGCGCGGACGACCCCGTCGTCGATGCCTTCGCGCCGCTGATCGCGGACGAGGCGCCCGGGGCCGCGGAGAGCGCGGTGCCCGCGCCGCAGCAGCCCTTCGCCGCGCTGGCGCGGGCGCATCGTCACGTGGCCTCCCTCGGCGCCGAGCCCGCGCCGGAGGTGGACGGCGCCGACC
>CALCTH010000421.1 GCA_937893795.1 uncultured Myxococcales bacterium | reverse complement strand
GTGGCAGGGTCCTTTCGGCCGCGGGCGCCGAAGGCCGCTCCGGTGCGGGCTCGCTCACATCCGGCGTCGAGAACGGGCACGCCATCGCGCAGGCCACGGCGCCGACGCGGCTGAGCGCCGCGGCGAGCACCAGGGGCGATCGGCGTCGCGATCGCTTCCGGCGGAAGCGCGCCGCCGAGCGCGCTTCCGCCTCGAGGCGAAAGCGCATCGCCACGTGGGTGGCGTCGTCGAGGGGCTCGGCGGCCGGGAACCAGCTCCGCACCTCCTCGGCTTCGTCCACGCGATCGCGGCACGCGGCACACACCTCGAGGTGCGCGGCGACCCGTTCGCTCGGCGATCTCCCGTCTCGCAGCCAGGCGTCGACGTCGTCGTGACTCATCGCCGCCCTCCTTTCCTCCCCAACACCCGTTCGCGGATCGCGCGGCGCGCCTTCGAGACCCGCTTCCACACGGCGGCTTCGCTCGTCCGCAGCACCTTGGCGGCCTCCGCCGCGGCGAGGCCCTCCAGCTCGCACAAGACGAAGGCCTCGCGGAGCGGCGGGGAGAGCCCCCGGAGCGCCGCGTGTGCGCGCGCGAGCTCGTCGCGCGCCGTCAGCCGGTCGACCTCCGCAGAGCCGCGGGGAGGAAGCGTCGAGAGCGCCGACCCGAGCCTGGAGCGACGCGCGAAGCTCCGCCGTTCGTGGCGGGCGACGTTCGTCGCGATCGCGAAGAGCCAGGTGCTCACTGCGGCGCGTCCGTCGAAGACCGCCGTACCGCGGGCCACCTCCAGGAAGACCGCCTGCAGCGCGTCCTCGACCGCGTCGTCGGGGAGCAGGCGCCGAAGGTAGCGCGTCACCCGCGGCTGAAAGCGATCGAAGAGCTCGCCGATGGCGGCGGGATCGCCCGCGCCGCACGCGCGCGCGAGCCCTTCGTCGCTCAGGGCGGAGGTCCGGGCCTGCGCGGAGGGGCCCGGACGGAGCGGAATCACGTCGCTCATCGCCAGCCGGCTCCTGCCCAGGCGAGCCCGAGGGTGGCGCCCAGCGAGGCCTCGGGACCGTCGGCCGTGAAGGTCGTGCGCGCGTTCAGGCCGAGGTCGAGGCGCCGGGAGCCGCGGAGGCGGAAGGCCACCCGAGCGTAGGCCTCGAGGAAGGGAGAGAGCTCGAGCTCGGTCTCCCCGAGCCCATTGCCGACGATCCGCGGCTCCGTGGTCTCACCGCCGCCGGCGGCGGGCGACTCGTCCGGGTCCAGCTCGTCGGCTTCGTCTGGGTCCTCGGGGTCGTCCGTCTCGCCCGTCTCGTCGGGCGCGTTGGCGTCGTCGGGGTCGACGTCCGCTGAGCCCGCTCCGGTCACGTTCGCGCTCTCCTCGCGGGTCCATGCGAGCGCGAGGCCGACGCCGCCGCCGAGCTCGATGCGCGGGCGCCTCCCCTGCGGTCGCGAGGTCCAGCCGCCGCGCAGGCTCGCGTCGAGGGTGCCGCGCTCCCGCGGATCATCGAGCACGGATGCGTGGCCACCGAGGGCGATGCCGAGCACTCCGCGCGGCGCGACGCGGACCGATCCGAAGAGCTCGAGGCCAAGCGCCAGGCCCTGAGCGCGACCCGATGAGAGCCTCAGGCCGCCACCCAGGTAGAGGGGAATCGGAGCGGGAGCCGCAGGTGCGGCGGTCGCGGGCGCCGGGGGCGTCGGACTCGAGGGGGGCTCTGCGGGGACCGGCGCGGCCTGGAGCTCGGGCTGCGGGCGAGGTGCCGGTCCGGCGAGGGGAAGGAGCCAGCTCTCGAGCCAGGCGCCGGCCTGCGCGATGGACGCGACGCGATGGGTCGCCGCTCGGTCCCCCTGCGCGTAGCGAAACTCGAAGCCCGCGTCCGTCTCACGAATGGTGACGATGCCGCCGGTACAGGTCGCGCCCGGCGTCGCGGCCAGGGGGCCCCCGGCGAGCTGGCGACGAAGCGCGGCGACGGTGGCCGGCGGGCCGCGAAAGCGAAGCGCGGGGGGGGGGGGGGGGGGGAAAAACAAGAGAGAGAGGGGGTTAGGAAAAAAACCCGGGGCGGGGGAAAAAGGGAGGAAGAAAGGGGGGGGGGGGGGGGGGGGGGGGCCTCGGCGCGTCGAGGTTGCGCATACGCCCCGTCGCCGTGCTCCAGCGTCAGCTCGAAGAGCGCGAGGAGGGCGAGGGCTCGAAGGACGAGCCGAAGGGCGGCGGAGCGATGCGCCATCGAGATCAGGCGCCGCCCTCGGGGGGGCTCATGCCGCCGTCGGAGTCCTCCTCGGAGTCGTCGGTGTCATCGTCCGAGTCGTCGTCGGTGTCGTCGTCCGAGTCCTCGTCGTCGGTGTCGCCGTCGGAGGCGTCGTCTGCGTCCTCGTCGACGTCGTCGTCCGCGTCCTCGTCGACGTCGTCGTCCGCGTCCTCGTCATCTCCTTCGTCGTCGTCGTCCTCGTAGGTCTCCGAGCGGTCGACGGCGATCACCGTGCTGAGAAGCGCGTCGATCTCGACCTCCGCGAAGCCGTCGCCTTCGAAGACGATGACCTCGTAGATGGCGTCCTCTACGTCCCCGAGCTCGACCTGGAGCACCGTGCCGGGGACCTCGGCCGTCGCCGCGTCCCGCGCTTCGCGGAGGCTGATCCAGCCACTCCGGTCCTCATCGATGGCACCATCGTCCTCGACCGAGAGCACGGCGCCGCTGATCGCGTCGAGCTCCACCTCGATCTCGCGGCCAGCCTCCTCGAGGGTCACTTCCCATACGGGCGTGTCCGCGCCCTCGAGCTCGACCTCCGCACCCACACCGCCGGGCACCTCGGCCTCGGCGGCGGCGAGCGCCGCGTCGACGTCGATCACCTCGGCGAGCAGCTGCTGCGCTTCGGAGACACCCATGGCCGAGCCACCGACGTCGCCTGCCGCGCAGGCACCCACGCCTGCGACCAAGACCACCATCGGAATCCAGCGAGTCGAGCGATACATCATCGGTTCCCTTTCGTGCCCACCGTGTTGTTGCGCGGGGGACGTCGGGTATTGCCCGCGAAGGGACGGTTCCTGACCGACTTTTTTCTCGAGGTCGTGTCGGGCCCCGACGTCGCTCGCCGAATCCGGCGCCGCGCGGGGAGCGGGGCCGGAGGAACCGTCCCAGGTACCCGGAAGAGGAACCGTCCCCGGTACGGCCGACGGGCAGCAAGCCCCACGATCTGTCCACACTAGGGAGTGGCGTGCACAGCCAGACGCGGGCCGACCTCGCGGAGGCTCGCCGCGGGGTCGTCGGTCATGGAGCAGCAGCCAATCCGGGTGAAGCGCCCGTACCCGTGCCTTCCGGCTCCGGCAATCGCCACCACGAGTCCGGCCGACGACCCGTGACCTTCCCTCATGCGACGTCCTCCCCCGTGCTCGTCGCGGTCGCGAAGTCCGAGCCCCTATCGGATCATCTGGAAGAGGAAGGGGTAGGCGTTCACGGTGACCGGCTCCCCGCGCGGCACCGGGAAGCGCAGCGCCGCGATGACCTGGGCAATGCAGTTGGCCGCCGCATCGTTCAGTCCGTTCTCGACGACCACGGCGTTCGCGACTCGGCCGTCGGCCTCGATGGTCCAGGCCACGACGACGCGACCGGAGAGGGTCGGGTGGGCGCTGAGCTCCCGTTCGTAGCAGCGCTGAATGCGCCCGATCGCGCGGTTCACCGTGCGGTTGATGGCCGCCCGCGAAAGCGAAGGCGGTGGGGGAAAGCTCTGGTCGGCGAGGGTCAGGAGCACGCCGTACTCGGCGCTCCCCGCCGTGGCGGCGACACTCTCGAGCACGCGCACGACGCAGCGGCCGGCTGTCGTGGGTTCGTGCGTGAAGGCGTGCGTCCCGTCCGCGCCGACGAGCAGCACCGCGTCGAGACGCGTGGAGCGCCGGTCCAGACAGCGCTCGAGCGCCTCGGCGATGGGCCAGAGCAGCGTTCGAGCGTCTTCCAGCCCCATGCCATAGAGCCCCCGCACGTAGATAAGCGGATGGGCAATCCAAACCGGGTTCGTGGGCGTCGGCTCGCCGCGTGGCACGGCTTCGAAGGGGCGAAGCGCCGCAAGCTCGGCGGGCGTCCGCGGGACGGGGGCCGCGGCGGGGCTGCACGCGACCGTCGACGCGAGCGCCGCGCCCACGAGCGCAGCTCGAACGCACTTCATGGGCCGGTCCATGCGCCGCACATCGTGCACGAGGCAACGCGCCGCTCACAACGTAGCGAAACTGGGGCCTCGTATCGCGAGCGATAGCGGCCACGTGGCTCACGACTGATCACAAGTTGCGTGCGAGCTCGAAGCCGATGGCG
>CALCTH010000420.1 GCA_937893795.1 uncultured Myxococcales bacterium | reverse complement strand
CATGCCGAGCGAGGCGCGACCGAGCGCGCGAGGCCGCGCCATGGACGCCGCGTTGCGCGCCCGCGGGATACGCTCGGTCTTCGTGGAGGTCCTCCGCGAGCGCGGCGCGGCGCACGACCCGGAGCTCTTGCTCGGCGCGCTCGCCGCGACGCTCGCCTGGCGCCCGCTGCGGCGCCGGCGCATCAGCCGGAGCACGGCGCGGAACCTCCCCTGGTTCCTTCAGCTCTTCGGCTGGATGCTCGGCGGAGCGCTCCCCGCGGAAGCGCACGGCCCGGAGAGCCTGGCCGGGCTCCCGATGGAGACGCTCCTCGCGGAGGGAGAGCTGGGCGCGCTCGCGCTACGCGCCCTCGGCGCGCGCGGCGACGCTCCCGCGGACGCGCGGGCGCTCGAGCGGCTCGTCGGGCTCCTCCTGACCAACGGGCCCGGCACGATTTCCGCGCAAGGCGCGAAGGGTGCGGTCTCCGCGGATGGTCCCCAGACGCCTGAGCGCGTGCACCTGCACAAGGCGATGATGGGCTTCTTGACGCACAGCGGGTTCAGCCACGGCGGCAACGGCTTCGAGGGGGTCGAGCTCCTGCTCGAGGTCTTCGCGGACGTGGGCCTCGAGGATCCCGGCGCGCCGGACGATGCCGGCCTGGACCTCGAGAGCATGGCGCGGGAGCACGCCCGACGCTTCGCCGACGCCAAGGCGCGCGCCAAGGCCGTCGGCCAGCGCGTGCGGGCGATTCCCGGCATCAATCATCCGGTCTTCCGTGGCCGTCCCATCAATCACGACCCGCGCGAGGTACACCTGCGGCAGGTGCTGGCCGCCGAAGGGCAGCACAACGTCTTCCATGCCTTCTACGGCGCTCTGGTGAGGGCGCTGCACGACGAAGGCGTGACCCGGAACGTGTTCGCGGTAAACGTCGACGCCGTCATCGCGGCGACGCTTCTGAAGATGCTGTGGAAGCCCCATCGGTCGGGGCGGCTTTCGAAGGCCGAGCTCGAGGAGGCCGCGTTCCACGTCTTCCTTTTCGGTCGCATGATCGGCTGCGCCGCGGAGATCGACGACCACCTGAACCGCGGGCGCAACATGGATACGCGGACCGCGGCCTCCGCCTGTCGCTTCGTCTCCTGACCCGCGTCGCCGGGAGGGTGAGGCGCGTCCCCGGCCCGACGCACGCCCGGTCCCCGGCCCGCTGAGATCATTGGGGATTCCGGCCTTCTGCGTCTTGGCCGGCGGGCGCGGATGCGTGTAGATGGCAGTGATCATTGCGCTTTTTCGCGCGAGACCTTCGTTGCCATGAGGCGTATACCCCGCGCTTCGCGAGGCTGCGGCCAGCCCACAATTACCCAGGCCTAAACATGCCGGAAATCTTCCGGACATCCTCGTCCTTAACCTGCAGGGCACGTGGCTGCCGCGAGGTGTGCGAGCAGTCAGGAGGTTCAACGTGGCTCCCGCACGCACGATCGCCCCGGCCGGAGAGTCGGCGACGTGGCCTGCGAAAGAGGCTCCCCACGCGGCGGGCCCTTCGTTATGGTCGCGCCCGCCGCACGGGCTGGCTCACCAGGGCAACGCCAAGGCGTACGTCACCACTTTCGGAGATTCGGTAGCATGAAAAGCAAGTTGGAATACATCTGGCTCGACGGATACAAGCCCACGCAGAGTCTGCGCAGCAAGACGATGGTGCGCTCCGACTTCGGTGGGAAGCTGGAAGACTGCCCGATGTGGTCCTTCGATGGCAGCTCCACCGAGCAGGCCGAGGGAAGCTCGTCCGACTGCTTGCTGAAGCCGGTCGCCGTCATTCCCGATCCCGGTCGCAAGGACGCCTACCTGGTGATGACCGAGGTCCTCAACGCCGATGGCTCGCCGCACGAGTCCAATGGCCGCGCGACCATCGAGGACGACGACGACGATTTCTGGTTCGGATTCGAGCAGGAGTACTTCCTCTGGAACCCGACGACGAATCTCCCGCCGGGCTTCCCTCCCGGCGGCTACCCGCCTCCGCAGGGCCCCTACTACTGCTCCGTGGGCGCGCGAAACGCGTACTCGCGCGACCTGATCGAAGAGCATCTCGACATGTGCCTCGAGGCCGGCCTCAACGTCGAGGGCATCAACGCAGAGGTGGCCGCGGGTCAGTGGGAGTTCCAGATCTTCGCCAAGAGCGCGAAGGCCGCGGGTGATCAGATCTGGCTCGCGCGCTACATCCTCGAGCGCACCGCGGAGAAGTACGACCTCGCCGTCGACTGGCATCCCAAGCCGCTCGGCGACGCGGACTGGAACGGCTCCGGCATGCACGCCAACTTTTCCAACGGCGCGATGCGCGACGCTGGCGATGAAGGGATCTTCACCAAGGTATGCGACGAGTTCGGTAAGCCGAAGAACATCCCGGCCTGTATCGCCGTGTACGGTGCACACAACGACCAACGCCTGACGGGCAAACACGAGACACAGTCCATCGATCAGTACAGCTATGGCGTGTCCGACCGGGGAGCGTCGATTCGCATCCCCATCAGCACGGTGGAAGACGGCTGGAAGGGGCGGCTCGAGGACCGTCGCCCTGCGTCGAACGCGGACCCCTACAAGGTGGCCGCCGTGATCGTCCGAATCACCAAGGAAGCGCTGGCCTGAGGAGGCCTCGGGCGCGACGCGCGACGAAACCCGGGGCGGGCGCCCGTCCCGGGTTTTCTATGCGCGGCTCCGAGTGCCGCGGCGTCGCGGGCGGAGCAGCTCGGCCTCCCAATCCCCCTGCAGCCCGAGCAGCACCTCGTCCATGGACGCGGGGCGGTCCTCGGGCTTCTTTCGGATGCACTGCATGCACAACGTTTCGAGAGTTTCGGGGATCGGGAGGGCGCTGATATCCGATGGGTTCTCTGGCTCTTCGTTCTCGACCTTGTCGAGAATCTCGTAGACGCGGTTGCCCTCGAAGGGCGGGCGTCCCGTCAGTAGCTCGTAGAACACCGACCCAACGCTATAGATGTCGGTGCTGAACCCGATCTTCGGATCTCGCTGGATCTGCTCCGGCGACATATAGGAGAGCGTGCCCTGTAACTTCCCCCGGCCGGTGATGGTCTCTTCGTCGTCTTCGAGGCGTCGGTCGCCGTCATCTCGGGCGTTGCCTTCGAGCTCTTCATCGCGCTCGGGCCGGCCATCTTTGTGCCAGACCTTGGCAAGACCCCAGTCGAGGATGAGCACCTCTCCGTAGGGTCCGATGAGGATGTTCTCGGGTTTGATGTCGCGGTGCGCCACGCCGTGGTCGTGGGCGTAGGCCAGCGCCCGCGTGACCTGCTCCATGACCTCCATGAGCTGGGTCAGATCGTAGCGCTCTCGGTACTCCAACACCTCGCGTAGCGTGAAGCCGTGAACGAGCTTCATCGTGAAGTAGAGGCGCCCACGGTTGTCCCGCCCCACCTCGTAGGTCGGGATGGTGGTGGGGTGCTGGAGCATCGCCGACACGCGGGCCTCGCGCAGCAGCCGCGTGTTCTCGATCTTGTCATCGATGAACTCCGGGCGGAGCATCTTGTGGGCGACGAGGCGGTTCAAGTGGCGGTCTTTGACGCGGCTGATGATGGACTTCCCGCCCTTGGCGATGGTCCCGAGGTGGATGTAGCGCGTGTGGGGATTCAACGTTCCCGGCAGCGGAGCGTCCGTGTCCTCGAGGTAGACGCTGCTGTATTCCTTGGGTGGCTCTGGGAACCTGAGCATGGTGGGGACACTCCCTCTGGCCGGCTCCGTCGTCGTGGGCTCGGGCGGCGGCGAGCCGGAAGGAAGCGCGGGGCTCCGCCAGCGCGGGGGGCGCCAGCCGTCGTCGTCCGAGTCCTCGGCGTCGCGCCGGGGCGATGGGTCACTGTAGCAGTCGCCGCGCCGACTCACGCGTCCACGCTGCGCGTGTCCACCGCGATGCCGGCGAGCCGGCGGAAGTCCGGGCCCAGGGGACGTGAGGGGCGTACGCGCGCGATGGGGCGCTGGGCGCTAGACGCCCGGCTCACGCCGGCGTCGGCGCCGGCAGGCTCGCCCAGCCGCCCGGCCGACGCGCGAACACCGCCTCCGCCTCCCGGTCGATCTGCAGCAGATGCAGCCAGCCGTTCTCGACGAGCTGCCGAACCAGGTCGTGCGCCTCGAGGACGCCTTCGATGGCGGCGCGCGGGGCCTCCACGAAGACGCTGAGTCGCAGTGGCTCGTGGACGCAGCTCGTGCCGTCGTGCACCGCCTGCATGGGCAGCCCGATGCGAAGGTCGCCGCCGTTGCCTTCGAAAACGCCGAGATTCCCCCCGACCACGTTGTGGAGCACCTTGTTTCCGCTCCCGAAGCGGGCCGGGTCCACCGTCGAGGCGTAGTACTGGAAGTTGATCCAGTGCGTGACGACCATCGGGGCCGTCAGGATCTGCGTCAAAACGGGGTACCCCTCACCGTCTTCCTCTGCCCGATAGTCGTGGAGGAAGGCGCGGCCCTCGAGGTTCAGGTGCCGTATCCGCTCGCGCGGGGCCACGACGAAGCTGGCGTTGCCCGCGAGGCCCCACTCCGGCCGCACCTCGGACCAATCCCGGGCCCGCTCCTGGAGAGCGCGGAGGAGCGACGCATCCGTGCGGCGCTTCTCCGGCGGGAGCGCGAGGCGCGGCGCCCGCTCCTGGCGGGTCCGCTCGCCCGCCACGCGAAGCGCGTCCCGAAGCGCCGCGAGGTCTGCGGCGTAGCCGGCCCCGAGCGCCGTGGTGTCGTAGAGGGTGACCTCGTCCGTGGTCGTGTCGTGGAGCCCGCCGAGGAAGCGCGTCGCGTCCGGCACGTCGATGCCCCGGGCGCGCAGCCCTTCGCGGACGGCGGGGTCGTTCATGAGCGCCGCCGTCGCCCGCGCGTTCACGGCGCCGGCCTGCCCGCAGCACGCGCCGCAGTCGTAGCCCGCGGCGTGCGGATTGTTGGTCGTCTGGCTGCCGTGCCCGGCGAGGAGCACGAGGCGCGCGAAGCCCCTCGTCAGGCTCATCGCCCGGAGGATGCCCTCCGCGAGGTCGACCTCCTCCTCCGTGGTGAGCGGCGTCCCGTCGGCCTTGGCCGTCAGGCGCGGACGACGGCCCGCGACCTCCTTCGCGCGGAGACCGGCGCGCTCGGGGTGCGCCGTGGGGCGCGCCCATCCGAGCGCACTCGCCAGCAGGCCGCCCCCGAAGCCGAGGCCGAGCGCCTCGACGAAGGAGAAGCCGCCCACCGCGTCGTCCTGAAATGCGCGTACGACGCGGCCCCGCTCAAGGCGCGCGGGGCGGCGCTGCTCGGCGGCGGTGGCGCCCTCGTCGCTCGCGAGCAGGGCCGGCGAGAGGAGCCCCGGGAGCTGCGGCCGACGGAGCTCCGTGCCCACGGGACGGTAGGCCACGGGCAGCCCGAAGAACCCTGCGAAGCCGAGCGTCGCCATCCCTTCGGCGCTCCCTTCGAAGGCGCGCCGAAAGACCTCGCTGCGCACGTCGATGCAGAAGGCGGCCTGCACCTTCGGCGTCGACGCCTTCGAGGTCGGCGCGGTGAAGAGCTCCCGCGCGATGCGGTCCTGGTAGGCGAGCTCGAGCGCGTCCTGGAGGATCCAGGCGGCGCGCTGGGCACCCTCGGCCAGCTGGCTCCGCTGGGTCCAGCCGGCCATCGCGAGCTGCCAGCGGGAGGCGAGCCGCGTTCCGCCGGCCCGATAGAGCAGGAGCTCCCAGGCGAGGCGGACGGCGAGAAGGTCGACGATATGCTCGTCGCTGCCCTCGGAGAGACCGGCCATGAAGCGCCGGTAGGACGCGATGGACGCCCAGCCGAGCACGTCGAAGAGGAGCGCCGCCAGGTAGTCCTCGATCTGGTGGGCCTCGACGTCGAGCTCACCGAGCGCCAGGCGGAACACGCCGTCCCGCGTGTCCGGGAGCGCGGCCGCGTGCTCGCTCAGCGAGGGCCCCCCCACGAGGAGCTCCGGCGCGCGGTCCTTCGCCGCTCGAGCGCGCCAGGTGGCGAAGAGCCCCTCGCCCGCCGGCGGCTGCGAAGCGACGTCGAGCCCGACGCCGCTGAAGTAGCTGGCGCAGTGCTGGCTGATGACGTGGGGGACGATCTCCGTCCACGCCATGGCCTTGGTCAGGGCGCGGCTGGCGTCGGCGACGTCGGTCACGAGGGACCGACGGGGCAGCGCCTCCGCGTCCTGCCGAAGCGCTGCGACGAGGGCCTCGACGCTGAGCTCACTGCCGCTCCTCGCGAGGGCCGCCTCGAGGTGCGCGCGCGTGAGCCGGCCGGAGTCGAGAGCCTCGCGCGCCAGGGCCCGCGGCCGGACCATGCGGCTGCCGGAGAGCGCTTCGAGGCGCGCTGCCGCCTTGGGTAGCGGGGTCTCCACGAAGCCCCAGAGCGGGTTGACGGCGATGAAGCGGTCCAGGGGCCACGTCGGCGCCAAGCGGGCCACCGCGGCGTCGACGGCGGCGTCGAGGTCCACCCGGGGCGCACGAGCGGTCGACCGCGGCGAGGGGCTGGCGTTCGTTTCGGGGTTCATCAGCGGGCCTCCGCAGTGGTGGTGGTGCCTCGGGCGGCCGGTGCCGGCCGCGGAGCCGGCCAGATGCGGAAGGTCAGATGCGTGAAGCCCTCGTCGAGCTGGAGGCCGGCGTAGAGCCGGGGCCGGAGCGCGCGCGCGAGTCGGCCGCCCGGCGCGGCGAGCAGCGTGACCTGTAGACCGAAGAGCGCGAAGACCGCGATCAGCGCCAGCCCCAAGCGCGGCGCGAGGGCCTCGAGGGACGTCGTCGGCGCCTGAACGAGGCCCG
>CALCTH010000419.1 GCA_937893795.1 uncultured Myxococcales bacterium | reverse complement strand
ACCGGGACCGAACCGGCGCTGAGGCCGTCCGCGGCGCGGCTCAGCGGCGGACGGCGTCCATCAGGAAGGCGTAGCCGAGCGCCGTCTCTTCGTGGCGCCGAAAGCGGCCCGAGGCTCCGCCGTGCCCGGCGTCCATGTTCGTACGGAAGAGGAGCCGGCTCTCCCCGGTGCCCCGATGCCGGAGCCGGGCCACCCACTTCGCGGGCTCCCAGTACTGCACCTGGGAGTCGTGGAGGCCCGTGAGCACGAGCATCTCCGGGTAGGCCTGCGCGCGGACGTTGTCGTAGGGCGAGTAGGCCGCGATGGTGTCGTAGTAGCCGCGCTCGTTCGGGTTCCCCCACTCGTCGTACTCGAAGGTCGTCAGGGGAATCGAAGCGTCGAGCATCGTCGTCAACACGTCGACGAAGGGCACGTCGGCGACGATCGCGCGGAAGAGATCCGGGCGCATGTTGGCCACGGCGCCCATGAGCAGACCGCCGGCGCTGCCGCCGTAGGCGGTGAGGAGCGACGGCTCCGTGAGTCCCTCGGCGACGAGATGCTCGGCCACGTCCACGAAGTCCTCGAAGGTGTGCCGCTTCGCGTGAAGCTTGCCGTCGTCGTACCAGCGACGTCCCTTCTCCTGGCCGCCGCGCACGTGGGCGATGGCGTAGACGAAGCCCCGGTCGAGCAGGCTGAGCCGGGCCGACGAGAAGCGGGGGTCCATGGACGCGCCGTAGCTCCCGTAGCCATAGAGGAGCGTCGGGTGCGGCCCCTCTCCGAGGTCGCTCCGCTGGACGAGGGAGACGTAGATGGTCTCCCCGTCCCGGGCCGGCGCGACGAGGCGCCGCGTGACGTAGCGTGCGGCGTCGAAGTCGCCGATCACCCGCTCGACCTTTCGCACCTGCCGCTCCCGCGTCCGCAGGTCGTAGTCGAGGGTCGTGCGCGGCGTCGTCATGGACGTGTAGCCCAGGCGGAGCGTGTCCGTCTCGGGCTCGGCGTTGACCCCGAAGCCCGAGGTGTAGATGGCCTCGTCGAACCCGATCTCGTGGCCCTGCGCGACGTCGGCGCGATCGCCGCCCTCCCCGGCCCAGGGGACCACCCGGAGGCGCTGAATGCCCTCGCGGCGCTCGCTCACGACGAGGTGGCCGCGGAAGAGCTCGAAGCTTCCGAGGAGCACGTCCTGCTCGGTCCCGATCTCCTCGCGCCAGCGCGCCTTGTCGCCGATCTCGTCGAGGCTCGCGCTCATCAGGCGGAAGTCGCGGGCGTCCCAGTTCGTCCGGACGTAGAAGCGACCGTTCCAGTGGTCGAGGGAGTGCTCATGGCCACGCTCGCGCGGGAGGAGCACCCGCGGAGCGCTCTCCGGGGCGTCGGCGTCCACGACGCGCCACTCGTTCGTGATGGACTGCGCCGACCCGATCAGCACGAAATCCTCGGAGCGCGAGAGGCCGATGCCGAGGTAGAACTCCTCGTCCTCCTCCTCGTGGACGAGCGTGTCCTGGCTCGCGGGCGTGCCCAGGCGATGGCGCCACACCTGGTGAGCGCGGAGCGTGCCCTCCTCCCGCTTGACGTAGAAGAGCGTGCCGCCGTCGCGGGAGAAGACGTAGCTGCCCGTGGTGTCCTCGATGCGATCGGGGAGCACCTCGCCGGTCTCCAGGTCGCGCACGTGAGCGACGTACTGGCGCCGCGACACGCGGTCCTCCCCGAACGCGAGGCGCCGGCCATCGGGGCTCACGGTGAAGCCGCGCTGCGCGTAGTACGCCTCGCCCTCGGCGCGCGCGTTCTCGTCCAGGAGGATCTGCTCGCCCTCGATGGGTCCCTCCGCGGCGGGGTCGGGCGCGGGGGCGGACGCCGGTGCGCGGCAACGGAGCGCGTACTCGCCCCCGGCCACGAAGCGACGGTAGTACCACCACGCCCCGTCCCGATGGGGCACCGACGCATCGTCCTGGGGGATGCGGCCGACGATCTCCCCGTAGAGGGTCTCGCGGAGCTCGCGGAGCGGCGCCAGCTCGGCCTCGGCGTAGCGGTTCTCGGCCTCGAGATGCGCAAGCACCTCCGGGTCCGTGCGCTCGTCGTCGCGCATCCAGTAGTAGGGATCTTCCCGCGTGATGCCGTGGGTCTCGAGGGTGTGTGGCACCCGGCGGGCCACGGGAGGGCCGTCGGGCGCATCCGCGGGGCCCGACGGTCGTGCGCTCGAGCCGCCACAGCCGAGCAGGGCGGCGGCCGCGGCGAGCGTCAGAGAGGGGATATCGCGTCGATGGGGCACGGCCGCGGTCTACTTCGGCTCTCCGGATCCGGCCACTGGGACCCGCCGCGCTTTTTCTTCCTCAAGGTCGTCCCCACGTCGTCCGAGACACCGGGTGGAGGCTGAATCATGAAGATCTACGGCCCTGCAGCCCTGAACCCCGTCCGCCGCCTCGAGAGTGACCGGAACGACGTCTCGCCGGCGGATGCGCCGCGGAGCGCCGAAGCCGGCGAGAAGGTGGCCTTCTCCGGCGTCGCCGAAGCCGTCGCCGAGGCCCGCTCTCCGGAGGTCATCGACCAAGCGCGCGTGGAGCGGATTCGGGAGGCCATCGCCAAGAACCGCTTTCCCATCGACCCCATGCGCATCGCGCGGAAGATGCTCACGGAAGAGCGCTGAGATCGCGCCATGGAGGCCGCGACGAACCACGCCAGCCCGGGTGGGCGAGCTTCGCCCCCTTCCGCGCTCGTCCGCTTCCGCGCGCTCCTCGGCGAGGAGCGCGAGGCGGCGCGGCGCGCGGATACGGCGGCGCTCGTCGCGCTCCAGGACGCGAAGCGTGAGGCGCTGAAGGCCCTCCAGGCGGAGCCCGAGGCCTTCGCGTCGGCCCGTGCGGCGCTCGCCGAAGAGGCCGAGCGAAACGTGGCGCTGCTCCGGCAGCGGCGGCGCCTCTACGAAGGCGCGCTGGACATCCGCCGGCCGACCTACGGCCGCGGCGGCCATCGGGAGGCGCGCGCAGCGACGCGCAGCTGGGGCACGCGATGAGCGTCTTCAATCTGCTGAACGTCGGCCGCAGCGCGATGAACGCGACGGCCTTCGGCACGCAGACGCACGGCCAGAACGCGGCCAACGCGGCGACCGAGGGCTACACGCGGCGCGTGGCGAGGCTCCAGCCCGTCGCACCCCCGCCTCCCGGCGGAGGCGGCGCCCGGGCCACGGGCGCGCGCCGGAAGATCGACCCCTACGTCGAGCGGCGCCTCCTGGGCGCGCGGACGGAGCAAGGCGGCGCCGAGGCGCGCCTCGAGGTCCTCGGCGGCCTCGACCTGACCTTCGCCGACGAGAGCGGGAACGTGGCCGAAGCCCTCGCCGCCTTCGAGGGGAGCCTCCGGGAGCTCGCCGCCTACCCCGGCGACGCAGGCGCGCGCGAAGCCGTGCTCGGTCGCGCCGAGGCGCTCGAGCGAGCGTTCCAAAGCGCCGCCAGCCAGCTGACGGGGCTCCGGGACGACGCGAACGACCGGGTCCAGGACGAGGTTCGGACCCTCAACGAGCGCCTCGAGCGCGTCGCCTCCCTCGGCAACGCCATCGCCCGGAGCGAGCTCTCCGGGCGCGAAGCCTCGGACCTGCGCGACCAGCGCGACCAGGTGCTTCGCGAGCTCGCCGACCAGGTGCCGCTGACGGTGCTCCCCCGCGACGACGGCCAGGTCACCCTGCTCCTCGGGGGCACGCTTCAGCTCGTCGACGAGGACGGCAACGTCTCGCCCCTCGGAACCCAGGTCGACGCGGCCACGGGCGACGTGCGCGTGACGCGCACGGTGGCGGGCGCCGTGCAGGACATCACCGACCAGCTCGCCCCCGCGGACGGGGCGCGCGGGCGCCTCGGGGGCACGCTGGAGGCACGGGACGGCGCATTGGCCGCGGCCCGCGCCGCCCTCGACCAGCTCGCCTTCGACCTGAGCGGCGCGTACAACGCCGTGCACGCCGCGGGCATCGACGCGCTGGGCGGCACCGGGAGCAACCTCTTCGATCCCATCGGCGCCGTCGAGGGAGCGGCGGCCTCCTTCCGCGTCTCGGCAGACGTACGCGACCAGCCCGAGCGGCTGGCTGCGGCGCAGGACGCGACGGCGCTTCCGAGCGACGACCGCAACGCCCTCGCGCTGGCGGACCTCGCCCAGGCGAACACGGCGCTCGGCGGCACCGCCACGGCCACGGAGGCCTACGCGGCGCTCCTCGCCCAGGTCGGCGCCGACGTGCGTTTCGCGCGCGGGGACCTCGACCGCACGGGCGGCCTTCGCTCCCAGACCGAGGCGCTCCGGGAGGCCGTCAGCGGCGTGAACACCGACGAGGAGATGGTCGGCCTCATGGAGTTCCAGCGGGCCTACCAGGCCTCGCTCCGCGTGGTGCAGACGGCCGACGAGATGCTCGCGGAGCTCTTGCAGCTCAAGCGGTGAGCCCCTTCGTCCGAGAGACCCGGTGAGAAGCGATGCGCGTCAGTGACCGAAGCACCTTCGAGCTCAACCGCCGGGAGCTCCTGCGCCGCGCCGAGGACCTGGCGGACGCTCAGGAGACGGCCCTCACGGGGCAGCGAGCGCGCCGGCCGTCGGACGACCCGCTGGCTTTCGCGGTCGCGACGAAGGAGCGCTCCCGGGAGATCCGCGAGGACGTGCGCCAGCGCGCCCTGGTCGCCGCGCAGACGCGCATCGACGTCCAGGAGCAGTCCCTCGCGGACATCGCCACGGTGCTCCGGCGCGCCGAGGAGCTGACCATCCAGGCCGCCAACGACAGCCTGACGGCGGAGGAGCGGCTGAACCTCGCCACGGAGGTGACCGCCATCCGGGACACGGTCCGCGGGCTCATGAACGCCGAGGCCGGGGACCGCTACGTGTTTGGCGGCTTCGACGACGATCAGCCGCCCTTCGACGACACGGGCGCCTTCACCGGGGACCTCGCGCGCCCGCAGGTCGAGCTCGCCGACGGGGTTCGCATGAGCGTGGGCGTGAGCGCCGACGTCCCCTTCGATACCGGAGGACCCGAGGACGTCCTGGCGGTGCTCGTCGATCTCGAGGCCGCCATGGCCGCGGACGACGAGGCCGCGATTCAGCTGAACCTCGGCCGCGTGCAGGGCGCGCACGAGCGCGTCGTGAGCGCCCGCGCGTCCCTCGGTGGACAGCAGAACGCCATCGCCGTCGCGGACGCCGTGGCCGAGCGCATGAAAGGCGAGGCGAAAGTCCACCAGGACGCCCTCGTCGGCGCCGACGAGGTCGACGCGCTCATCGACTTTCAGCGGGTTCAGGGGGCCTACAACGCCGCCGTTCGGATCGCTGCAGAGCTGCCCCCGCCGGGCCTCGTGGAGGTCGGCTAGCGGCAGAGCTACCGGGCTCCGAGCCCGTCAGGATGAACGGCCCGCCACGGCGGGATGCGCAGGATGCGCAGAAAGGGGGAGCGATGCTGACGCTCACACGGCGCCAGGGCGAACGAATCGTCATCGGCGCGGAGGTCGAGATCGAGGTCGTGCAGATCCAGGGCGGACGCGTTCGCCTGGGCATCCGCGCGCCGCGCTCCCTTCCCGTCTACCGCGGCGAGCTCGTCGACAAGGTCGGCGCCCAGAACCTCACGGCTCGCGCAAAGCCGCAGGCGCCGCTCGAGCTTCCGGCGGACCTCCCCGTGCTGAGCTTCCCGGAGGGCCTCTTCGGCATGCCCGGCCTCACGCGCTGGGTGCTCTACGAGCTCGACGGCGAGATCGAGGGCGCGCCCTCCGAGGAGGCCGCCGAGGTGCGGGTGCTCGTGAGCGCCGACGACGCCTCCATCCGCCTCCTCGTGCTCGACCTCTGCGCCTACGCGCCCGGCTATCCGGCGCGCGTGGCCTGCGCCGCCGCCGGGACCTCGCCGGAGGACGTCGCCGTGGCGGGTGTCGTCACCGCACCCGCCGACGGGTCCATGCCCACGGTCAACCTGGCGGCGCCGCTCGTGGTGGACCTCAACACGCGCACCGGGCGCCAGGTCATCCTCGCCGACGACGCGCTTCAGATCGCCCATCCCCTCGCCACCCGCATCGGGTTCTCGGAGGAGGCGGCATGGTGAGCCACGCCACGACGGACATCGCCATCGGCTCCCAGGCCGCGATGAGCACCGTGCTCCGCATCCTCAAGGGCGCCGTGGCGGCGAAGGCCTCCGACGTGCACCTGCGGGTGGATCAGCCGCCTATGGTCCGCATTCAGGGCGAGCTGCTGCCGCTGGAGCACCCGCCCCTCGAAGACGCGCTCCTGACCACGGCCACGCACGCGCTCGCGGCCTACGCCGAGGTGCACCCGGAGCGGGTCGAGGCGAGCAAGCAGCTCGAGTTCAGCTGCGCCATCCCCGACGTGGGCCGCTTCCGGGCGCATGCCTACCGGCAGCGCGGCTCCCGGGCGCTGGTGCTGCGCCACATCCCGGTCCCGGTGCCGCCCATGGCGGACCTGAGGCTGCCGCCGGTGGTCAAGCAGATCGCGCAGGAGCGCCGCGGCATGGTGCTCGTCACCGGTGCCACGGGGAACGGCAAGTCGACGACCATCGCCGCGCTCCTCGAGTTCATCAACGAGTCCTTCTGCCGGCACGTGGTGACCATCGAGGACCCCGTCGAGTTCGTCTTCGCCGACCACCTCTCGAGCTTCTCGCAGCGCGAGGTGGGCCCGGACGTGTCGTCGTTCCAGGAGGGCCTCGAGGGCGCCCTTCGCGAGGACCCCGACGTGATCTTCGTCGGCGAGATTCGCCGCCAGGGCGAGTTCGAGGTGGCGCTGAACGCGGCCGAGTCCGGCCACCTGGTCGTCTCGACGCTCCACGCGACGGACGTGATGACCGCGATACAGCGCATGATCGCCTTCTACCCCCAGGATCGGCAGCTGGGGATCCGGACGCGGCTGGCGGACGCCGTGGCCGCCATCATCTCCCAGAAGCTCCTGCCGACCCGCGGTGGTCAGGATCGCGTGCTCGTGACCGAGGTGCTCCGGCGCGCGCCGAGCATCTCGGACCACATTCGCGATGCCTCGCGCTTCGGCGGCTTGCCCAAGGCGCTCGAGGCGGCCTTCCACGA
This sequence comes from uncultured Myxococcales bacterium, assembly GCA_937893795.1. Taxonomy (GTDB): domain Bacteria; phylum Myxococcota_A; class Polyangia; order Polyangiales; family Houyiibacteriaceae; genus CALCTH01. The sequence continues at coordinate 199 of CALCTH010000419.1, read as the reverse complement.
GATCGGGACCCACAGCTTCGACATGAAGCTCCTCGGCATGGTGCGCTCCGGCGTGCTCTCGCTCGAGACCGCGCAGGCCGCGGCCCGCTCGCCGAAGGACCTCGTCCGCGCCGTGAAGCTCAATCGCTGAGTCGCACGGTGCTCCACCGGCGCGTGCTCCGGCGGCGCGTGCGCCCGCGGCGCGTGCTGCCGCGGCGCG
>CALCTH010000418.1 GCA_937893795.1 uncultured Myxococcales bacterium | reverse complement strand
CGAGGCGGAGCGGGCGGCCGTCGAGGCTCTTTCCCTGGTACTCCGCGATGACTGCCTCGACGTCCACGCCGTCGGCGAAGGTCACGAAGGCGAAGCCGCGGGGCCGCCCCGTCTCGCGGTCGGTCGGGAGGTGGAGGTCGACCACCTCGCCAGCGGCGTTGAAGAATTCCCGGAGGGAAGCCTCGGAGGTCGAGTAGTTGAGGTTGCCGACGAAGATCTTGCTGGACACGGACGCTCGTTCGTTCTTGCGCCGGGCTCGCGCCGCAGGCCCTGGGGCCGGCATTGGCGACGCGGGCCATCGGTCATCGGCGCGCTCACCGGCGTGCTCCCCATCCCCCGGGCGCACACCCCTCTCGGTCGTGCCGCGACAGGCGGCGGGGTTCGAGTGGTCAGTCGAAGGATCGATGAAACCGCGGCTTCCTCACCGTGAGCTCGCCGCGTGGGATGGAAGAGGGCCAATGCCTCCTGGATGCGCCCACGATGTCAGCTAGTCCCCGCGTAGACAAGGTGGAGCGCCTGCGGCGGCGGTGACGACCCGGTGCCGGACACCCCCGACCCCTGCCGAGGTCGACCGCGTCTCCCCTCGATGCGAGCACTTGCTGCCGTGGACGGCTCCGCCTACGTGCGGCTCATGAAGGCCCCGACGACCCTCGTCCTGTGGCTCTTGCTCCTCGGCACCCTCGGCTGCGAGACGAAGGCGCCGCCGCTCCGCACCTGGCGGCCGGCGGACCATGCGCAGCCCGTGAGCGCGGACCCCACGCGCGTCCCACGGCAGAGCGGCGCCGCGGCGCGCTGAGCCACGCTCGAGCGCCCGAGGAAGGTATGGTCGGGTCCCGCCGTTCATGAAGAAGGCGGCTCGTCCATGGACCGATTGCCGAGACTCCTTCGAAGCGTGCGTCGTGCCTTGACCTGGCGCGGAGCCCTTCGCCTCACGGCGATCGTGGCGCCGGCGCTGGGGGTGGCCGCGCTCCTCACGGGGGCGCTCGCGCCCTACGCGCCGCGCTGGCCCTTCCTCGCGGCGGCCGGGGTCCTTCCCTTCGTGGGCGCCCTCCTGGCGACGCTGCGACGCCCTCCCGTGGCCGACCTCGTCCTCTACGTGGACCGGCGTCTCGGCGCCGACGCCGCCATCGTCAGCGCGTGGGAGCTGAGCCTTCCCGGCCGGACGCGCGGGCGCTTCGACGCGGAGGTCAGGCGCGCCGCCCAGCTCCGGCTCGAGGGCGCCGAGCCGCGTTCCGTGCGTCCTCCGCTCTGGTCACGTGCCGCCTGGGGTGTGCCGGTCGGCGCCCTTTGTCTCGCCGGCGCCTTCGCCGTGCCGGCGCCGGCTCCCGCCGACGTCCCCCCACCGGATCGCGTCACCCTCGAGCAGGTTCCCGCGCTCGAGCGCATCGAGCGGCTTCCCGAGCTGGCCACCTCGCCCGAGGAGCGAGCCCGCCTCGCGGGCGTCGCGGCGGAGGCGCAGGAGCTCCGCGAGGCGCTCAGCCGAGGGCTCGAACGCCGCGAGGCCCTCGACGCCCTCGAGCGCGTCCGCGAGGGCGTCGCCGCCGCGCGACAGCCCGAGTCCGGGGTGCAGCAGCGGGCGCGGGATGCGGCCGTCGACGCGCTGGCGGATCGTGAGACGGAGCTCGCGCGCGCTCTCGCGCTCCGCGACCAGGGCGCCTTCGACCGTGGCGTGG
>CALCTH010000417.1 GCA_937893795.1 uncultured Myxococcales bacterium | reverse complement strand
ACGCCCGCCGTCCGACGGAGGCGACGGCGGCGGGCGTCCCGAGCCTGAGCGGCGCGCGCTTCGTCCGCGCGGCGTGCCCGCAGGGCGTCGAGGGCGGGCTCCACGTAGCGGGCGTCGATACCGACCTCCTCGGCCACGGCCCGCAGATCCGCGAGATCGAGGCGCCCCTCGTCGCGCTGGCGAAGCTCGGCGGCGAGGCCGATGATGTCGTCGACGTCCTCGAGGTCGACGCTTCGCGACACGCCCGCGACCTCCACCTCGCGGCGCGTGGTCACGGCGCCCCCGCCGCGTCGCCGCTCAGGGCGTTCGGGAGCTCGTCGCCGGCCTCGTCCTCGCCGGGCGCGTGGTCCTTCAAGACCTCACCGATGCGCGCGACGGCCTGGGTGAGCCCGGCGACCGGCTCGCCCCGGCCGAACCCGCCAGCCACGGCGGCGGCGACACCATCCCAGAAGCCGTCCTCCGCGGCGGCATGAACGCCCTCGTCCGCGAAGACGGCCACCTTCCGGGACGCGAGCGCCACGTAGAGAAGCACTCCCGTGGCGCCCGCGGTCCCGCGCATGCCGAGCGCATCGAAGAGCTCCGCCGCCCGGGCGAGGGCGTCGCCGCGGCAGCGCGCCTCCACGTGCACGCGGATCTCGCCGCGGTGGCCACGCTCGGCGTCGGCGATGGCCGCAACCACGGCTTCCGCGGCCCCGGGGGAGAGCCGGGCGTTCGTCCGACGAAAGAGCACCCGGGGAGCCTATCGCGCCTCGGGATCCCTGGAGAGGGACGCTAGCGCCCGAGCGCCGAATCCCAGCTGACGGTCGTGCGACGCTCCGCATCGACGCGCGTCTCCAGGCTCAGCGAGTCCGGCGCGAAGGGAAGGTCGTAGGCGGTCACGGAGAGCGGCCCCGGAGCGTCTACGGGGCGCCCCGCATCGAGCCAGAGCCAGGTCTCGTCGGGCCCCGTCGCCTCGACGAGAACGCTGGCATCGACGTCCCAGCGAAGACCCGCGGCGTCTGCCCGCGCCCGCGGCGGCGGCAGGAGCTCGGGCGGCGCGAACGTGCTCTCGTCGCCCGCGATGACCCGCGTTTCGGCCACGGCGCCCTCGGCGCCCTCCTGCCGGGCGAAGAGCCAGTGGCGGCCTCCTGCGAAGAGACCCTCGAGCGCCGGCAGCATCGCCTCGTCACCACTTCGAAGCGCGACGGGCACGACCCACACGCCCTCCTGGTCGAGCCCGAGGCCCGGAACGCCGATGACGCCGGTGGTCTCGAAGGGCGTCTCGGCGAGCCCCGCCGGTAGCTGCACGCTGCGGCGTACGGTGGGAACCGGCGCGAGTATGACCGGCTCGGTCCCGTCACCGACGGCCGCGTGCCCGATGGCGAGCGGGCTCTCCCCGCCCTCGCCGACGTCGACCACGAGGCCGAAGACCTGAGTGACGTCCGGCGGAAGGGTGAGGCTGACGGTGCACGGCTCGACGCTCGCGTCGCAGGTCGTGCCGGCGGCGCCGGAGATTCCCGCGGCGGCCCCGGCGACGAGGCGACGCGCGAAGCCCACCCGGAGCTCCCGGCGCGTGCCCGCGGGAGCGGGATCCGTCGGGAAGGTCACGTCGCGCAGCGTGCCGGGCCCCGGCGCGGAGGCCCGGACCGGAATGCGGACATCCCGGCCCGCTACGCCGAGCCAGGTCACCCGGCCCAGGTCCGAGACGACGCGCAGGTCGACGACGGGAGCGGCCCCCTCGACCTCCAGCACACCGGCGACGTCCGTTCGGCCCACGGCCACGCCATCGACGAAGACCTCGGCGCCGCGCACCGGCGATGCGCTCGCGTCCTCGACGCGTACCGTGAGCGCGCCGCTTCCGGGCGCGACGCCGCCCCCCAAGGGGGCTGGTGGGGTCGCGTCGTCGCCACAGGCCGCCGCGACCACCAAGAACGCTACCCAAGCCCAGCTTTTCGGATTCCCTGTCATCTCCACTTCCCACGGTTAGGCTAGCCGACGATGACGCGCACGTCGGCCGCGGCGAGCGCCCCCCCGCGCAGCGGGTTTCGCTTGGGGCGCTACACGGTGGTGGAGCCGCTCCCCGAGTAAGGCCGGGGCCGGGAGGTTCTCGCCCGCGAAGCGCTCGGCCTCGGCGGAAGCCGGGACGTCGTGCTCACGCTCTACGGCAGCGTGGCAGAGGCCGCCGCGGTGGCGCGCACGGCCCTCGCACTGAGCCATCCAGCGCTCCTCCCGGTGCTGGATGCGGGCAGCGAGGGCGAGATCCACTACGTGGCGCGGCCACGGCTGGCCGCGCTGGGTGGCGCGAGCGTGTCCGCCCTCGCGCAGCACGGCGCCGTCCCACCCGCGCTCGCCGACCGCATCGCGGCCGACGTGGCCGACTTCGTGGCCGCGGCGCACGCCGCCGGTACGTCCCACGGCGCCTTGCAGCCAGCGTGTGTGCTCCTGAGCCTCGAGGGCACCGTGCGCGTGGTCCCCTTCGGCGGCGGCGCGGACGACCCAGCCGGACGGGTTCGCGACCTCGAGGCGCTCCTCGTTCTGCATCGCCATTTCGGCGGGGTGAAGACGCCGGCCCGCGCCGCCCACGCCGCGGCGCTCGCGGCGGCGCTTCGGTCCCGGCTCGACGCCGGGCAGGCAGGGACCAGCGCCGGTCTCGCCGAGCTCCTGGAGAACCTCGCGGCGCGGCCCTCGCGCCTTCCCGGCGTACTGACGCGAAGTGAGCGCACGCCACTGCTCGGTCGGGACACGGC
>CALCTH010000416.1 GCA_937893795.1 uncultured Myxococcales bacterium | reverse complement strand
GAGATGACGGACGAGCGCCACCTTCTCCGTGAGCTCCCGGCCGATGTCCCCGAGATCCAGCGTCGCCGCCCGCGTGGGCTTAGCGACGAAGTCGAGGGCTCCGAGCTCGAGGGCCCGGAACACGTTCGTCTTCTCCGAGTAGCCGCTCACCACGATGACCGGCGTGGGCCGCCGGGCCATCAGCAGCCGCAGGAAGGTGAAGCCGTCCATGCGCGGCATCTCGAGGTCGAGCGTGATGAGGTCGGGCTCGCGGCCCGCGACCATGCGCAGGGCCTCGTCCCCGTCCGACGCCTTGCCGATGACGCGTACGCCGTCGATGCGCTCGAGCAGCTCACCGATGGTTCGTCGGTTGAAGGCGGAGTCGTCGACGACCAGTACCGAGGTCTCGCGCGGCTCAGTCATCGACGCCCCCGGGCAGGATGGTGCGGCTGCCCTCCGGGCGCCGGTAGACGAGGTCCCGCGAGAGGTGGACGAGCTCGAAGTCCGTCGCGCTCTGCAGGAGCGATTCGCTGTGGCCGAGCATCAGGTAGCCCCCCCGATGAAGACGCTCCCAGAGGGTCCGAAGGACGCGGGCGCGGGACGTCTCATCGAAGTAGATGAGCACGTTGCGACAGAACACGGCATCGACCTTGCCCACGATGGCCGTACGGTCGTGTTCGAGCAGGTTGAGGTGTCCGAAGTGGCAAAGGGCGCGGATCTCCGGCCGGACGGCTCTCCCCTCGGGCGTGTCCATGAAATCCCCCGCGTGCGCCGGGGGAAGCGCCCGAAAGGCCGCCTCGCCGTACACGCCCCGGCGCGCGTGTTGGAGGACCCGGCGGCTGATGTCCGACCCGAAGACCCGCACCTCCCAACCGTCCACGAGCCCCGACGCCCGCAGCAGCATGGCCAGGGTGTAGACCTCCTCGCCGGTCGAGCAGCCGGCGCTCCACAGCGTGAGGCGACGCTCGGACTGACGGCGCGCCACGAGCTCGGGCAACACGTCGTGCCGGAAGGCCTCGAGCTGGTAGCGCTCGCGGAAGAAGTAGGTCTCGTTGGTCGTGAGCGCGTCCACGGCGCGCTCGAGCTCGGCGCGCCCCTCCGGGTGATCGCGCAGGTAAGCGTAGTAGCTCTCGAAGCTCGATAGCCCCGCGGCCGCGAGCCGGTCCCGGAGACGACGCTGCACGAGGAACGCGACGTCGGGCTCGAAGTAGATGCCGCAGAACCCGTTGACCAGGTCCCGGAGGAGACGAAAGGTCGCCGGCGAGAGCGAAGGGCCCTGGTCGAAGAGGAAGGGCATCAGGACCCCGGATCGCCGCTCGCCGCCTCGAGGGCCGCCCGTACCATGGGGTCCTCCTCGACGCCGGCGCGCCGATGCGCGAGCTCCCTCGCCTCGGCGTCACCGGCGACGGCTCGCGCCGCGAGGGCCTGAGCGGCGGCGAGGCGTACGGGCCACGCGGGGTCCTCGAGGAGCGCACGCTGGCGCTCTCGCGCGACCGCCGGCGGCAGCACC
>CALCTH010000415.1 GCA_937893795.1 uncultured Myxococcales bacterium | reverse complement strand
CCGAAGTCGACGAAGGTGGTCGTCGTCGACGAAGGCGGCCTCGTGGTCGTCCTCCCCCTCCGGCTGCTCCCCCTTCCTGTTTGTGTTGTCGGCGAAGATCGCCGCGCCCGCCGCGAAGCCGGCGCCGATGGCGAACATGATGTCGGCGTTCCGCGCGTCGTTCGCGATGTCGTCGCGCCGGGGCCCGGCGTTGCAGACGAGCTGGTTGCCCATGTTGGCGGCGAAGCAATCGTCTACCGCGTTGCGCTCGCGGAGCGCCCGGATCCCGAAGAAGCCGCCGGCCGTGAGCGCGGCCGCGCTCAGCCCCACGCTGGCCCAGAAGTAGCCCGGGCTCACGCCCTCGTACTCGTCCGCGAGCTCCTCGAGCTCGAAGCTCAGCGCGCGCGTGGCCCGCGCCGGCACCTGCACCTCTTGCTGGCTCGGCACGTAGCCCGGCGCCCGGAGCTCTACGAGGTGCGTGCCGCCGGGGATGAGGATCTCCGTGCGGTTCTCTCCGACGAGCTGGTCGTCCACCCAGACCTCGTAGGCCTCGATGTTCGCCGTGATGCGCACCGTGCCGAGCAGGCCCTCGAGGAGCTGGATCTTGGCGCGCACCGTCGGCGCGTCGTCCTCATCGGCGCCGCCCTCCGCCAGGTAGCGCCGGTAGTAGGTCATGGCCTGGTCGTAGCGAAAGAGCGCCTCGTAGGTCTGACCGATGTTGTAGAGGACGAGAAAGAGCGCGGGGTGCCCCTCGAGGAGCGCCTCGGCGGCCTGGAACTCCGCGAGCGCGGCGTCGTAGTTCTCTTCGTCGAAGAGCCCCCGCCCGCGCTCGAGCCTCTCCTGGGCCTCCGCCAGCCGCGCGTCCGGTGTCGAACCCGCCGCAGCGCCCGCCTCCGCGGACCCGTCCGCCGTTTGCGCCCCCACCGGCGAGACCCCGAGGGCCCACACCAGGAGCACGATCCACCCCCAACCGCTCCGCATGGACTGGAAGTCTATACCCACGCTGGACGAATGGGTGCAGGAATCGTGGCCCGGGATGTTTCCTTGACGGGATCCCGCAGGGCTGCGTGCCCGTGTCCCATGCCCCTGCCCGCGCCGTCGAGCCAGGACGGCTAGCGCGCCAGCTCCACGTGCACGTGGTCGTCGTGCCGTGCCGCGCGGCATCCCTGGAAGCGCGTCCCGCGCACGCCGAGGCGACGCGCGAGATGCGGTTCCACGAACACCCGGCCGATCGCAGGGTCGTCCACCAGCCACCGAAGCGCGGCGCGCGTGCGCTTCTCGTCGACGGCCCGGTCAGGAAATAGGGGCTGAAGCCACTCGAGATCCCAGCGCCACGCACCCTCCCGTCCCCGACAGGGCCGCGGATCGCTAGGCTGCGGCCCCTCGAAGGCGAAGTACCCCACCGCGGACCGCAGCCCGCCACCCGCGTAGAAGAGCGCCAGGTCGACCAGGCGCCCGTCGTGGTGACCCAGGTGCGGAAGCAAGGGGCCGCCGAGCGGAAACCCGGCGTCGAGCGTGTGCACCACGCTTCCCGGATGACGCGCCTCGAGCTCCCGCGCGAGCGTCTCGAGACGGGCTCTCAGCTCGGGCCGGACGTAGTGGCGGTTGAGCGCGCAGAAGCCGAGCGACGCGGACCGAAGCGGCAGCTCGCCAGCGGCCCGACACGGAAGCGCGACGCGCCCGAAGCGTGGCGCGACGAGCGGCAGGACGAGCACCGTGAGCGCTGCGTAGGACATGGCGAAGAGCGCCAGGGCCCGGGCGGGCTTCCGGCGGGCCGCGAACCAGCAGGCGAGGAGGAGGACGCCTCCAACCTGCGTGAGCAGCGTGAGCAGGGCGACGGCGAGCCCGAGCGTGAGGGCGCGCGCCGCGCGCACCGGCTAACTGCCGAAGAGCGGCGAGACGCCGAGCAGCTTCAGGGCCGCGTTCACCATGCCCATCAACCCTTCGCCGACCACGAGGCCGCTCGCGAGAGCGAAGTTGTACTTGGCGACGCCCTCCGGGTCCCGGCGCTTCCAAATCCACCAGGCGACGAGCCCGTAGAACATCACCAGCGAGTAGTAGGCCGGCACGATGAAGGCGATGCCCATCGCGAGGCCGCTCGGTACGCGGCCCTTGATGCTCTCCACGCGCCCGAGCAGCGCGAGCGTCACGCCGACGGCGCACGCGACCACGACCGCCATGCCCGCGCCCTGAGGCAGCGCGTCCACGCCCTGCGTCAGAAGCTCCGCCATGGCCTTCCACGCCATCGCGGCGGGAGCCGGCATCTTGTCGCTCCCGAGCTCGAAGGCCCCGGTGAAGAGGAAGTACGCCGGGACCACGAGGAGGATGCCGGCGCAGATGCCGACGAGCTGCGCCTGGAACTGCTTCCGTGGTGAGGCGCCCAGGAGGTAGCCCGTCTTCAGGTCCTGCATCATGTCGCCGGCCTGGCTGGCACCGGCGCCCGTGATGGCCGCTGTCATCAGGTTGGTGCCGGTCTGCCCCGGCGCGAGGCCGCCGTAGACGAGCTGCGTGACCTTGCCCATGCCCCCGATGGGGTTGATGTCGGTCTCACCGACGGAGCGCACCGCGACGATGGCGAGCACGGACGAGAGCGCAACCGCGATGAGCGTCAGCCAGGGCGCGATGTCGAAGACGGCCCAGGCCATCACCGCCGCGAAGGCCGTGCCTGCGACCAGACCGCCCATCCACCAGCGGTTGGGGATGGCGTTCGGATCGTCCTTCGCATCGCCCACGGCCGTGGGCGCGCGGAGCGCACGGGCGAAGGTCTTCCAGCTGAGCGCGAGCGTCGTCAGGGCCTCGCTCACCATCAGCGCCACGCCGGGCCACAGGACCCACCCGCGCGGGCCGGTGGCGTAGCTCATCACGGGTCCGTCGACCCAACCGGCGCTCTTCACGGCGGGTCCGATCACGCCCCACGCGACGACCGCGCCCAGCAAGAGCGAGAGCGCGACGCGCGGTCCGATGAGGAAGCCTGCGCCGAAGAGCGCCGGGCCGAGATACACGGTGAAGCCCCACTCCGCGGCCGTCGCCAGGAAGCCCCAGCCGAGCCACTCGTGAAGCGGCGGGGACTCCAGGAAGGGCACGAAGTAGCTCGCCAGGGTGAAGAGCCCCGCGCTGATGCCGGTGATGAGCAGCACCCGCGCCTTCTTCGCGGCCTCCGCCGCTTCGGCGACCATGGCCAGCACGGTCTCCGCCGTGGCCGTTCCCGTAGGGAAGCGGAGCTTGTCGATCTCCACCATCTGCCGGCGGAGCGGGACCGCGAAGAAAACGCCCAGGAAGGCGATGGACGCCGTCCAGGCCATCAGCTGCCACACCTCGAGCTCGAAGCCGAGCATCTCCATGGCGGGAATCGCCGCGACGAGGCCCGCCGCGGAGGCCATCGCGCCCGCCGCGGAGCCCGCCGTCTGCGTGATGTTGGTCTCGAGGACGCTCAGCCGCTTACCGATGGCGCTGAAGAAGGCGAAGCCCAGCACCGCGCTCACGATCGACGCGCCGAAGGTCCAGCCGATCTTCAGCCCGATGTAGATGTTCGTGCAGCTCACGATGCTGCCCACCATGCATCCGGCGGCGACCGCCCGGAGGGTGAGCTGCTTCTCGCCGGGGAGCGGCGTGTACATCACGTCGCTGGCGGGGGCGTCATCGGCGGCGGGGGAGGGGTCGGGGAGGTCGGGCGTCGCCATCGGCGCGAGGCGTACCACGCGCGCGTCGGGCGCGTGAACGAGCATCCCCACGTTGGTGAGGGATGGCCGTCAGTCGCCGAGCAGGTTCACGCGCTTCAGCTTGGTGGCCGAGGGCGGCGGCGGCTCCGGGCGCGGCTGCATGGCGGTCTGGTTCAGCTGCTCCGCGGCGCGCTCCATGCGCTCGGCGGCCTCGAGCATGCGCCGGGCTTCGTCGGAGGCGCCCATGGAGGCCTGGGCCGTCATGCTCGCCTCCATCGAGGCGCGCATCGCCGTCATCGTCGCCGCCTGCCGGATCCGGCCGGCCGTGCGCTGCATGGCCGACACCCCCCGTTGGTCGTCGGTCCCCTCGCCGCGGGAGAGCGCGATGGTGAGGTTCTGCGGGTATTTCAGCACCACGTCCTGGAGCACCGTGGTGTAGCCCTCGAGGCGCGCCTCGACGCGCCGGGGCTCCTCGGCCGAGGGCAGCTCGGCCTCGAAGGGGTTGGCGATGGGATCGCCGTCGAGGAAGAGGGCCGCGCCGGCCGGCTCCGTACGAATGGCGATGCGCACCCGCTCCACCGCCTCTGGCGCCACGTCGGGCACGGGTGCGAGCGCGGCGCCGGGGCGTGTGCCGCTCCCCGCGGGCTCCGGCGCTCCGTCGGCCGCGCCCGCGCGCGCGTCGTCCTCGCCTCCCATCGTCGTCGCGAGCGC